>NZ_JBEOWJ010000098.1:0-1030 GCF_040295965.1 Streptosporangium sp. NPDC002544 | reverse complement strand
TCTAAAACTGACGAACATCGTTGACACCTGGGTCTCCGACCACTACGGAGACCGTCTATGTCGACTTCCCCGAACCCCCCACTCGACCGTGAAGCCAAGCGGCGCCTGGCGGTCATCCGTCACGTCGAAGAGGTCTCGGGCAACGTCGCGCTGACGTGCCGCTACTACGGGATCAGCCGGCAGGCGTACTACGTCTGGTACCGCCGTTACCTGACCGAGGGCATCGAGGGCCTGCGTACTCGCTCCAAGCGGCCCAAGACCAGCCCGAACGCCACGCACGCCGAGGTCGTACAAAAGATCATCTATCTGCGGCAGAACTACCACTTCGGCCCGGAGAAGATCTCGATGTACCTTAAGCGGTACCACGACGTCACCATCAGCCGCTCAGGCGTCTGGCGGATCCTCAAGCGCCTGGACATGGGCCGGTTGCCGGCCTCCCAGCGCTACAAACGCCACGACAAGCGGTGGAAACGCTACGAGAAGCAGCTGCCCGGCCACCGCGTCCAGATCGACGTCAAGTTCATCGAACCCATCGCCGGCGTCACCGGCCGCAAGGGCGGCCGCAACAAGTACTACCAGTTCACCGCGATCGACGACTGCACCCGGCTGCGCGTGCTGCGCATCTATCCCCAGCTCAACCAGAAGACCGCCATCCAGTTCCTCGACTACGTGCTGCAGCGCCTGCCCTTCCAGGTGCAGGTTGTCCAGACCGACAACGGAGCGGAGTTCCAATCGGCCTTCCACTGGCACGTGCTGGACAAGGGCATCAACCACGTCTACATCAAGCCCCGCACACCGCGGCTGAACGGCAAGGTCGAACGCTCACACCGCATCGACGCCGAAGAGTTCTACCGGATGCTGGACGGTGTCGTCATCGACGACGCCGAGGTCTTCAACGACAAGCTTCGCGAATGGGAGGACTACTACAACTACGATCGACCCCATGGCGGCCTCAGCGGCCAGACCCCCTACGAACGCCTTAAGCAGAAGACTCAGACCCAGGCGTAAACGATCAATGTCAGTTGCACAC
>NZ_JBEOWJ010000097.1:0-1115 GCF_040295965.1 Streptosporangium sp. NPDC002544 | reverse complement strand
CCCGGCGTGCT
The DNA here is from genome assembly GCF_040295965.1 of Streptosporangium sp. NPDC002544. Classification (NCBI taxonomy): domain Bacteria; kingdom Bacillati; phylum Actinomycetota; class Actinomycetes; order Streptosporangiales; family Streptosporangiaceae; genus Streptosporangium; species Streptosporangium sp. NPDC002544. The sequence continues at coordinate 1,104 of NZ_JBEOWJ010000097.1, read as the reverse complement.
GGTGTTCGGCACCAGCCACATGTCGTCGCCGCTCGTACCCAGGCCAAGGACGTCACTCTTGCCATCACCGTCAAAGTCGACCAGGTGACCGGCCTGCGGGTCGACGACGGGGGTGACGGTGCGCGCCGCGAGGGCGTCGAGCTGCGCCTGGGTGCCGTTGAAGACGTTCAGGGTGACGTTCGTGGTCGGTACGCCAGGGACGTTGCCGACGTCGGCGTACTGCCACATCAGCCAGGAACCCCAGCCCGGGGGAACGGCGGGCGTAGTGTGCGAGGACGTGTAGTCGGCCACCTGGAGGCCGTACGAGCCGAAAGCGGTGGTACTGCCCATGCAGCCGGTCATGAAGCCCTTCGCGGTGTAGATCCACGGCTTGACGCCGAACGCCGCCTGCACCTTGTCCAGGAACAGCTGCGCCTGGGAGACCGTGGTGTACGGCGGGCAGGAGTTGGTGCCGTCGTCGGTCCACTCCAGGTCGAGGATCGGCGGCAGTTCACCGGCCCGGTGCCCGGTGTAGCCGGCCGAGCGGAGCTCGGCGATGAAATAGTCGGCCTGCGCGCCCGCGCTGCCCGAGGTGTAGCCGGTGAGGAAGTGGTACGGGGCGGTGGCGATGCCCTGGGCCAGCGAGGCGGCCAGATCGCTCGCGAAGTAGGAGTTGGTCTTGTTGGTGCCGCGGGTGGCCTTCAGCGTGGCGAAGGTGACGCCCGACTGGCGGATCTGGGACCAGTTCACCGAGGCTCCGCCCGGGTGCTGGTACTCGGTGATGTCGACGCCCTTGACCGGGTACTTGCCGGACGGTGGGCTGGCGGACGAGGCGGCTGCGGGCAGGGCCAGCACCCCCGCGATCCCGATGGCCGCGGCGACGACGGCGAGCCGTGCCTGAATCCTGGACATTGTCTGCTCCAACGTGAACGAAGAGGGCGCTACTGGGCAGTGGGGATGCGGCCGAACGTGCTCCACTGGGCGCCCAGGCTGGCGTACGGGGAGAAGACGGGGCTGCCGCTGGCCGGCTGGTTGCGCCAGGCGAAGAGCTGGTCGTTGCCGTTCAGGCCGAGCAGGTCGGTCTTGCCGTCGGCGTCCCAGTCGGCCACCCAGACATTGGTGACG
>NZ_JBEOWJ010000096.1:0-1162 GCF_040295965.1 Streptosporangium sp. NPDC002544 | reverse complement strand
GCCCTGCGGGATGTGGTGGGTCGGCATGAGAGTTTGCGGACGGTGTTTCCCGAGGTGGACGGGGTGGCGTGTCAGCGGGTGCTGGACACCGCGGAGGTGCCGTTCGACCAGGTGCGTGTCGGGGAGAGCGAACTGGCCGACGAACTGCGGGCCTTCGCGGGACGCGGTTTCGACCTGGAGGTGGAGCTGCCACTGCGGGTGAGGCTGTTCACCCTGAACTCGGGTGAGCATGTGCTCGCTCTGGTGTTGCATCACATCGCGGGTGATGGGTGGTCGATGGCGCCGTTGGCGCGGGATGTGCTGGCGGCGTATGCGGCGCGGTCGCGGGGGGTGGCGCCGGGGTTCGTGCCGTTGCCGGTGCAGTATGCCGATTACGCGGTGTGGCAGCGGGAGTTGCTGGGGTCGGAGTCGGATCCGGGGAGTTTGGTCAGTGCGCAGGTGGCGTTCTGGCGGTCGCGGTTGGCGGGGTTGCCCGAGGAGTTGGCGTTGCCGTTCGATCGGCCGAGGCCCGCGGTCGCCTCCCACCGGGGCGGCACGGTTCCGGTGACGGTGGGGGCCGAGACGGGGCGGCGGCTCAGGGCGTTGGCGCGTGAGGCGAACGCGACGGTGTTCATGGTGGTGCAGGCCGGGTTGGCGGCGTTGCTGACCCGGTTGGGGGCGGGTTCGGATGTTCCGATCGGTTCGGTGGTGGCGGGTCGTACGGATGAGGCGTTGGACGATCTGGTGGGGATGTTCGTCAACACGTTGGTGTTGCGGACCGATACCTCGGGGAATCCGGCTTTTCGGGAGTTGGTCGGGCGGGTGCGGGAGGTGGATCTGGCGGCGTACGGTCATCAGGATCTGCCGTTCGAGCGGTTGGTGGAGATCGTCGCTCCGGCTCGTTCGATGGCCCGCCACCCCCTCTTCCAGGTGGCCCTGGCGTTCCAGAACAACCCTGCCCCGGTGCTGGAGGTCGACGGCCTCGACATCCGGCAGGAGCCGCTGGACCTCGGTGTCGCCAGGTTCGACCTGCTGATGTCCCTGACCGAGACGGGCGATGGCCTGACCGGTGTCGTCGAGTACGCCGCCGATCTGTTCGATCGGGTGACGGTCGAGGACATGGTGGTGCGGTTCGGGCGGTTGCTGGAGTCGGTGGTCGCCGATCCGGATGTCCGGTTGAGCG
>NZ_JBEOWJ010000095.1:0-1281 GCF_040295965.1 Streptosporangium sp. NPDC002544 | reverse complement strand
GGTGGTGACGCGGGGTGCGGTGGTGGCCGGTGCGGGGGATGCGGTCACCGATCTGGGCGCGGCGGCGGTGTGGGGGTTGGTGCGCTCGGCGCAGTCGGAGAACCCGGGCCGGTTCGTGCTGATTGACCTGGACGGGCAGGAGATCTCGGCATCGGTGTTGTCCGGGGTGCTGGCCTCGGGTGAGCCGCAGGTGGCGGTGCGCGGGGATGAGGTGCGGGTTGCCCGGCTGGTACGGGTGCCCGGTTCTGGTGGTTCCGCCGATGGCTTCGACGCTGAGCATGGTTCTGCTCGTGGCGTTGACCTCACTGACGGTCCCGGCTACGAGCGTGACTCTGGTCCGGGTGGGGGAGCGGGCCGTGCCTGGGATCCGGAGGGGACGGTGTTGATCACTGGTGGGACGGGTGGTCTGGGTGGGTTGTTCGCGCGGCATGTGGTGGCCGAGCGTGGGGTGCGGCGTCTGCTGCTGACCAGCCGCCGGGGCCTGGACGCCCCCGGCGCGCTGGAACTGCGGGCCGAGCTGATCGCGCACGGGGTCGAGGTCGAGATCGTCGCGTGTGATGTGGCCGATCGGGACCAGGTGGCGGCGTTGCTGGCCGGGGTGGATGCCGGGCATCCGCTGACCGCGGTGATCCACACCGCGGGTGTGCTGGATGACGGGACGATTCCGTCGCTGTCGCCGGAGCGGTTGGGGACGGTGTTGCGGCCGAAGGTGGATGCGGCCTGGTATCTGCACGAGCTGACCCGGGGTCTGGATCTGGCGGCGTTCGTGGTGTTCTCGTCGGTGGCGGGGACGTTCGGTGGGGCGGGTCAGGGTAACTATGCGGCGGCGAACGCGTTTTTGGACGCGTTGGCGGAGGTGCGGCGGGCTGAGGGGCTGGCGGGGTTGTCGCTGGCGTGGGGGCCGTGGGCGCAGGACGCCGGGATGACCGGGGCCCTGGATGACGCTCAGGCGCGCCGGTTGACCCGCGCCGGGATGCCGGCGATCACTCCGGAGCAGGGTGTCGCGTTGTTCGACGCGGCCGTCCGCTCGGGTGAGCCGGCCGTGGCCCCGGTCCGGCTCGACCTGGCGGCGGTGCGGGCGCAGGGCGAGGTGCCGCATCTGCTGCGCGGGCTGGTGCGGGGGGTTCGCCGGTCGGCGGTGTCGGGGTCGGTGTCGGGTGACGGTGCGCTGGTGCGGCGGTTGGCGGGGTTGGGTGAGGCTGATCGGGTGCGGTCGGTGGTGGAGTTGGTGCGGGCGCAGGTGGCGGTGGTGCTGGGGCATGCTTCGCCGGAGTTGGTGGA
>NZ_JBEOWJ010000094.1:0-1417 GCF_040295965.1 Streptosporangium sp. NPDC002544 | reverse complement strand
CCTAGTAGTGCTTTGTTAGGTCAGCCTGTTGTGGCTGGTCGGGTTGGTCGTGTGGTGGTTCGATGCGGGCGTGACCCCCGAACAGCTCGCTCATATCCGCTGGCGGTTGGAGACGTTCGCCGCTGAGGTGTTCACCCCCTTGGCCCGCTCGGATCAGCGGGCCAAGGGAATCACCTACCTGCGGGGACTGCTCTTGGACGGTCGCCGTAAGTCGATGCAGCCGATGGCCGAGCGCCTGGGGGTGGATCACCAAGGGTTGCAGCAGTTCGTCACCTCTTCCACCTGGGACTTCGCCGCGGTACGCCAGTGCCTGGCCGCTCGCGCGGTCCAGGCGGTCGCTCCGCGGGCGTGGGTGATCGACGACACCGGGTTCGTCAAGGACGGTAAGGGGTCACCGGGGGTGGCCCGGCAGTACTCCGGCACACTGGGCAAGGTCGGTAACTGCCAGATCGGCGTCAGCGTGCACGCCATCACCGATGTGTCCTCCTGCCCGCTGAACTGGCGGCTGTTTCTGCCCGCCTCCTGGGATCAGAACCAAGCCGCCGATCCGCAGGTGGCCGAGCAGATCGGCGCGCGCCGTGCCCGGTGCGCCATCCCCGCCACCGAACGGCATCGCCCCAAATGGCAGATGGCCCTGGAGATGCTCGATGAGCTTGCTGTCTGGGGGCTGACGGCGCCGGTGGTGGTCGCCGATGCCGCCTACGGCGACAACGCGCACCTGCGCGCCGCGCTGGCCGAGCGGGATCTGCGCTACGTGCTGCAGGTCAAGGGGGCGATCACCGCTCACCGGGTACACGCCGAGCCCGAGACGCCGCCTTACCGCGGGTCAGGTCCGTGGCCCAAGCCGCGCTATCGCACCAAGCCGATCAGCTTGCGCGAGCATGTGCTGGCCGCCGGACGTGCTGCGGCGACCACGCTGACCTGGCGTGATGGCTCCAAGGGGAGCTTGACCTCGCAGTTCGTGATCTTGCCGGTCCGGGTGGCCGGTCGCAAACCCCGCCCGGCCGACGACGGCTCGCTGCCGATCAGCCACCTGATCGCGCAATGGCCCCACGACGAGAGCGAACCCATCAAGTACTGGCTGTCCAACCTGCCGGCCGGCATCGCACCGGCCGAGCTGGTCACCCTGGCCAAGATCCGTTGGCGGATCGAACACGACTACCGCGAACTGAAGACGGCCCTGGGATTGGACCACTTCGAAGGCCGTTCCTGGACCGGCTGGCACCGCCACGTCACCTTGGTCAGTGCCGCTCACTTGTTCTGCACCGAGCTGCGGTTGAACAGCCCAAAAGCGGTCGGGGCGGCCTGACGCTCTACATGATCCTCAAAGAGCTCCAAGCCCTTTTGGCCACCTGGACAGGCCGATGCCCCACCTGCCAGCAAAGACCGCCCTAACCACCTAACAAAGCACTACTAG
>NZ_JBEOWJ010000093.1:0-1566 GCF_040295965.1 Streptosporangium sp. NPDC002544 | reverse complement strand
CCGCGGACCCTCACCCCCATCGTGATCGGCATCCTGGTCCGTCGCGGAGCCGACTTCGCGGCGGCCGAGGATGCCGTGCAGGACGCCCTGGTCGAGGCCGTGCGCGTGTGGCCGGACGACCCGCCGCGAGACCCCAAGGGCTGGCTGGTCACCGTGGCCTGGCGTAAGTTCCTCGACGCCGCCCGTGCCGATACCTCCCGGCGGCAGCGCGAGGTACGTGTCGAGGGCGAGCCCGTGCCCGGCCCGGGCGAGGTGGTGGACGACACGCTCCAGCTGTACTTCCTGTGCGCGCACCCGTCCCTGACACCGGCTTCGGCCGTCGCGCTCACGCTGCGCGCGGTCGGTGGCCTGAGCACGCGTCAGATCGCGCAGGCCTACCTCGTGCCGGAGGCGACCATGGCCCAGCGGATCAGCAGGGCCAAGCGGGCCGTCTCGGGCGTCCGGTTCAACCAGCCCGGTGACGTCGCCACGGTGCTGCGCGTGCTCTACCTGGTCTTCAACGAGGGCTACTCCGGTGACGTCGACCTCGCCGGCGAGGCGATCCGGCTCACTCGCCGGCTGGCGGCCAAGACCGACCATGAGGAGGTCGCGGGCCTGCTCGCGCTCATGCTGCTCCACCACGCACGGCGCCCGGCACGGACCGGCCCCGACGGCAGGCTCGTGCCTCTTGCCGAGCAGGACCGCGGCCTGTGGAACACCCGCCTGATCGCCGAGGGCGTCGAGGTGCTCCAGGCAGCCCTCACCCGTGACCGCCTGGGCGAGTTCCAGGCCCAGGCCGCCATCGCCGCGCTGCACGCCGACGCCCGGACGGCCGAGGAGACCGACTGGGTGCAGATCGTCGAGTGGTACGACGAACTGGTGCGCCTCACCGGCAGCCCGGTGGCCCGCCTCAACCGGGTCGTCGCGGTCGGCGAGGCCGACGGCCCGCGGGCCGGCCTGGCCGCCCTGGCGGGGCTCGACCCCGCCCTGCCCCGCCACGCCGCCGTCGCGGCGTACCTGCACGAGCGTGACGGTGACCCGGTGACCGCGGCACGGCTCTATGCCGAAGCCGCCCGATCGGCGCCCAGCCTTCCCGAACGCGACCACCTCACGCGACAGGCCGCACGGCTCAACGCGCAACTGCGCAGTTGAGCGGCGGGCGCCAGGCATTCACCGCCACACCATCGCCGATCTCGCCGAGGTGTTCGCCGTCTCCCGTACGACGGTGTCCCCCACCCCCCAACGCGACCAACCCGAGCAGGCAGGGTGACATCGTCACTCACCAGCGAAGCTCGACCACATCCGCCCGATTTTCCCGCGTACTACGGCGCCCCCGGACAGGGCGCACTCCACGCAGAACCGCGCCTCGCTGAACGTCGACCCATCCGGCACCAACCACACCATCGCCAGATCATCGACCACGGCGGCCCGGTTGCATCCCGGCCGCCGTTCGACGCGAGAACCGGCGCGAACGCGCGGATCACGCCGAGGATTCCGAACACGTGCGTGTCGAGCTCGAGCCGGATCGTGTCGAGGTCGCCGGTCAGGAGGTTCGCACGAGTCGCGACGCCGGCATTGTTGACGAGC
>NZ_JBEOWJ010000091.1:0-1647 GCF_040295965.1 Streptosporangium sp. NPDC002544 | reverse complement strand
ACCACGTAGGAGGCGCACTTGTCGACCTCCGCGGGCGCGCACTGCTGCCAGATCTCGGTGCCGCCCCGCATCAGGATCTTGTCGGCGTCCTTGACGACGTTGTGCTCGGCACCGAAGTTGATCAGTGCCCAGGCGTCCTTGGCGTAGTACGTCTCGTCGAACATGACCGCGTTCGGGTGACCGAGGTTGGTGAAGCGCAGGATCGCCCCGAACACCGTGACCAGCAGCGGCCCCAGCCAGCCCCACAGGGGGTTTCCCGGCATCGGCGGCACCAGACGGTCACGAACGGAACCCGAGGGCCCGCCGTCGGGCTGGGGCTCCGGCTGCTCTGACGCCTGGCTGGGGAAGTCGGTCACGGCCACTCGGACATCGTACGGTCCCCTTACCGCAGCTAGCCCAGGAAACACCTCACTACAGGACTAAATGGTTAACTTCTCCCCGCGCCGGGGGGCCATCCGAAATGCGGGAGGATGGAGCGGTGACGGACAACGGCAGGCTTGTGCTGGCAGGGGCTCCGATCGGGCAGGCGGGCGACGCCTCACCCCGGCTGAGGCTGGCGCTGGAGAGCGCGGACGTGGTCGCGGCGGAGGACACCCGGCGGCTGCGGCGCCTGGCCGGGGAACTGGGCGCCGAGATCGGCGGCCGGGTCGTCTCCTACTACGACGCCAACGAGGCAGGGCGGGCCGCCGAGCTCCTCGGCGCGCTCCAGGACGGCAAGACGGTGCTGGTCATCACCGATGCCGGCATGCCGGGCGTCTCCGACCCCGGCTACCGGCTGACCCACCTGGCGGTCGAGGCCGGGATCGCGGTCACCTCGCTGCCGGGGCCGTCGGCGGTGACCACGGCGCTGGCCGTCTCGGGGCTGCCCAGCGACCGGTTCTGTTTCGAGGGCTTCCCGCCGCGCAAGTCCGGTGAGCGCTCCCGCAGGCTCTCGGCCCTCGCGGAGGAGGAGCGCACGATGGTGTTCTTCGAGGCGCCGCACCGGCTCGGTGCCGCGCTGGCGGCGATGGCGGAGGCGTTCGGCGCCGACCGCCGGGCGGCGGTCTGCCGTGAGCTCACCAAGACCTACGAGGAGGTGCGGCGGGGTGGTCTCGGCGAGCTGGCCGAGTGGGCGGCCGGGGGCGTCAAGGGGGAGATCACCATCGTGGTCGCCGGGTACGTCGGGCAGGCCCTGCCGCCGGTGATCGAGGACCTGGTGGACGAGGTCGCGCGCCGTGAGGAGACGGGGGTGCCGAGGAAGCAGGCGATCGTGGATGTGGCGAAGGCGGCGGGAATCCCCAAACGGGATCTTTACCAAGCTGTCCATCGAGGCTGACTTTTCACCATAATTCCCTGAATGGGATCAACACGGGATCGTCTCTTGCCGCCCATGTCGGGAAATGTCGCCTGGGGCTGGCTGGGGCCGTTGCTGGTCGCTGCCTTCGGGGGGATCCTGCGCTTCGTCGGCCTCGGGCGGCCGAACGCGGTCATGTTCGACGAGACGTACTACGCCAAGGACGCCTGGGCGCTGATCAACCACGGGGTGGAGCGGGCCTCTCTCGGCACCGTGAAGGATCCCATCGCCGACAGGATGATCATGCAGGGGAACACCGACTTCCTGGTCAAGTGCACCCCGCCGGAGGCCGACCCCTGCCCGCTCTACGTGGC
>NZ_JBEOWJ010000090.1:0-1793 GCF_040295965.1 Streptosporangium sp. NPDC002544 | reverse complement strand
CCAACCAGCTCGTCCCCCAGCTCGAAGAACTCACCGCCAAACACCGCTGACGCCCGACCAGGAGACACCACCACCATGCGCATCCTGTTCACCACCTACCCGGACAAGACCATCTTCCACGCGATGGTTCCGCTGGCCTGGGCGCTGCGTACCGCCGGTCACGAGGTGCGCGTCGCGGTCCAGCCCAAGTTCGTCGACGTCGTCACCCAGGCCGGCCTGACCGCCGTCTCGGTCGGTCGTGACCCCTCCACCTGGCGGCTGGCGGAGCTCAACATCGAGCAGGTCGAGGCCGAGCGGGCCGGGCTGCCCGCGCCGTACGACGCCGCGGTGGATCCGGCGGCCGTCGACTGGGAGACGATGCGCGACGGGTACGCGACCCTCGTGGAGCAGTGGCACCAGTTGGACAACTTCCCGATGATCGCCGGTCTGACCGACTTCGCCCGCAGTTGGCGGCCCGACCTGGTCATCTGGGAGTCCAACACCTACGCGGGAGGCATCGCCGCCGAGGCCTGCGGCGCCGCGCACGCGCGTCTGGTGTGGAGCGTCGACGTCTTCGGCGTCGCCCGCGAGCACTACCTGCGGCTCAAGGCCGAACGCCCGGAGCACGACCGCGCCGACCCGATGGTCGACTGGCTCGGCCCCTACGCCCGCAAGTACGGGTTCGACTTCACCGAGGACCTGTTCACCGGCCAGTTCACCGTCCATCAGCTCCCCGCGTCGCTGAGCATGGACGCCGGCCTGGACTACCTGCCGATGCGCTACGTCCCCTACGGTGGTGTCGCCGCCGTGCCGAAGTGGCTGTGGTCCGCGCCCGAGCGCCCCCGCATCGCCCTGACCCTGGGCACCACCGCCACCGACCGCTACGCCGGCTACGCCGCCGACGTGCGGGACATCCTGGACTCTCTGGCCGACCTCGACGTCGAGGTCGTCGCCACCATCGCCGAGTCCGCGCAGCAGAAGCTCACCAGCGTCCCCGGCAACGCCCGGATCGTGTCCTGGGTCCCGCTGCACGCGCTGGTCCCCAGCTGCTCGGTCATCATCAACCACGCCGGGCCCGGCACCTTCCTGACCAGCGCCCTGCACGGTGTCCCCCAGCTCACCGTGCCGTGGGACTTCGACGAGCCCGAGCTGGCCCGCCGCGCCGCCGCGCAGGGCGGGTCGCTGACCATCCGCGCCGACCGGGCCACCGGGGAGAGCGTCCGTGCCGGTGTGCTGCGCCTGCTCGGCGAGCCGGGCTTCGGCGAGCGCGCCATGTCGCTCCGCGACGAGATCCGCGCCCTGCCCACCCCCAACCAGCTCGTCCCCCGGCTGGAGGAGCTCACCGCCAAGCACCGGGTCGCCGACCGCTGACATCCAGCTGAAAGGAGAGTCCAGATGCGTGTCCTGTTCGCGCTGAACCCGTCGAAGACGGTCTTCCTCTACATGGCCCCGCTGGCCTGGGCGCTGCGCACGGCCGGCCACGAGGTGTGCGTCGCCAGCCAACCCTCCTTCTCCGATGTCATCACCCAGGCGGGTCTGACCGCCGTACCGGTCGGGCACGACCGCGACCTGCAGATGACGGAGGAAGAGGCGGAGATCGAGGTCAACCGGCCCGGTATCTCCGCGCCGTACGACGCCTTCGACGACCCGGCCAAGGCCACCTGGGACTACCTCAAGCCGGGAATGGCCGAGGCGGCGGGCATCTGGCACCGCTACGGGAACTTCCCGATCATCGGGGGTCTGGTGGAGTTCGCCCGCTCCTGGCAGCCCGACCTGGTCATCTGGGAACCACTGACCTTCGCCGCACCGATCGC
>NZ_JBEOWJ010000089.1:0-1794 GCF_040295965.1 Streptosporangium sp. NPDC002544 | reverse complement strand
GCCTGCGGCATGAGCCTCAGCCAGCCGGGCGACCCACTGCGCGGCGGTGGCGAACGCGACCCGGTGCCCGGCCTGACAGGCCCTGATCCCCAGGCCGATCGACAGATGGGTCTTGCCGGTCCCGGGCGGGCCGAGGAAGACCACGTTGTCCTTGGCCGTAACGAAGTCCAAAGTGCCCAGATGTGCGATGACCTCGCGTTTGAGGGAGCGCTGGTGGTCGTAGTCGAAGTCCTCCAACGCTTTGCGGGCCGGGAAGCGGGCGAAGCGGATACGGGCCTCACCGCCGTGGGATTCGCGGGCGGCGACCTCGCGTTGCAGGCAGGCGGCCAGGAACTCCTCATGACTCCACCCCTCGGCTCGGGCCCGCTCGGCCAGCCGCTCGACGCAGGCCGCCAGGGACGGGGCCTTGAGCACCCGGGTCAGATAGGCCAGCTCGGCCACCAGGTTGCGGCCACTGTTCGCGGCGGTGGTGGCGGTGGTGGTGGTCATCACGCCACCCCCTCGATGCCCAACGCGGCGTCGTAGTCACTCAACCGACGCTGCTCGACCTCGACCCCGGCCCCGGCCTCGCCCGGCTGGGTGGCCGCGTGCAGGCAGGCGCGGCGCATCGCGGCGGCGGCCTGCAGATGGGCCGGGTCAGTAATGGTCTGATGCGGCGCCCAGCACCGCTGATGGCGGGCCACCACCTGGCCGCCGCAGCTCACGATGACCTCCTCCAGGCCGGCGACCACCTCCACCAGGCGGCCGATCACCGAGGGGTGCACCGAGTAGTCACACGAGGCGATACGGACATAGTGATCCCGGGCCAGCCGGGTCCAGGTGCGCCGGCCGACGGCCGGCGCCAGGGGCGGCAGCGCCACCATCGCGGCCAGATCGGCCTGCAGCCGATCTGCCGGGCGGCAGGCGATGCGCCGGTGATGGCGGCTGTTGGCCCGGCTCAGCCAGCCGGCCAGCTGGGTGTTGAAGTCACGCGGGCCGGTGAACGCGCGGCCGGGCAGAAACGAGGTCTCCAGATAGCCGTTGGCTCGCTCGACCAGCCCTTTGGCCTCGGGGTCACCGGGCCTGCACTGCAGGATGCGCACTCCCAGCATCCCGCGAAAGGCGGTGGCCTCGGCGGTGAGCTGTGGTTTGCCGCCCCTCCACTGGCCGATCGCCGACTCGTTGTCCCACACCAGCGTTTTGGGCACCGCTCCCAGTTGCGACAGCAGTGCCCAGTGTCCGGCGAACAGATCCCCGGCTGTTCGGGAGGGCAGCATCCGGGCCATCAGCCAGCGGGAGTAGCCGCTGACGATGACCAGTACCGGTGGGCTGGCCAGATGCCCGGCTCCCACCTCCACCTTCACCGGAGGGAACCACAGATCACATTGGGCCAGTTCACCGGCCCCATAGGTGGTCCGCGAGGCCGGATCGACCGGTTTGAACTGCGGCCGCAGGATACGGACCCGGTCTTTGAGCACCGTGAGCGAGCGCGTCCAGCCGATCCGCTCGGCGATCACTGTTGCGGGCATGTCCGGGAACTGCGCCAGCAACTCCCGGATCTGTGGTTCGACCGCGTCCACGATCGATCCCTTGCTCGGCCGCTCATACTTCGGCGGTGTCTGGGCTGCCAGTGCCCGTTTGACGGTGTTCTTCGAGATGCCCAGATGCCTGGCGATCGCCTTGATCGGCATTGCCTCGGCTCGATGCAACCGGCGGATCTCCGCCCAGTCTTCCACCTTGATCACCCTCCAGAGTGACTGAAGGGGGTCAGCATTCGCCCGTCGTCAGGGGGTCACGGTTCGCGCGTCGTCAACA
>NZ_JBEOWJ010000088.1:0-2380 GCF_040295965.1 Streptosporangium sp. NPDC002544 | reverse complement strand
GTGGACGGCCGGTGCAGGTCCTTCTCCGAGTCGGCCGATGGGGTGGGCTGGGCCGAGGGTGTGGGTGTGCTGGTGCTGGAGCGGTTGTCGGACGCGCGCCGCAACGGTCATGAGGTGCTGGCGGTGGTGCGCGGGTCGGCGGTGAACCAGGATGGGGCGTCGAACGGGTTGACGGCGCCGAATGGTCCGTCGCAGCAGCGGGTGATCCGGCAGGCGCTGGCCGGGGCGGGTCTGTCGGCGTCGGATGTCGATGTGGTCGAGGCGCACGGCACCGGAACCCGGTTGGGTGATCCGATCGAGGCGCGGGCTTTGATGTCCACCTACGGGCAGGGCCGCGATGCCGCGGAGCCGTTGCTGCTCGGGTCGATCAAGTCGAACATCGGCCACACCCAGACGGCCGCCGGTGTGGCCGGGATCATCAAGATGGTCATGGCGATGCGCGAGGGCGTGGTGCCGCGCACGTTGCATGTGGACGAGCCGTCCTCGCATGTGGACTGGAGCGAGGGCGCGGTCGAGCTGGTGACCGAAGCGCGGTCGTGGCCTCGGGTGGAGCGGTCGCGCCGGGCTGCGGTGTCGTCGTTCGGGATCAGCGGCACCAACGCGCACGTGATCATTGAGCAGCCTCCCGGGGGGAAGGACGTGGGGGCCGGGGCTGATGGCGGGTCTGGTGGTGGCGCGATTTCGTGGGTGGTGTCGGGGCGGAGTGAGGTGGCGTTGCGGGCGCAGGCGGCCCGGTTGCTGTCGCATGTGGAGGGTTCGCCTGGTCTGGGGTTGGCCGAGGTGGGGGTGTCGCTGGCGACGGCTCGGTCGGCGTTCGAGTATCGGGCGGTGGTGGTGGGTGCTGAGCGTGCGGAGTTGGTGCGGGGTCTGGCGGCGGTGGCCGAGGGTGCGCCGGCCGCCGGTGTGGTGACCGGTTCGGTGCGGGGAGTGGCCAAGCTGGCGTTCCTGTTCACCGGTCAGGGTAGTCAGCGGGCGGGGATGGGCCGGGAGCTGTATGACCGGTTCCCGGTGTTCGCGCAGGCGTTGGACGAGGTGATCGCTGAGCTGGACCCGCTGCTGGAGCCGGCCGGGCAACTGGATGGTGGGTCGATCGAGCGGGTGGGGCGTTCGCTGCGGGAGGTGTTGTTCGCCGAGCCGGGCAGCGAGTTGGCGGGGTTGCTGGATCGGACCGGGTGGGCGCAGCCGGCTCTGTTCGCGGTGGAGACGGCGCTGTTCCGGCTGGTGTCCTCGTGGGGGGTTCGGCCGGATGTGCTGGCCGGGCATTCGATCGGGGAGCTCACCGCTGCCCATGTGGCGGGGGTGTTGTCCCTGAAGGATGCGTGTGCGTTGGTGGCGGGTCGGGCGCGGTTGATGCAGGCGCTCCCTGCCGGTGGGGCGATGGTGTCGGTGCGGGCTTCCGAGGAGGAGGTCGCCGAACTGCTGGCCGGGCGTGAGGACCAGGTGTCGGTCGCGGCGGTGAACGGTCCGGCCTCGGTGGTGATCGCCGGGGTGGAGGAGCCGGTCCTGGCCATCGCCGCCGAGTTGGAGTCTCGGGGAATCAGGACGAAGCGGTTGCGGGTGTCGCACGCGTTCCATTCGCCGTTGATGGATCCGATGCTGGAGGACTTCCGTGCCCTGGCCCGGACGTTGTCCTACGGCCCGCCGCAGATTCCGGTGGTGTCCACGGTGACCGGGCAGGCGGCCACCGACGAGCAGTTGTGCTCGCCGGATTACTGGGTGGAGCAGGTGCGTCGGGCCGTTCGCTTCTCCGACGGTGTCCGGACGCTGCACGCTCAGGGGGTGCGGGCGTATCTGGAGCTGGGCCCCGACGGGGTGCTGGCCGCGATGGCCGATGAAACCCTCACCGCGCTCACCGATGCGAACGCGGACATCGGTGCGGTAATGCGGGTGGCTGCGCCTGCGGGTTCGGCGCGCGACGCCGAGGCAGGGCCGGCGGACCTGGACGTGGTGCTGGTGTCGGCGCTGCGCGGGGGCCAGGACGAGCAGGCGACGATCATGATGGCGCTGGCCGCCCTGCACGTGCGTAAGGTGCCGGTGAGCTGGCCGGCCGTGCTCCCCGGCGCTCACCGGGTGGAGCTGCCGACGTACGCCTTCCAGCGTGAGCGGTTCTGGCCCGACGGCGCCGGCTCGCAGGTGGGAGACGTGACGGCGGCGGGACTCGTGGCCGCGAGCCACCCGCTGCTGGGAGCCGCCGTGGGGGTGGCCGGTTCGGATGGGATGTTGCTGACCGGTCGTATCTCGCTGGGGTCGCATCCGTGGCTGGCCGATCATGTGGTGGGCGGGATGGTGATCTTCCCGGGCACCGGGTTCCTGGAGCTGGTGGTGCGGGCGGGTGATGAGGTCGGTTGTGATCTGGTCGAGGAGCTGACCTTGACCGCGC
>NZ_JBEOWJ010000087.1:1449-2740 GCF_040295965.1 Streptosporangium sp. NPDC002544 | reverse complement strand
GGTGGGAGACCTCATCTCAAGGCGAGCTTCCCGCTTAGATGCTTTCAGCGGTTATCCCTTCCGAACGTAGCCAACCAGCCGTGCTCCTGGCGGAACAACTGGCACACCAGAGGTTCGTCCGTCCCGGTCCTCTCGTACTAGGGACAGCTCCTTTCAAGTCTCCTGCGCGCGCAGCGGATAGGGACCGAACTGTCTCGCGACGTTCTAAACCCAGCTCGCGTGCCGCTTTAATGGGCGAACAGCCCAACCCTTGGGACCTACTCCAGCCCCAGGATGCGACGAGCCGACATCGAGGTGCCAAACCATCCCGTCGATATGGACTCTTGGGGAAGATCAGCCTGTTATCCCCGGGGTACCTTTTAGCCGTTGAGCGACGGCGCTTCCACATGCCACCGCCGGATCACTAGTCCCAGCTTTCGCTCCTGCTCGACCCGTCGGTCTCACAGTCAAGCTCCCTTGTGCACTTACACTCGACACCTGATTGCCAACCAGGCTGAGGGAACCTTTGGGCGCCTCCGTTACTCTTTAGGAGGCAACCGCCCCAGTTAAACTACCCACCAGACACTGTCCCTGATCCGGATCACGGACCGAAGTTAGACGTTCAAAACGACCAGAGTGGTATTTCACCAATGACTCCACCACCACTAGCGTGATGGCTTCACCGTCTCCCACCTATCCTACACAAGACGCTCCAAACGCCAATGTCAAGCTATAGTGAAGGTCCCGGGGTCTTTCCGTCCTGCTGCGCGTAACGAGCATCTTTACTCGTAGTGCAATTTCGCCGGGTCTGCGGTTGAGACAGCGGGGAAGTCGTTACGCCATTCGTGCAGGTCGGAACTTACCCGACAAGGAATTTCGCTACCTTAGGATGGTTATAGTTACCACCGCCGTTTACTGGCGCTTAAGTTCTCAGCTTCGCCACACAAGTGCGACTAACCGGTCCCCTTAACGTTCCAGCACCGGGCAGGCGTCAGTCCGTATACATCGTCTTACGACTTCGCACGGACCTGTGTTTTTAGTAAACAGTCGCTTCCCCCTGGCCTCTGCGACCCCCACCAGCTCAGAACGCAAAGTTCGTCACCAGCGAAGGCCCCCCTTCTCCCGAAGTTACGGGGGCAATTTGCCGAGTTCCTTAACCACAGTTCACCCGATCGCCTTAGTATTCTCTACCTGACCACCTGAGTCGGTTTAGGGTACGGGCCGCCACGACACTCACTAGAGGCTTTTCTCGGCAGCATAGGATCACCCACTTCGCCACAATCGGCTCGGCATCACATCTCAGGATATTACG
>NZ_JBEOWJ010000087.1:0-1358 GCF_040295965.1 Streptosporangium sp. NPDC002544 | reverse complement strand
GTTCTCCCTACATGCTTACCCCAGGACTACCATCGCCTGGGCTGGGCTACCTTCCTGCGTCACCCCATCGCTTACCTACTACCAGTTCAGGCCAGGCGTTCACCCTCACCCCAAGCCCGAAGGCTCGGAGGGGTTAAGGACCCTTAGTATCACTGGATTCAGTATTGGCGCATCGTAGCGGGTACGGGAATATCAACCCGTTGTCCATCGACTACGCCTGTCGGCCTCGCCTTAGGTCCCGACTTACCCTGGGCGGATTAGCCTGCCCCAGGAACCCTTGGTCATCCGGCGCAGAAGTTTCTCACTTCTGATTCGCTACTCATGCCTGCATTCTCACTCGCACAGCCTCCACAGCTGGATCACTCCGCTGCTTCGCCGGCCGCACGACGCTCCCCTACCCATCCACACACCTAAACCACAAAGGCTCGGATAATATGTGAATGCCACGACTTCGGCGGTGTACTTGAGCCCCGCTACATTGTCGGCGCGGAATCACTTGACCAGTGAGCTATTACGCACTCTTTCAAGGGTGGCTGCTTCTAAGCCAACCTCCTGGTTGTCACTGCGACTCCACATCCTTTCCCACTTAGCACACGCTTAGGGGCCTTAGTCGGTGGTCTGGGCTGTTTCCCTCTCGACTACGGAGCTTATCCCCCGCAGTCTCACTGCTGCGCTCTCACTTACCGGCATTCGGAGTTTGGCTGACGTCAGTAACCTTGTCGGGCCCATTAGCCATCCAGTGCTCTACCTCCGGCAAGAAACACACAACGCTGCACCTAAATGCATTTCGGGGAGAACCAGCTATCACGGAGTTTGATTGGCCTTTCACCCCTAAACACAGGTCATCCCCCAGGTTTTCAACCCTGGTGGGTTCGGTCCTCCACGCGGTCTTACCCGCGCTTCAACCTGCCCATGCCTAGATCACTCCGCTTCGGGTCTACAGCATGCGACTCAAACGCCCTATTCAGACTCGCTTTCGCTACGGCTCCCCCACACGGGTTAACCTCGCCACACACCATAACTCGCAGGCTCATTCTTCAAAAGGCACGCAGTCACATCACAAACACTCCGAAGAATGTTTACGCTCCTACGGCTTGTAGGCACACGGTTTCAGGTACTATTTCACGACCCCTCACCGGGGCGCTTTTCACCTTTCCCTCACGGTACTTGTTCACTATCGGTCATCAGGGAGTATTTAGGCTTACCAGGTGGTCCTGGCAGATTCACACAGGATTTCTCGGGCCCCGTGCTACTTGGGATCCCCTCCAACAGTCGACAAGATTTCGCCTACCCGACTCTCACGGTCTACGGCGCCACTTCCCAGAAGCTTCGGCTATCTCATCGATTTCTTACTGTCT
>NZ_JBEOWJ010000086.1:0-2876 GCF_040295965.1 Streptosporangium sp. NPDC002544 | reverse complement strand
ACGCTGGCGGGCCATCCGTACTTACGGTTGCCGTACCAGGTCAAGAACCCGGTCGCACCACCGGTCTCCTCATACAGATCCAGCGCGGCCACCGGATCGTTTTCGTGAGTGGGGTAGCTGCCCGCGCTGGGCACGAACGGCTCCTCCCGCGCCTGCGACACCCCAGCGAAATGAACCAGGTTCATCGTGCTGTCGAACTCTCCCACGGTCGGGATCGGCTGCTGATGGGTCTCGCGATATCTGAGATGCTGGCTCAGCGCCACCCGGACATTCTTGAGGTGCTCGTTCTGCAGGGACTTGATGATCTCGCTCGACCAGGTGTCCACCTTCTGCTCGATGGTGTGGAGTTGTCCCTGGATCTGGGTGAGCTGGGCGATCGACACCTGCTCCAGTTTCAGGACCTCGTCGAACTTGCCCAGCATCTCGGTGTAGATGACGTTGAGATTCTTGTTCACCCGGGCGAACTGCTCGTTCATCGCGTTGTGCAGGCCCGCCACCTGCTGGCGGAGCTCGCCGACCTGCTTGAGGATCATCTCATTGGGACTGGGCTGACCGGTCTGGAAGAGCGGGAGCAGGGCGACGACCGTGGTGATGACGGTCTTGGCGAGGTCCGCCGTCCCGGTCGAGAAGACCGCCTCCCGCCAGCCCTTGCCGGCGATCTTGGGGAGGTATTCGTTGACGGCGGTGGCGACCTTGATGACCCCGTCACAGACGGCGGCCATCTTCTGCGCCTCCTTGGGATTGGTCAGCCCGATGATCGAGGTCAGAAGCCTGAGCCCCTCCCCTGCCGCGTTGATGCTCTCCTGCCGCGTCTTGGCGCGTTCCGCCGCCAGGTCGTAGGCACTGGGTGGCGCGGCAGGCGCGTAGGTGACCCAGAGGAAGGCGCCGTCGCTTCCGTTGTGCAGAACCTCGATGTCCTTCACCGTCTGCTTGACGCTCTCGTTGCTCTTGGCCAGCAACTGGTTCAGCTGCTTGATGACTTCTTCTTTATGCTTCGGGTCGCTCTGCGGGAATTTCATGATTGCTTGAAGGTCGACGGCGTCCTTCAGGGGCGAGCTCTGCAGCAGCTCGTCGGTCGTGGCGCTCGCGGTGATGCCGGAGTCGGCACCGATCTCGGCGTTCCACGCCCTGACGGCGGGGTGGTCGGCACCCCGCTGCGCGCTCAACTCCCGGATCGCCGCCGCCGCCTTCTCGTTCAGCCCCCGCAGAACGACGGCCGCCTCGGCGTCGGCGGACCTCTGGCTGGAGAGGGACTGCCGCCAGTCGTCGTATCGCTGCGGGGAGGCGGGTAGTTCGTTCACCAGTCCGTTCAGCACCACACCGATCTCGCGATATCCCGGGTCCTCCGCCAAGGCGCCGATCCGGACAAGGGCGTCGACCTCATGGCCGGCTCCGGGATAGGCGCGGTCCAGCTTCGCGCCGATTCCGGTCTCGGACGCTTTGATGGCCTGGGTGTAGTGCTCCTCGCTCGCGGTGGGGTTGCGGGTGACCTCAGCCACATGGAGCAGGCTGAGCACGACGTCCTTGAAAAGCTGCGGACTGCGCAGACGCATCGTGGCCGCGTGCAAGACGGTGTCGATCCGCTGCTGGCCGTCAAGGGACAGCCCGGCGTGCGCGGGCGCCGCGAGTGTTCCGTGCAGCAGCGACGCTGTCAGCACGAGGGGAAGAACCACCCTTATCGCCCTGGCCAGACGGGCTACCGCCGACCCGCCACGGGTTCTGCTCGATCTCACCGATCATCCTCCTTCGGATCCGCCGATGACGGATCCGCCTATGCCGCGGGCCGGGAGAACGAGTGCCGATGACTCCGCCCATCGTTCCCCGGACCGCGTGCCTGGTGTTGTCTGTGCTGTCAGCCGGTCATGGAGTGGGGGTGTGAATCACGGTGTCGTAGGTTTCGAGGAGTTTGTGGGCGGTGGTGACGGGGGCGAGGGTCTCGGTGTAGCTGTTTTGTTTGAGGCTCTTGGAGTGGTGGTCGTAGCGCAGGCGCAGGGTGTCGGCGGTGTGGTAGGCGAAGGCCACGATGGTGTTGGCCAGCGGATCCTGGCTCCACCTGGCAACGGGCAGCTGGTTCTTGTACCAGGTCAGACAGTTGGTCAGCCAGGCATGCTGCTGGCCGGCGAAGGGATTGAAAGTCGCGGCGCAGGCCGCGTCAGAGGTGGCGGCACAAGAGTTGTAAGTGTTTTGCGCCGTGCGGAAGATGGTGGTGATGGTGGTGTCGCCGGGGGTGTCGGCGGGAAGGCGTTCGGCGCCGTGCAGCAGGACCTGCAGGAGTTCGTCGTCATTGAGAGCAGTGGGGAAACCCGCCGCGGTGTAGGCCTGCAGCAGACGCAGAGCGGTGGTCAGATCGGCGTTGGCCTGGAAGAGAGGCTTGCCGGGGGTGGTCAGCTCAGCGACGACGGCGTCGTAGTAGCCCTTCTGGCGCTCGGTCAGGAACCGGGTGACCTGGGTGCGAACGGCCTGCTGAGGCTCGGGGTATTCGGTGAGGGTGGCGGTTTCAGCGAAGGACTGCCGATAGCCGCCACTGACCCAGCGCTCACGGTAGTACTGGGTGGGGTTGCAGACCGGGGGTTCGGGACTGGGATCGGGTTTGCGGCAGACGGTGGGCACCTCCCAGGTCTTGGTCCAGGTACGCAGCGTCTGAGGCGGATTCGGAGGCTGGCCGGGAGCACTGGGCCAGGTGATGCGCAGGTGCATGGTGACCGACAGGATCGAGGGGAACTCGTCGGTGACGCCGAACTGGTTGCAGTAGCTGAGAGTGGGCCGGGAGCCTTCGGGGAAGGCGTATCGGGCCATGGGGATGGCGTTGCCGCTGTAGGTGACGTTGGCGGGCCGTTCGAGGTTGAGGATCGGGCCCTGCCCGGAGCTGCTGTTGC
>NZ_JBEOWJ010000085.1:0-4378 GCF_040295965.1 Streptosporangium sp. NPDC002544 | reverse complement strand
CGTCTGGTGATTTCGGCCTCCGGCCTGCTCGGGTGTGGTGGTTGCGGGCTCTTTTGAAGCCGGCCGGAACACCCGCCCACCTCCGCTGCACGCGCCTCCGTCGTACGGTGTGCACGCCATAGTCGCTCGCTTTCCGGCCGCCCGGGTACCCACCGCCGCTGAAGCAATTCCTGGGGGCCGTTCAGAGCGGGCCGCCGTAGCTGAAGCGTGGCTGACTGACCCAGTCCAGGGCCGGGCGCCGCAAATCGCTCTGCCGCTATCCCCCTAACTTCACATCACAAGGTGTACTTCATTCCTTGCCTCACTGAAGCCCGACAGAGAGGGGCTCGGCCATCACCCAGAAAGACGGCACTCCGGCGGCGATCGCCCGCTCGATCATCGCCTGCAGTAGCTGGGGCTAGTTGCACGAGTCGCTACCTGTCCAGCAGCCATCTATATGCTTTACTCTAATAATCCAGGGCAACTCATCTTGTGAGACTCCTTGCCGCCCAGGCCTTAAGATGCCCACCCCTACAAGCCTGTTACCTACCTTCTTCGCTAGTTGGATGTCGCATCCAGCACACCTACTGAGATCGACAGTATCGGCCGACCAGCCTGTCTTTTCGAATCCTAGCCAAACATTCTTAACCTCCGGCCTTATGTCGATCTCTAACCACGCGCCTTTATCTTCCGAGTCACATGCACTCTCACTGCTAATAGAAAGTACTTTGTTAGACGGAGGCAGGGCCTCGGTGACCGCTTTATGGAGCATTCTGTTTTCTTTTTCGGCAATAGAAGAGCATGATTGCTTCTCGGCCGTCTCGCCAAATCCGCATGCCCCAGAGGCGCCAAAAAGTAGGACAACCAGGAGCGGCAGGCATAACTTGCCTCTAATTCTAAATCGAAGATATCGCGTTAACCTAAGCCGCATATCACTCCTAAATCAAATCCCGAAAACTCGTCGAGCCGGCATTTGTTTATCAGTTTTCTAAAATTGCCCCGAAACCTCAAGAGTACATTGGGTTGCGGCTATACAATTATCTGCTCCAGATATCTCCGGCATTGATTATGTATTCGGATGTCGGCGGTGTTCGCCCAACCGGTGGCCAGGGCCGTACCCCCGATCGCCGCCCTCATCGACCGTCCGCCGGCCGGCCCGCTCACCGCCTACCGGAAGGGCAGGCCCGTCGGGCTCACCGTGGACCGCGATCTGGCCCTGAGGTTCGAGCAGACCGTCCACACGATGGCATCGTCACTCCCCGAATGATCCAGACATTCCAGGTTCTCGACCTCCCCACAACCGGCTACCGGCAGCCATTCGGCGACGGCCGGTGCTCGTCGCCGAATAGCTGCCGGTAGCCGCCCTGTGCCGGTCAAGGGTCACAGGCTCCACAGCCCCTTACCTATCGTGGTGAACCCGCCCACCAGCGCGAGCAGCAGCACCAGCACCCGGGCCCGTCGCTCCGGCACTCGTTCCGCGAGTGCCTTCCCCAGCACGGCGCCTGCCGCTATCCCAGCCGCGACCAGCAGCCAGAGCGGCACCGTGAGCTTCGGCACGCCCTTGGCCGTAACGGAGAGCGCGTTCACCACCACCCCGTAGAACTGCGCGTTCGGCACGAACTCCCGTACCGTCCAGCCCGCGTTCACCGCATACAGGGAAACCGCCGGACCGCCCACCCCCGCGGAGGAGTTCATGAACCCGCTCGCCGCACCGGCGGCCACCGCACCTCCGGCCCCGCGCAGAGCGGGCACTCGGCTGCCCCACATCACGAGCAGTACGGCCACGCTCACCAGCACCCCCATGCCGACCAGCAGCATCGGTTCGGGCAACCAGGCGGCCACCCAGGCCCCGGCCGGCACGGTGCAGGCGGCCGCGGCGACCAACGGAACCATCGCGGTCAGGCGGACCTCCCGCCAGGTGCCGACCAGCCCGATCGCGCTGATGGCACCGGCCGCGCAGTTCGCCAGCACCACACCCTCGGCCGGGCCGAGAAGCAGCACCAGAGCGGGCACCGCCACAAGCGCGAACCCGATCCCCGCCAACCGCTGCACGGACGCGCCCAGCAGGACGATGCCCCCCAGCAGAAGACCGGCGGTCCAGTCATCCAGCACAGACGCTCCTCGCGGCTTCTCCCCATGAGCGATCCCGCACAACACTCACCCACGCGGCAGGCACAATCATGCAGGCCGACGGGAGAGCGGGCAGCAGGTCACTCGAACGGAAAAGCCAGAACATGAACGCCTGCCCCCAAATCAACCCACCTGGAAGCCAAAACCCGCCCCCCAACCCCGGACCGTCACAACGCCCAACCCCGGACCATAAGACCCCCAGCCCTGGACCGGTCACGACACCCCGTCAACTTCTCGGCCGTAAACGACCGAGCTTGCAGCTCCTCGCCGTCGATGGGTTCGACGGTTCAGGCCGCGTCGTCGGCAGCGTGACTCACTGCCCAGCCCGCCACACCGCGCGAGGCGATGTTGCGGGCCGCGTTGACGTCGGCGTGCTCAGCGAAACCGCACGACGTACAGGCGAAGCCGGCCTGGTCGGGCCGGTTCTTCTTGTCCACATGCCCGCAGGCCGAGCAGGCCTGCGAGGTGTAGGCCGGGTCCACGTACACCAGAGCGACACCGGCACGGGCCGCCTTGTAGGCGATGAACCGGCCGAGCTGGTGAAAACTCCACGAATGCAACGTGACCCGCTGGGGCTTGCGGAGCCGTACCCGGTCACGGATGCCCTGGAGATCTTCCAGGGCGATGCCTTGCCCGGTGCGTGCAGCCTCGGTCACGATCTGCTTGGCGATGGTGTGGTTGGTGTTCGCGGCGAACCGGGCCTCGGCCCGGCGGCGCCGCTTCAACAGCCGTTTGGCGGACTTGGTCTGCTTGGCCTGCAGGCGGCGACGCAGCTCGCGGTGGCGGTGGCGGACCGCGTTCAGGCCCTTGCCGCTGTGGCGAACCCCGCCACTGGTGGTCGCGATGTCGGCGATCCCCAGGTCCACCCCCAGGAATCCGTCCGGGGCGGCGACCGGCCGGTCGGGAACGTCGCAGGTGGCGATGAGGAACCACATGCCATCGCGGTACACGAGGTCCGATTCGCCCTTGCGGTAGGCGGCCAACATCTGGAGCTGATCGGCCGAGGCGGCGAACGCCACGCTCTTCATTCGCCCGCGCGTGGTCCAGATGCTCACTGTGCGCGCGTCCATCCGCCAGGACAGACAGCGGTCGTCGAACGGCTGGGCCGCGCCGGGGCGAAAGACGATCGGCTTGGCCAAGGCCCGCTCGCGCCGCGCGGAACCGGGCCTGCCCACGTTGCCGTTGCGGAGATTGGCGTGCAACGTGGCGTAGGCGTCGGTGACCTTCTTGATGACATGCTGCGCGGCCTGAGCCGCCAGCTGGTAGTTGTCCTTGATCTGCCCATAGGCGTGCCTGCGCAGGTCGTAATTGCGGAATACCCGCTGGTGGTGGGCGAGTCCCGAGACCCAGGTGGCCGCGTCGTTGACCGCGCGCAGGGTCGCCTCCAGCGCCGCCGCCTGCTCGGGCGTCGGCAGGAGTCTCACCTGCACCACCAGCTTCACATCGCCCAAAATATCGTTTGGTCCATGTCACTGCGGTGGGAACCCAACTTTGACATCCGCCGGGGCCGAACCGTTGTCTACCCGCTGCACGCGCATTCGGTCTTCACACCCAGGTATTAGTGCGGGGTCTTCACCGACGAACTGCTGTGCCGCTGCGAAGACATCATGATCGAGGTGTGCGACAGCTTCGGCGCCCGGCTCGTCGAGTTCAACGGCGAGCACGACCATGTCCACCTGCTCGTCTGCTACCCGCCCAAGGTCGCCTTCTCGACCCTGGTCAATTCCCTCGAGGACGTCTCGGCCCGCCTGCGGGGCAAGGAGTACTCCGCTCACGTCCGCAAGTACCTGTGGGGCGGCCGTTTCCGGTCGCCGTCCCACTTCGCCGCCTCCTGTGGCGGCGCACCCTTGAGCATCATCAAGGAGTACATCGAAAACCAGAAACGCCCGGACCAACGACCAGACGTTCACAACCCCAGGACCGGGGAGCGATTCCTCCCGGGCGTGAACGCCCGGGGTTCCTCGCTAGATAACGCTGAAACGGCAGGACCTCCCGGACCGGCAGGACCCCCAACCTTGGACCGGTTACGGCGCCCGGCCCTGGACTGGGTCATGCGGTCGCGCTTCAGCTACGGCGCCCCACCCTGAACGGCTTCCAAAGGAACGCTTCAGCGGCGGCGCGTAGTCCGGCCCACCGAAAGTGAGCGACTACGGCGCGCACCACATACGGCCAGAGCGCGTGCAGCGGAGGTGGGCGGGTGTTCCGGCCGGCTTCAAAAGAGCCCGCAACCACCACACCCGAGCAGGCCGGAGGCCGAAATCACCAGACG
>NZ_JBEOWJ010000084.1:0-4427 GCF_040295965.1 Streptosporangium sp. NPDC002544 | reverse complement strand
CTGGTGCAGGCGTTGCCGGTGGATCGGGAGTTGACGGTGATCGTGAACTCGCCGCCGTTGGCGACCGCGCTGGCCACCCGCGCGAATCTGACGGTGTTCATGTTGGGTGGGCGGGTGCGGGGGCGGACCCTGGCCACGGTTGATGACTGGGCGCTGCGGCCGTTGGCCGATCTGCATGTGGACGTGGCGTTCATGGCGGCCAACGGTTGTTCGGTGGCCAAGGGGCTGACGACCCCGGATCCGGCCGAGGCCGCGATCAAACGGGCGATGGTCGAGGCCGCGCAGCGGTGCGTGCTGCTGGCCGATCACACCAAGTTCGCCAATACCTATCTGTCTCGTTTCGCCGCGCTGCAGGAGATCGATGTGGTGATCAGTGATATGGGGCTCGATGCCGGGGTGGCGGCCGAGATGGCCGCGGCCGGGCCCGAGGTGATCCGGGCGTGATCGTCACCTTGACTCTCAATCCCAGTCTGGATCGCACGATCGAGGTCGGGGCGTTGACGCGCGGGGCGGTGATCCGGGCCGCGGCAACCCATCTGGATCCCGGTGGTAAGGGGGTCAACGTCTCGCGGGCGTTGCTGGCCAACCGGGTTCGCTCGTGTGCGGTGGTGCCTTTCGGCGGGGATGAGGGGCGGCGGCTGGTGAGCCTGCTGTCGGCCGAGGGCATCGAGATGGTCACCGTGCCGGTGGCCGGGGCCACTCGTTCCAATGTCGCGCTGGCCGAGCCGGACGGCACGGTCACGAAGATCAACGAGCCGGGGACGGCGTTGTCGGCGGCGGAGTTGGAGGCCATCGCCGAGGCCGTGCTCGGTGCGGCCGGCAGCGCGGACTGGGTGGTGGCCTCCGGTAGCCTGCCGCCTGCGGTGCCCGTTGATGTGTATGCGCGTTTGTGTGAGCGTTTCAGCGGTGCGGGGATCAACGTCGCGGTCGATACCAGCGGGCCGGCGCTGATGCACGCGCTGGCCCAGGGGCCGGCCCTGGTCAAGCCCAACCGAGAAGAGCTGAGCGAGGCCACGGGGATGGTCATCTCATCCCTGGGCGATGCGATCAAGGCGGCCGAGAGTCTGCGGGCTCGTGGCGCGGGCACGGTCTTGGCCAGTCTGGGCGTCGATGGCGCGGTTTTGCTGCAGGACGAGCAGGTCTGGTACGGCCGCTGCGCGCTGGCCGAGCCGCGCAGTTCGGTTGGTGCCGGTGATGCGATGCTGGCCGGGTTCCTGGCCGGCGGCGCACACGGTGAGGGCGCGTTGGTCGAGGCGCTGGCCTGGGCGACCGCCGCGGTGGGGCTGCCGGGTAGCCGGATGCCCTCCCCTGATGACATTCGGCGTGATGACGTGCGTGTCATCGCGGCCGATCCCACCCTGCCGCTGCGGTCCGGGGGCTGACAGCGGCGCGGATCCACCCCCCCTGGCCGGCTGATGTGCCGGCCACCCCGGAAGGAGCAACACCACGTGAGCACTGATTACACCCCCACCGTCACGGGAACCGGGGTCAGAGCGAAGATTCAGCGTTTCGGCGGCTATCTCGCCGGGATGATCATGCCGAATATCGGGGCGTTCATCGCCTGGGGTCTGATCACCGCGCTGTTCATTCCCACCGGCTGGCTGCCGAACGAGAGTCTGGCGGCCCTGGTCGGGCCGATGATCACGACGCTGCTGCCGGTCTTGATCGGCTATACCGGCGGGCGGATGGTCCATGGTCAGCGCGGCGCGGTGGTCGGCGCGGTGGCCACCATGGGCGTCGTGGTCGGCGCGGAGAACCCGATGTTCCTCGGCGCGATGATCATGGGTCCGCTGGCGGCGTTCCTGCTGAAGCTGATCGACGGCTTCACCTCCGAGCGCACCAAGGCCGGCTTTGAGATGCTGGTGGACAACTTCACCGCCGGTATCGCCGGTGGCGCGATGGCGCTGCTGGGCGTGTGGGGTGTGGGCCCCATCGTCTCGGCGGTCACCACCGCGGCCGGTAACGCGGTCGGCTGGCTGGTGGAGTCCAACCTTTTGCCGCTGGCCTCGATCCTGATCGAGCCGGCCAAGGTGTTGTTCCTCAACAACGCCATCAACCACGGGGTGCTGACCCCGCTGGGCGCCAACGAGGTGACCCAGTTCGGCAAGTCGATCCTGTTCATGCTGGAGTCCAACCCCGGCCCCGGGCTCGGCCTGCTGCTGGCCTACATGTTCTTCGGCCCGCGGGCGCTGCGTCCCAGCGCCCCGGCGGCGATCATCATTCACTTCCTCGGTGGTATCCACGAGATCTACTTCCCGTATGTGCTGATGAAGCCCCGGCTGATCCTGGCGGTCATCGCCGGTGGCGCCACCGGGATCTTGGTGTTCATCATGACCGGTGCCGGGCTGGTCTCGGCGGCCTCGCCGGGCAGTATCTTCGCCTATCTGGCGGTGACGCCCAAGGGTGGCTGGTTCGGGGTGCTGGCCGGGATCTTCGCCGCGACCGCGGTGTCCTTCGCGGTGGCCTCGGTGCTGCTGGGCTTCGGCCGGGGCAAGGACGAGGGCGACGAGGCTCCGCAAGGGGCTTCCGCGCAGACCCAGGAGGCCTGAGCGGTGCCGAGTATCGACAGCCAGGAGGCTCCGCAAGGGGCTTTCGCACAGACCCAGACCGCGCCGGCCGTCAAGGAGGCCTGACAGGTGCCGAGTATCGACAGCAAGGACATCCACAAGATCATCGTGGCCTGTGACGCGGGGATGGGCAGCAGCGTGATGCTGGCCACCCAGCTGCGCAAGCAGCTCAAAAGCCATAACGTCCAGGTCGAGCACACCCCGGTCAACTCCATCCCGGCCGACGCCGACGTCGTGGTCTGCCACGCCGGCCTGGCCGGCCGGGCCAGGGCCGGCGCCCCGGACAAGGTCCTGATCTCCTTTCAGGTCTTCATCGGAGACCCCGCGGTGGCCAAACTGATCAACACGATCAAGAACGGCGGCACCGTCGATGCCTGAGACGGCGCCGCTGCCACTGGATCCGCGCGCGATCCGGCTGACGGCCTCGGCCACCGACCGAGACGACGCGATACGCCAGTGCGGGCAGGTGCTGCTCGCCGTCGGCGCGGTGGGCAGCGCCTATATCGGCGCGATGCTGGAGCGGGAGCGCTCGATCTCCACCTATGTCGGTGAGGGGGTGGCCATCCCGCACGGCACCTTGGCCGCCAAGGACGCCGTTCATCATGACGCGATCTGTGTGCTGCGTTTTCCCGGCGGCGTCGACTGGGACGGCGAACGGGTCACGATGTGCATCGGTATCGCCGCCAAGGGTGATGGTCATGTGCGGCTGCTGGCCGAACTCGCCCAGATCCTGATGGATCCCGAGCAGGCCCGGGCCCTTCGCGAGGCGACGCAAGTCGCCGAGGTGGTCCGGTTGCTGCAACCCAACGAAGAGGACGAAGCACAGTGAAGGTCGCTCGTTTCCACGCTCCCGGTGACATCCGCGTCGAGGAGGCGCCCGAGCCCGTCACCGGGGCCGGTGAGATCAAGATACGCGTGCGCAACTGCTCGACGTGCGGCACGGATGTGAAGATCTCCAAGCACGGTCACCATCACATCAGGCCGCCCAGGGTCATGGGTCACGAGATCGCCGGACAGATCGTCGAGGTCGGCCAGGGCGTGAGCGGCTGGGCGGCGGGCGATCGGGTGCAGGTGATCGCCGCGATCCCGTGCGGGGCCTGCTCCGAGTGCGGCCGGGGCCGGATGACGGTGTGCCCGAACCAGGAGTCGATGGGCTATCACTACGACGGTGGTTTCGCCGAGTACATGATCGTCCCGGCCAAGGTCCTCGCGGTCGACGGCCTCAACCGTATCCCCGAGGGGGTCGGTTTCGCCGAGGCCTCGGTGGCCGAGCCGCTGGCGTGTGTGCTCAACGGCCAGGAGCTGGCCCGGGTCGGCGAGGGCGACGACGTGGTGATCATGGGGTCGGGTCCGATCGGCTGCCTGCATGTGCGGCTGGCCCGCTCACGCGGCGCGGCCCGGGTGTTCCTGGTCGATATCAACGCCGAGCGGTTGGAGATGGCGGCCGCTCTGGTTCACCCCGACGCGGTGGTGCACGGCCAGGACGTGGTCGAGCAGGTGCTCAAGCTGACCGAGGGCAGGGGTGCTGATGTCGTCATCACCGCGGCCGCGTCCGGGGCGGCTCAGGAGCAGGCGTTGCAGATGGCGGCTCGTCAGGGGCGGATCAGTTTCTTTGGTGGTCTGCCCAAGGATGATCCGATCATTCGGTGTGATTCCAACCTGGTGCATTATCGGGAGTTGACCATCGTGGGTGCGAACGGGTCCAGTCCGGCGCACAACGCGCGGGCGCTTCAGCTGATCGCTGAGGGTGCGGTGCCGGTGTCGGATCTGATCACGCATCGTCTGGCGCTTACCGAGGTCCTGGAGGCGATCGACATCGTCAGCAGGGGCGAGGCCATCAAGGTCACCATCGAACCCTGA
>NZ_JBEOWJ010000083.1:0-4656 GCF_040295965.1 Streptosporangium sp. NPDC002544 | reverse complement strand
ATCACGGACGCCCCGGCCGGCGGCCACACCGCCACATCGAACGGCACGGCAGGCGAAGCACCCGTGCTGATAACACCGGTCGCGTGCCGCACCCACGACTGACCATCATCGGCCTCGGCCGGGCGCGCGTACACGCTCACCGTCCGGCGACCCGACTCCTGCGCCCCGCCGACCCACACCTGCACCGCCACCGCGCCACCCTCACCGAGAACCAGCGGCGCATCCACGGTGAGCTCCTCCACCGCATCGCAGCCCACCTGATCCGCCGCCCGCACCACCAGCTCCACGAACACGCTGCCCGACACCACCACCGAACCCGCCACCACGTGATCGCCCAGCCACGAATGCGACGCGAGCGACAGACGACCCGTCAGCAACACCCCATCCGAGTCCGCCAGGCCCACCGCCGCACCCAGCAGCGGGTGCCCCGTGGATGCGAGCCCCGCAGCCGCCACGTTCCCCATACGGGGGCGGGATGTCTCGGGCCAGTACCGCCGATGCTCGAAGGGGTAGGTCGGCAGATCGACCCGGCGCCCACCCGGCAGCACCGCCTGCCAGTCGACCGGCACCCCGTGCACATGCAGCTCGGCCAGCGCCGCCATCACCGCCATGTGCTCATCACGATCCCTGCGCAGCGCCGATACCAGCACCACGTCGGCGTCGTGCACGTCCGCCTCGAGCGTGCCGGCGGCCATGGCGGTCAGCACACCGTCAGGGCCCAGCTCAAGGTACGCCCGCACGCCCTGCGCGTGCAGAGCACGGACCCCGTCGGCGAAGCGGACCGCGCCACGCACCTGCTCCACCCAGTAGTCCGGCGAGCACAACTGCTCGGCCGTCGCCTGCTCCCCGGTAAGGGTGGACACCACCGGGATCCGCGGCGGGTTGTAGGACAGCCGGTGAGCCAGCTTACGGAAGTCCTCCAGCATCGGGTCCATCAACGGCGAGTGGAAGGCGTGCGACACCCGCAAGCGCCGCGTCCTGACCTCCCGCTCCTCCAGAGCGGCGGCCACCTCCAGCACCGCCTCCTCCACCCCGGAGATCACCACCGAGGACGGACCGTTCACCGCCGCGACCGACACCTCACCCTCACGCCCGGCCAGCAGCCCGACGACCTCCTCCTCCGAGGCCGCCACCGCCACCATCGCCCCACCGGCGGGCAGCGCCTGCATCAACCGCGCCCGGCTCGCCACCAGCGCGCACGCGTCGGCCAGCGACAGCACTCCGGCGACATGGGCCGCGGTGATCTCCCCGATCGAGTGTCCGGCCAGCACTTCGGGCCGCACCCCCCATGAAGACACCAGCCGGAACAGCGCCGTCTCCACCGCGAACAGCGCGGGCTGCGCCCACCCCGTCTGATCCAGCGCCTCCGCCTCGGCCGTACCCGGCTCGGCGAACAGCACCTCCCGCAACGACCCACCCGACTGCCCGTCGAGCAGCGGGTCGAGCTCGGCGATCACCGCGTCCAACGCCTCGGCGAACACCGGGAACCGCTCGTACAGCTCCCGGCCCATCCCCGCCCGCTGGCTGCCCTGTCCGGTGAACAACACCGCGAGTCTCGGCTCCGCCGCCACCCCGCGCACCACACCCGCACCCGGCAGGTCCTCGGCCAGCGCACCCAGCCCGGCCAGCACCCCATCACGGTCGCCGGCCAGCACCACCGCCCGATGCTCGAACGCCGACCGCATCGTGGCCAGCGAGAACGCGGTATCGGCCAGCGCCACCTCACCGCGGCCCTCCACGTGCGAGGCCAGCCGCCCGGCCTGCGCCCGCAACGCCTCCGCCGTACGGGCCGACACCAACACCGGCAGCACGTCCGCGGCCGGTGCCTCGTCCCGCGGCACCGTTCCGGCCTCGATCCGCGGGGCCACCGGCCCCTGCTCCAGGATGACGTGCGCGTTGGTGCCGCTGATCCCGAACGACGACACACCCGCCCGGCGCGGACGACCGTTCCGCGGCCACTCGGCCGCCTCGGTCAGCAGCTCCACCGCACCCGAGGCCCAGTCCACATGCGAGGACGGCTCGTTCACGTGCAGTGTCTTGGGCAGCACTCCGTGCCGCATCGCCATGATCATCTTGATCACACCCGCCACACCGGCGGCCGCCTGAGTGTGACCGATGTTCGACTTCACCGACCCCAGCAGCAGCGGCCGATCCTCATCTCGCTCCTGGCCGTAGGTGGCCAGCAACGCCTGCGCCTCGATCGGGTCACCCAGCCGGGTGCCCGTGCCGTGCGCCTCCACCGCGTCCACCTCGGACGGCGACAGCCCGGCACTGGCCAGAGCCTGGCGGATCACCCGCTGCTGCGACGGACCGTTCGGCGCGCTCAACCCGTTGGACGCACCGTCCTGGTTGACCGCCGAACCCCGCATCACCGCCAGCACCTCATGCCCGTTGCGGCGCGCGTCCGACAACCGCTCCAGCACCAGCACGCCGACGCCCTCGCCCCAGCTGGTGCCGTCAGCGGTGTCGGCGAACGCCTTGCACCGGCCGTCCGGCGACAGCCCACCCTGCGCACTGAAACCGATGAACCCCAGCGAGGTGGTCATCACGGTCACTCCACCGGCCAGCACCAGATCACACTCGCCCGACCGCAGGGCCTGCGCGGCCATGTGCATCGCCACCAGCGACGACGAGCAGGCGGTGTCCACCGTCACCGCCGGGCCCTCCAGACCCAGCGTGTAGGACAGCCGGCCCGACAACACGCTGGCCGCCAGACCCGTGACACCATGACCCTGCACATCCGCCTGAACACTCACGATCAGACTCGCGTAGTCCTGGCCGCTGGTACCCATGAAAACGCCGGTCGAGCTGCCCTTCAGCGAGGTCGGGTCGATCCCGGCCCGCTCGACCGCCTCCCAGGACGTCTCCAGCAACAGCCGCTGCTGCGGATCCATCGCCAGCGCCTCACGCGGCGAAATCCGGAAGAACCCCGCGTCGAATCCCACCGCATCCGCCAGGAAGCCGCCCTGGACCTCGAGGCCCATCCCGGACAGCATCTCCAGATCCCAGCCCCGATCGGCCGGGACCGGCGAGATCGCGTCCTCACCCTCGGACAGCAACCTCCACAGACCTTCCGGAGACTCCACCCCGCCGGGGAACCGGCAGCTCATCCCCACGATCACCACCGGATCGTCCGCCACCACCGCCCTCGCCCCGGCCACCACACCCGGCACAGTGGCCAGATCCTGCCGACCCAGCAGTTCGGCCAGCAGGAACTCCGCCAGCACCACGGGGGTCGGGTAGTCGAACACCAGGGTGGCGGGCAGCCGCAGCCCGGTGGCGGCGTTCAGCCGGTTGCGCAGCTCGACCGCGGTGAGGGAGTCGAAGCCCAGCTCGCGGAACTCCCGCCGCACCTCGACCGTCTCCGCCGACGCGTGCCCCAGCACCACCGCCGCCTGCGCCCGCACCAACTCGAGCACCAGCCGCACCTGCTCGGCCTTCTCCAGCCCCGCCAGCCGCCGCACCAACTCCGCGTCCCCGCCGGCCGTGGACACGGCCGAGCGGCGGCCCGCGCGCACCAGACCCCGCAGCAGATGCGGCACCTCGGGAGCCGCCCGCAGCACCGACAGATCCAGTCGCGCCACCGCCACCACCGGGCGATCCGACGCGAGGCACGTCTCGAACGCGGCCAGCCCCTGCTCGGCCGACAACGCCGGCATCCCGGCCCGCGCCATCCGCCGCAGATCGATCTCGCTCAACGAGCTGCTCATCCCGGTCTCCTGCGCCCACAGCGCCCAGGCCAGCGACAGGCCCGAAAGACCCGCGGCACGGCGCGACTGAACCAGCGCGTCCAAGAACGTGTTCGCCGCCGCGTAATTGCCCTGCCCGGCGTTGCCTATCACCCCGGCGAACGAGGAGAACACCACGAAACCGGCCAGATCCAGGCCCCGGGTCAGCTCGTGCAGATGCCAGGCGGCGTCCACCTTGGGACGCAGCACCGCATCCAGACCCTCCGCCGTCAACGACGGAATCGTGCCGTCGGCCAGCACACCAGCGGTGTGAACGACCGCCGTCAGCGGATGATCGGCATCCACCCCGGCCAGCAACGCCGCCACCTGCTCCCGATCGGACATGTCACAGGCGACGATCTCGACCTCGGCGCCGTGCGCGATCAGCTCGGCCTGCAACTCCACCGCGCCCGGAGCATCCGCCCCCCGGCGGCTGGTCAGCAGCAGACGCCGCACCCCACGCTCGGCCACCACATGCCGCGCGAACAACCCACCCAGACCACCGGTACCACCAGTGATCAACACCGTCCCCTCCGGATCCCAGACCCGGCCACCGACCTCACCCGAACCGTCACCGGTGACATCCGCAGAGGCATCGGAGGCGGCACCGCGCACAGCCGCCCGTGCCAGCCGCGGAACCAACATCTCACCCCCACGCACCGCCACCTGCGGCTCACCCGAGGCCAGCACCGAGGCCAGCACCGAAGCCACTACCGTGGCCGACGCCGCAGACGCGTCCGCGGGAGGCTGCTCCTGCATGCCCACCGGCACCGACCGGCCCAGCTCCACACCATCGCCGCCGTCACGGCGGGCGACCGAGCGCCCGCCGGCCACATCCACGTCGACCAGGACGAACCGGCCCGGATTCTCCGACTGCGCGCTACGAACCAGACCCCCCACCGCCGCAGCCGCCAGATCAGTGACCGCC
>NZ_JBEOWJ010000082.1:0-4716 GCF_040295965.1 Streptosporangium sp. NPDC002544 | reverse complement strand
TCACCCAGCTCAATCCGAAAACCCCGCACCTTCACCTGCTGATCAACCCGCCCCACGAACTCCACAACCCCATCACCACGACGCCGAACCACATCACCCGTCCGATACATCCGCCCACCGGACCCATCAAACGGACACGCCACAAACCGCTCCGCCGTCAACCCGGCCCGACCCAGATACCCCCGCGCGAGACCTGGCCCGGCCAGGTACAGCTCCCCCTCCACCCCGGCCGGAACCGGCCGCAGCCACGAATCCAGCACGTACGCCCGGGTGTCGCGGACCGGCGAGCCGATCGGCGGGATCTCACCCGTCTTCAGGGGAGCGCTCATGGTGGCGGCGATGGTCGCCTCTGTCGGGCCGTACGCGTTGATCATCAGACGGCCGGGGGCCCAGGCGTCCACCAGGTTCGGCGCGCAGGCGTCCCCGCCGACGATCAAGGTCTGCAGGTCGGGCAGCGAGACCTCCGGAACCCCGGCCAGGGCTGCCGGGGGGATCAGGGCGTGGGTGACCCGCGCCTCCCGCAGGGCGTCGGCCAGCGCGGCCCCGCTGTAGGCGTCGGAAGGAGGAATGACAAGGGCGGCCCCGGCGGCGAAGGCCATCAGCAGTTCCATGACCGAGGCGTCGAAGCTCGGCGAGGCGAAGTGCAGAACCCGGCTGTCCGGGGTGATCCCGAACCTGTCGACCTGCGAGCAGGCGAGGGCGGCGATGCCGGCGTGGGTGACCACCACACCCTTGGGCCGCCCCGTCGAGCCGGAGGTGTAGATCACGTACGCCGGACGCTCCGGCACGAGCGGCACACCGAGATCGGACTCCGCGTATCCGGAGGTGTCGGCCCCGGCCAGCCAGCCGGCGTCGATCACCAGGGCGGGGCCGGCGTCCGCGAGCATGTAGGCGACCCGTTCCTCCGGGTAGCCGAGGTCGACGGGCAGGTACGCACCACCCGCCTTCAGCACGGCCAGCGCCGCGACCACCAGATCGGCGGAACGGCGCAACCTCAGCGCCACCAACCGCTCGGGGCCGATTCCGTGCTCGGCCACCAGCAGCCGAGCCAGCCGGTTGGCGCGGCCGTTGAGCTGCCCGTACGTGACAGCCTCGCCGCGATGGACCAGCGCGGTGGCCTCGGGGTCACGGACGACGGCGGCTTCGAAGAGCTCGGGCAACGTACGGCGCGGCACCGGTGCGCCGGTGTCGTTCCACTCCTCGACGGCCTGGCTGTGCTCGGCGACGTCAAGGATGCCGATCCGGCCGACCGGCGTGTCCGGGTCGGTGACGATCGTGGTGAGCAGCAGGCTCATCCGGTCGAGCAGCCGCCGAGCCTCGGCTGTGCTGAACAGGTCGGGCCGATGGTCCAGCCGCAGGGTGAGGCGGTCGCCGGGGACGGCGGCGAGGGCGAGAGGGTAGTGATGGGCGTCTGTCGAGCCGAAGCCGGTCAGCCGCACCCCGCCAAGGGCGGTACCGGCGGTGGAGGGATCGAATGGGTAGTTCTCCAGCACGGTGACCGTGTCGAACAGGATGCCGCGCTGGATTTCGGTCAGCCCCAGGTGATGGTGGGGCATCAGTTCCGCCTGCTCGTCCTGGAGGCGTTCCAGCATTTCGCCGACGGGCTCGGCGGGCCGGAGCCGGACCCGGACGGGCACGGTGTTGATGAACAGGCCGACCATGCGCTCGACCCCGGGCAGCTCAGGCGGGCGGCCCGATACGACCGCGCCGAAGACGACGTCCTCGCGGCCGGTCAGCTTGGCGAGCAGCAGTCCCCACACTCCCTGCAGGACCGTGTTGACCGTGACGCCACGGCGACGGGCCAGTCTGGTCAGCGCGGCGGTCAGGTCGGCGCCCAGCTCGGTGGCGACCTTGCCCGGCGTCACGGGCGCGCCCGCGGCGGGCGCGACCAGCGTCGGCTCGTCAATGCCCTCCAGTGCCCGGTCCCAGGCATCCTTCGCGGCGGCGCGGTCCTGGCGGGACAGCCAGGCCAGGTAGTTCTTGTACGGCGGCGCGGGCGGAGCCTCCACACCGAGATAGAGCGCCAACAGTTCGGCGACAAGCAGCGGGGTGGACCATCCGTCGAGCAGGATGTGATGGTTGGTAATGATCAGCCGGTGCCTGCCGGGCTCCGGTCGTACGAGAACGAAGCGGATGAGCGGCGGCACCGCCAGGTCGAACGGGCGTGCCCTCTCCTCCGCGGCCACCGCGGCCGGATCTGCCCCCTCGACCTCCCGCCAGGACGGTTCGACACTGTCCGGAATGACCTGGACGGGCCGGCTGAGGTCCTCGTGCCAGAAGGCGGCGCGCAGGTTGGAGTGGCGTTCGAGCAGCCTGGCGGCGGCGGCACGGAGCGCGGGGACGTCCAGCGGGCCGTCCAGGTCGAGGGTGACCTGCGCGGTGTAGAGGTCGTGCTCGTCGTGGAGGGCGTGGAAGAACAGGCCCTGCTGCAGCGGCGAGAGCGGGAGGATGTCCTGGACCTGCGTCAACGCTTCTCCCACGCGGCTTGGATACGGTCGATCTCCTCCTGGTCCAGATCGACCAGGAGGTCGCTCGGTGTGTGTCCTCCCGCGCCGTGCTCGGCCAGCCCGGCGAGCGCCTCGAACCAGGTCTCGGCCAGCTCGGCGACCTCCGCCTCGTCGAGCACCCCCTCGGGCCAGGACCAGACGGCCTCCAGGTGAGGGCCGTCCGGCCGGTCGTGCGTGGTCACGTTGACCTCCAGGACATGGGCCACCGGCATCCCGGGGTCGTAGCCGCCGATCTCGGCGGGAACCAGGTTCCAGTCGCCTCCGGTGACCGCGACCCGGCCGAGGTAGTTGAACACGATCTGCGGGCGGGGAAGCTCGGCGAGCTTCTGCGCGGTCTCCGGCGCGAGATGGCGGAGCATCCCGTAACCCAGCGGGTCGGGCAGCGCCCTGAGCTGCTCCTTGACCTTTTTGATCGCCTGAGCCGCGGACCGCTCGTCGGACCAGCCGGTCAGACCCGGGTCGAGCCTGACGGGGTGGATGGTGGTGAACCAGCCCACGGTCCTGGACAGGTCGACGTCGGGGAAGATCTCCGCACGGCCGTGTCCCTCCAGGTCGAGCAGGACGGAGGTGCCCCGGGCGCCGCGCCTCCTGCGCCAGTGGGTCACGGCCAGGGCCAGCCCGGCGAGCAGCACGTCGTTGACCCGGCCGTGGAACGCGGCGGGGACCGCCGCCAGCAGAGGTCCGGCCTTCTCCGGAGGCAGGGTACGGCGGAGGCTGCGCAACGTCGCGGCGGTGTCGAGGCGCGGATCGAGGGGCCTGCGCCCGATACGCGGATCAGGGCCGTCGAGGATCTCGACCCAGTGGTCGAGTTCGCCGACCCTGTTGGGAGCCTCGTCGTGCAGGCGGTGTGCCCAGGTACGGAAGGAGGTGGGCACCGGCTCCAACACCGGGACGCTCACCTGAGCGACCGTTCCCTGAAGGAGCCCTTCTTGAGCGGTCGCGTCTTGCCGGATGCCCCCTTCTTGCGCTGTCGTCTTTCCCGGGGCCGATCGTCGGATGACCCCTTCGTGAACCGCCACCTGCGGGACCGCTTCCTGACCGGCCCCTTCGTGCGCCGCCGTCTTTCCCGGGGCCGATCGTTGGATGGCCCCTTCGCGAACCGCCACCTGCGGAGCCGCTTCCTGACCGGCTCCTTCGTGAGCCGTCGTCTTTCCCAGGGCCGATCGTTGGCTGGCCCCTTCGTGAACCGCCACCTGCGGGACCGCTTCCTGACCGGTCGCGCTCCAGGCGGTGAACAGGTCCGGCAGCAGGATGCGCCAGGACACCCCGTCCACCGCCAGATGATGCACCGTCACCACCAACCGGCCCGACACCTCCGATCCGGCGTCCAACCACGCCACCCGGACCAGCTGCCCGGACACCGGATCCAACCCCGACCGCGAGACGACCGCCTCCTCGGCCACCACGGCGGCCAGATCCCCCGACACCTCCACCCGGCGCACACACCCGTCCGCCACCACCGCCCCCCGCAAAGCGACCTCGTACCCCCCCTCCGCCGACACCCGCAACCGCAACACGTCATGGTGATCCAGCACCACCTGCACCGCGGAGATCAGACGATCCAGCCCCAGCCCGGGAGGAACCTGCAGGACGACCGTCTGGCTGTAACCGGCGACAGGACCTTCGCGCTCCGCGAGCCAGGCCATGATCGGAGTCGCTGGAAACCATCCGATCCCCGCGTCTTCCGCCTCGCCCCGCTGCTGCCACTCCTCGACCGCGACCGCGGCCAACTCCCGCACGCTCTGATACCGGAACACATCCCGAGGCGAGAACACCACCCCCGCCGCACGCCCCCGAGCCACCAACCGAATCGCCACGATGCTGTCCCCACCCAGATCAAAGAACCCATCGTCAACCCCCACCGCCTCAACCCCGAGCACCTCGGCGAACAGACCGCACAACACCTCCTCCCGCACCGACAACGGCCCCCCACCCGACACCACCACCGACGGCGCCGGTAACGCTGCCCGATCCAGCTTCCCGTTCCCCGTCAACGGCAACGCCTCCACCACCACCACCGCCGACGGCACCATGTAATCGGGCAACACCTCCCCCGCGAACCGCCGCAACCGCCCCACATCCAACCCACCCGACAGATCCACCGCCGCGTCCGTCGCGGCCTCCACCACGTACGCCACCAACCGCCGATCCCCCGGCCGGTCCTCCCGCACCACCACCGCCACATCCGCCACCAGCGGATGCGCCGCCA
>NZ_JBEOWJ010000081.1:0-5136 GCF_040295965.1 Streptosporangium sp. NPDC002544 | reverse complement strand
CCCACCCGCATCGACAACCTGCTCAGGCAGCCCGACCTCGGCGAACACCACACCATCCGCACCCCGCCAAGCCCCCCGCAACCCCTGGAACACCGACCCATAACCCAACCCACCCCCGGCCAGCCGCTCATACAACCCGTCCAGCTCGATCACCGACGCACCCCGCGGCGGCCACACCGCCGTATCGAACCGCTCCCCGGCCTGACCACCGACCGCCAGCACACCGATCGCGTGCCGCACCCAGGCATCGTGATCATCGGCCCCGGCCGGCCGGGCATGAACACTCACCTCACGCCGACCCATCCCGTCCACGGGGCCCACCCGCACCTGCACCGCGACGGCATCGTCCGCACCCAGCACCAGCGGCGCGGTCAAGGTCAGCTCCTCGACCAGATCACAACCGACCTCATCACCCGCCCGCACCACCAGCTCCAGGAACCCGGTGCCCGGGAAGATCACCGTCCCGCCCACCACGTGATCGGCCAGCCACGGATGCGACCCCAGCGAGATACGACCGGTCAGCAGCGCCTCGTCGGTGTCGGCCAGCCCCATGGCGGCACCCAGCAGCGGATGCCCCGCCACGACCTGTCCGAGACCTTCGGCATCTCCGGCCCGTCTGCCACTCGGCCAGAACCACTGACGCTGGAAGGCATATGTCGGCAACTCCACCCGGCGGGCACCGGGGAACATGGCCGGCCAGCTCACCGGCACCCCATGCACGTGCAATCCGGCCAGCGCCATCATGATCGTCGCCTGCTCGTCCTGGCCCCCGCGCAGCGCCGACACCAGCACCGGGTCCGAGTCCACATAGCCGCCCATCCCCTCGGCGGCCGCCCGCGAACGGACAGTCTCATCCGCGTCGGCGAGCGCGGTGAGGGTGTCGTCGGCCATCGCGGTCAGTACACCGTCGGGGCCCAGTTCCAGGTAGGCCCGCACTCCCTGAGCGTGCAGCGTCCGGACACCGTCGGAGAAGCGGACGGCCTGGCGGACCTGGTCGACCCAGTAGTCCGGCGAGCACAGCTGCTCGTCGGTGGCCGCCTGCCCGGTCACCGTGGACACCACCGGGATCTGTGGCGGGTCGTAGGACAGCGTCCGGGCCAGGGCGCGGAAGTCCTCCAGCATCGGATCCATCAACGGCGAGTGGAACGCGTGCGACACCCGCAACCGCTTCGTCCTGACTTCCCGCTCCTGCAGAGCGGCGGCCACCTCCAGCACCGCCTCCTCGGTGCCTGAGATCACCACGGAGGCCGGGCCGTTGACCGCCGCGACCGACACCTCCTTCTCACGCCCGGCCAGCAGCCCGGCGACCTCCTCCTCCGACGCTGCCACCGCCACCATCGCCCCACCCGCGGGGAGCGCCTGCATCAACCGCGCCCGACCCGCCACCAACGCACACGCATCGGCCAGCGACAGCACCCCCGCCACATGCGCCGCGCTGATCTCCCCGATCGAGTGACCGGCCAGCACACCCGGCCGCACCCCCCACGAGGACACCAACCGGAACAACGCCACCTCAAGCGCGAACAACGCCGGCTGCGCCCACCCCGTCCGATCCAGCAGCCCCGCCAACTCGCTGCCCGGCTCGGCGAACAGCACCTCGCGCAGCGACCCATCGAGCAGCGGATCCAGCTCGGCGATCACCTCGTCCAACGCCTCGGCGAACACCGGGAACCGGCCATACAGCTCCCGGCCCATCCCCACCCGCTGGCTGCCCTGACCGGTGAACAACACCGCCAGCTGCGGCGGCGTCGCGGCCACCCCGCGCACCACACCGGCACCGGGGCGCTCGTCGGCCAGCGCACCCAGCCCGGCCAGCACACCCTCACGATCAGCCGCGACCACCACCGCCCGATGCTCGAACACCGACCGCGTCGCCACCAGCGAGAACGCCACATCGCTCAACACCGGAGCAGGATCGCTACCCACATACGACACCAGCCGCCCGGCCTGCGCCCGCAACGCCTCCGCCGTACGACCCGACACCACCACCGAAACCACCGGCGGCTCCACGGCGGCATCCGGCATCCGGTCCCCTGTGCGAACCCTGGCCTCAGGCTCCGGGAGCTCCGGTCCCTGCTCGACGATCACGTGCGCGTTGGTGCCACTGATCCCGAACGACGACACACCCGCCCGGCGCGGGCGGTCGGTCTCCGGCCACGCCGTCGGCTCGGTCAGCAACTCCACCGCCCCAGAGGCCCAGTCCACATGTGACGAGGGTGCGTCCACATGCAGCGTCCTGGGCAGCACCCCGTGCCGCATCGCGAGCACCATCTTGATCACACCTGCCACACCCGCGGCGGCCTGGGTGTGACCGAGGTTCGACTTGATCGAGCCCAGCAGCAGCGGCCGGTCGGCGTCCCGGTCCTGGCCGTAGGTGGCCAGCAGGGCCTGCGCCTCGATCGGGTCACCCAGCGTCGTCCCGGTCCCGTGGCCCTCCACCGCGTCCACCTCGGCCGGCGACAGACCGGCGCCGGCCAGCGCCTGACGGATCACCCGCTGCTGCGACGGACCGTTCGGCGCCGTCAACCCATTCGACGCACCATCCTGGTTCACCGCCGAACCCCGCAGCACCGCCAGCACCTGATGGCCGTTGCGGCGCGCGTCCGACAGCCGCTCCAGCACCAGCATGCCCACACCCTCGGCCCACCCCGCGCCGTCGGCGCTGTCGGCGAACGCCTTGCACCGTCCATCGGCGGCCAGCCCACCCTGGGCGCTGAAGTCGATGAACGAGTTCGGCGTGGCCATCACGGTCACACCACCGGCCAGCGCCAGCGAGCACTCATCACCGCGCAGGGCCTGTGCGGCCAAGTGCAGTGCCACCAGCGAGGAGGAGCACGCGGTGTCCACGGTCACCGCCGGCCCTTCCAAGCCAAGGGTGTAGGACAGCCGGCCGGTCGCGACACTACCGGCGCTACCGGTACCGGAGAAGCTCATCACCTCCGGTGGAAACTCCACACCGGTCGCGTAATCGTGGTACATGACCCCGGCGAACACGCCGGTACGGCTACCGCGCAGCGAGACCGGATCGATCCCGGCCCGCTCGACCGCCTCCCAGGACGCCTCAAGCAACAGTCGCTGCTGCGGGTCCATCGCCAGCGCCTCGCGGGGCGAGATGCCGAAGAACCCGGGGTCGAACTCCCCCGCGTCGTGCAGGAACCCGCCCTCACGCACGTAACTGGTTCCACGGCTCTCCCGATCCGGGTTGTACAACGCTCCGAGATCCCAGCCGCGCGATGTCGGGAAACCGGTGATCGCGTCGGTCCCCTCGATCACCAGACGCCACAGATCCTCCGGAGAGGACACCCCACCCGGATAACGGCACGCCATCCCCACGATCACGACCGGATCATCGGCCACCGAACGAACCACCGGCGACAGCACACCCGTATCGGCCCGCTCACCCAGCAACTCACCCAGCAGGAAATCCGCCAGACCAACCGGAGTCGGATAGTCGAACACCAACGTCGCCGGCAACCGCAACCCGGTCGCCGCGTTCAGCCGGTTACGCAACTCCACCGCGGTCAGCGAATCGAAGCCCAGCTCACGGAACTCCCGCCGCACCTCCACCAACTCCGGCGAAGCATGCCCCAGCACCACCGCCACCTGCGCCCGCACCAACTCCACCACCGACCGCACCCGATCAGCCTCACCCAACCCGGCCAACCGCCGCACCAGCGCACCGTCACCCGACACCGACCCCGACACCGCCGACCGGCGAACCCCCCGCACCAGCCCGCGCAGCAGATACGGCACCTCACCCCGCGCCCGCACCGCCGCCAGGTCGAGCCGCGCGACCACCAGCACCGGATGATCCACCGCATCCACCGCGTCGAACGACGCCAGCCCCTGCTCCACCGACAACGGCGACATCCCCGCCCGCGTCATCCGCCGCAGATCGACCTCGTCCAACCCACCGGTCATCCCGGCGTCCTGCGCCCACGGCCCCCACGCCAGCGACCGCGCGGCCAACCCCCGCGCCCGCCGATACTCCGCCAACGCGTCCAGGAACGCGTTCGCCGCCGCATAGTTACCCTGCCCCGCCCCACCGAACGTCCCCGCCACCGACGAGAACACGATGAAGTCGGCCAAGCCTCCATCACGAGTCAGCTCATGGAGATACCAGGCCGCGTCCACCTTCGGCCGCAACACCGTCCCCAACCGCTCCGGCGACAGCGACGGAATCGTCCCGTCATCCAGCACACCCGCGGTATGAATCACCGCGGTCAGCGGATGCCCTGGATCCACCCCGGCCAGCAGCGCCGCCACCGCGTCCCGATCGGCCACATCACAGGCGGCGATCTCGACCTCGACCCCGTGCGCGATCAGCTCGGCCCGCAGTTCCAGCGCGCCGGGGGCGTCCAGGCCCCGGCGGCTGGTCAGCAGCAGACGCCGCACCCCACGCTCGGCCACCACATGCCGCGCGAACAACGCCCCCAGACCACCCGTCCCACCGGTGATCAGGACAGTTCCCTCCGGATCCCAGGCACGATCCTCACTCAAACCAGAGCCGGACGCGAGGTCAACGCCACGCTCGGAGCCAGGGCCATCACCGGAACCTGAGCCGGGCACCACCCGTACCAGCCGGGCAACCCGCACCTCATCCCCGCGCACCGCCACCTGCGGCTCACCCGAGGCCAGCACCCCGGACAACACCGCCAGAGACGCCCCCTCCTCCACATCCACCAGCACGAACCGGCCCGGATTCTCCAACTGCGCCGAGCGCACCAACCCCCACACCGCCGCCGCGCCCAGATCGGTGACCGCATCCCCCGCACCGGCCACCACCGCACCCCGCGTCACCACCACCAGCCGCGAATCAGCACACCGCTCATCAGCCAGCCACCCCTGCACCAACCCCAGAACACGAGCGGTCAACGCATGCGCCGACCCCACCACGTCCCCGGCCCTGGCCGACCCGACCACGACGGTCACCACCTCCGGCACCACCTCCAGCGCCGCCAGATCCGGGTCCGATGCCAGGTCAAGGGTCAGCTCGGCCACCTGAGTGAGGGGGCCGGACGCCGAGGACGCCGAGGACGCTGCCGCCTCCGGCGACATCACCCACTCCAGGCGGAACAGCGCGTCCCGCTCCAACGCCCGACCAGCAGCGCCGGAGAGGTCATCAACCGCGATCGG
>NZ_JBEOWJ010000080.1:0-5569 GCF_040295965.1 Streptosporangium sp. NPDC002544 | reverse complement strand
GGACCACATCCAGCAACGACCAGTCCACGAACGGCTCCAACGCCGCCGCACACTCCGCCATCCGCCCGGCGAACACCGCCGACTCCTCCAGCAGCGCGGCACCCATGCCCACCCACTGCGCCCCCTGACCCGGGAACACCCACACCGACCTACCGACGACATCGGCCACACCCCGCACCACACCGGGCACCGACTCACCCGCGCTCAGCGCACCGACACCCGCCAGCAGCCCCTCACGATCCCCACCGACCACCACCGCACGGTGCTCGAACACCGATCGCGACGACACCAGCGACGACCCCACATCCACCAGACCCAGCTCGCCGACCGCCTCCACCTGCGCACCCAGACGGCGCGCCTGCTCGCGCAACGCCTCAGGACTCTTCGCCGACACCACCCACGGCAGCACCCCGCCGACCGGACCGGCAGGCTCACCGGTCTCCGGTTCCACTG
This sequence comes from Streptosporangium sp. NPDC002544, assembly GCF_040295965.1. Classification (NCBI taxonomy): domain Bacteria; kingdom Bacillati; phylum Actinomycetota; class Actinomycetes; order Streptosporangiales; family Streptosporangiaceae; genus Streptosporangium; species Streptosporangium sp. NPDC002544. The sequence continues at coordinate 5,116 of NZ_JBEOWJ010000080.1, read as the reverse complement.
CCTGCGGCACCTGCTCCAAGATCACATGGGCGTTGGTGCCACTGATCCCGAACGACGACACCCCCGCCCGGCGCGGACGACCGGTCTCCGGCCACTCGGTCGGCTCGGTCAGCAGTTCCACCGCGCCCATGGACCAGTCCACGTGCGACGACGGGGCGTCCACATGCAACGTCCGGGGCAGCACCCCGTGCCGGAGAGCCATGACCATCTTGATCACACCGGCCACACCCGCCGCGGCCTGCGCGTGACCGATGTTCGACTTGATCGAGCCCAGCAGCAGCGGCCGATCCTCGTCGCGATCCTGACCATAGGTCGCCAGCAGCGCCTGCGCCTCGATCGGGTCGCCCAGCGTCGTGCCGGTCCCGTGCCCTTCCACCACGTCCACCTCAGCGGAGGTCAAACCCGCACCGGCCAGCGCCTGGCGGATCACCCGCTGCTGCGACGGACCGTTCGGCGCGGTCAACCCGTTCGACGCACCGTCCTGGTTGACCGCCGACCCTCGCACCACCGCCAGCACCTGATGGCCGTTGCGGCGCGCGTCCGACAGCCGCTCCAGCACCAGCATGCCCACACCCTCGGACCAGTTCACCCCGTCGGCCGCGTCGGAGTAGGACTTGCACCGGCCGTCGCCGGCCAGCCCGCCCTGCGCACTGAAGTCAATGAACGGCCCCGGATTGGCCATCACCGTCACACCACCGGCCAACGCCAGGCTGCACTCACCCGACCGCAGCGCCTGCGCGGCCAGATGCATCGCCACCAGCGACGACGAACACGCGGTGTCCACCGTCACCGCCGGGCCCTCCAACCCGAAGGTGTAGGACAGACGACCGGTCGCCACGCTTCCCGCGGTGCCGGTACCGACGAACCCCATCACCTCCGGCGGGAACGACACACTGGTCGCGTAGTCGTGGTACATGACCCCGGCGAACACCCCGGTACGGCTGCCCCGCAACGAGACCGGATCGATCCCGACCCGCTCGATCGCCTCCCACGACGTCTCCAGCAGCAACCGCTGCTGCGGATCCATCGCCAGTGCCTCATGCGGCGAGATGCCGAAGAACCCCGGGTCGAACTCCCCGGCCTCGTGCAGGAACCCACCCTCACGGACGTAGCTGGTCCCGCGATTCTCCCGATCCGGGTTGTAGAAGGCCGCCGGATCCCAACCTCGCGTGGTCGGGAACGGCGAGATCGCGTCTGCGCCCTCGGTGACCAGCCGCCACAGGTCCTCCGGGGACGTGACCCCGCCCGGATAGCGGCACGCCATGCCCACGATCACGACGGGGTCGTCGGCCACCGGCCGGACCTCGCCGGGAACCACCACATCGGCGTGCTCGCCGAGCAGCTCGGCCAGCAGGAACTCCGCCAGCACGGCCGGCGTCGGGTAGTCGAACACCAACGTGGCCGGCAACCGCAGCCCGGTCGTACCGTTCAGCCGGTTGCGCAGTTCCACCGAGGTCAACGAGTCGAAGCCCAGCTCGCGGAACTCCCGCCGCACCTCCACCGTCTCCGGCGAGAGATGCCCCAGCACCATGGCCACCTCGGTACGCACCAGATCCACCAGGACCTCGGCGCGCTCGGCCGCCGCGAGCGGAGCCAGCCGCTGAAGCAGCGTGCTGGCCGCCGCCGACCTCCCGGCGGCAGACCGGCGCCTTCCCCGTACCAGCCTGCGCAGCAGTGGCGGAATCTCGCCCTGTGCTCGCAGCACCGGCAGATCCAGCCGGACCGGGGCCACGACCGGTTCGCTGGAACGGACCGCCACCTCGAACAAGGCAATGCCCTGTTCCGGTGCGAGTGGCGGCGTACCGGCACGGGCCAGCCGCTCCATGTCGCCATCGCTCAAAGTACCGGTCATCCCACTGTCCTGAGCCCACGCCCCCCAGGCCAGCGACAGCGCGGGCAACCCCGCGGCCCGGCGCTGCTGGGCCAGCGCGTCGAGGAACGAGTTGGCCGCGGCGTAGTTACCCTGACCGGGAGCTCCGATCACGCCCGCCACCGACGAGAACATGATGAAGTCGGCCAGGTCCTCGCCACGAGTGAGCTCGTGCAGGTGCCAGGCGGCGTCCACCTTCGGCCGCAGCACGGTGTCCAGCCGCTCCGGAGCCAGCGACGGGATCGTCCCGTCGTCCAGCACACCCGCGGTGTGGATCACCGCGGTCAGCGGGTGCTCGGCGTCCACCCCGGCCAGCAGGGCCGCCACCTGATCCCGATCCGCCACATCACAGGCGGCGACCGTGACCTCGACCCCGTGCGCGATCAACTCGGCCCGCAACTCCACCGCACCCGGAGCCTCCAGACCCCGGCGACTGGTCAGCAGCAGATGCCGCACACCCCGCTCGGCCACCACATGCCGCGCGAACAGCGCGCCCAGACCACCGGTGCCACCGGTGATCAGCACCGTGCCCTCCGGGTTCCACCGCCGGGGCATGGTCAGCACGATCTTGCCGGTGTGCTTGGCCTGGCCCATGAACCGGAAGGCATCCCGGCTCCGCCGCACATCCCACACCGTGACCGGCAACGGCCGCAACTCACCGGCCGCGAACAGCTCCATCAGCTCGGCCAGGATCTGCCGCAACCGCTCAGGCCCGGCGTCCATCACATCGAACCAGTGATACTCCAGCCCCGGGAACTGGTCCTGCTCGCGGATGTCCAGCTTGCCCATCTCGATGAACCGGCCGCCCGGACGCAGCAGCCGCGCCGAGGCGTCGATGAGCTCCCCGGTCAGCGAGTTGAGGACCACATCGATCCCCCGCTCACCGCACACCTCCCGGAACCGCTCCTCGAACTCCAGACTCCGGGAGGAGGCGATGTGATCATCCGGGATGCCCAGCGAACGCAGCACCTCCCACTTGGCCGGATGCGCCGTGGCGAACACCTCCACTCCCAGCCGCTGGGCCAGCTGGATCGCCGCCATACCCACACCACCGGTGCCCGCGTGCACCAGCAGCCGCTCGCCCTCCCGCAGCCCGGCCAGGTCCATCAGCCCGTAGTAGGCCGTCAGGAACACCACCGGAATCGTCGCGGCCTGCTCGAAGGAGACCCCGTCAGGGATCTTGGTCAACCCGCCGGCGCCGGTGACCACCACCGGGCCGAACGCGCCCTCGGTCAGACCGGCCGCCCAGTCGCCCGGGCGCAGGTCGTCGACCTCGGGACCGACCTCCAGCACCACGCCGGCGGCCTCACTGCCCATCAGGCCGACCTTGTCCTGGAACCAGCCCAGCGCGTTCAGCCCGTCCAGCAGGTCCCGGAAGTTCACCCCCGCGGCACGCACCGCCATCCGTACCTGCCCGGCCTGCAGCGGCTCGGCCATCCCCGAAGAGGGGAGCAGCTCCAACGCGTCCAGGCTGCCCTTGGCCCGGCTGCCCAGCTGCCACCCCGTACCGGACGGAGGCAGCAGACCCGCCCCCGACGCCAGCGATGCCAACCGCGGCACCTGCACTTCACCGTCACGCACCGCCACCTGCGGCTCACCCGAAGCCAGCACCGCGGGCAGTATCCCCGGCAAGGCCGGCAGCGACGCCTGGTGTTCATCCACATCGACCAGCACGAACCGGCCTGGGTTCTCCGACTGGGCACTGCGCACCAATCCGCAGGCCGCAGCGGCCGGCAGATCCGACACCACTTCACCGTCTCCGGCCGCGACCGCACCCCGCGTCACGAACACCAACCGTGAATCGCGATACCGCTCATCGGCCAGCCACTGCTGCAGCACGGTCAGAACGCGCGCGTTCAGCTCGTGTGTCGCGTCCACCACCGCGCCGACCTGGTCAAAGATCAGTTCGGTCACCACAGCACCCGGCACCTGGTCCGTGTCCCCGAACACCGACGGATCCGCGAGGTCGAACACGTCGAGGCCGACAACCGCCACCGTGGGCGCGGGGTCGGCCACCGGCGCCACCCGCGCCGACGGCAACGCCGTCCACTCCACCCTGAACAGGGAGTCCCGCTCGCCCCTACGGTCACCTTCGCCGGTGGCCGCCGTGATCGGGCGCAGTACGAGTGACCGCGCCGTCAGCACCGGCTCCCCCGCCATATCGGCCACCGCCAGCGAGACGGCATCGCCTTCGGTCCTGGCCAGTCGTACCCGCAGTGCCGACGCGCCACCGGCGTGCAGACACACCTCACCCCAGGAGAACGGCAACCGGCTGCCCTCGGAGTCGTCCAACCCCGCGAACGTCACCACGTGCAACGCCGCATCCAGCAGGGCCGGATGCACACCGAACGAACCGGCATCCGATTCGAGCCGACTCGGCAGGCTCACCTCGGCGAAGATCTCATCATCACGCCGCCAGGCCGCCCGCAGGCCCTGAAACAGCGGTCCGTAGCTCAGCCCGCCCTCAGCGAGCTGGTCGTACAGCCCGTCCAGCTCGATCGCGGACGCGCCCTGCGGCGGCCAGACTTCGGTATCGAGTCGCTCGGCGGTCTGGCCGCCGATGGCGAGGACGCCGACCGCGTGCCGTACCCACGGCTCGTCATCGCCGGCCTCGGCCGGCCGAGTGTAGATGCTCAGGTCGCGTCTGCCCGACTCCTCCGCGCCCACCCACACCTGCACCGCGACGGCGTCGGTTTCGCCCAGTACGAGCGGCGCCGCCAGGGTGAGCTCCTCCACCAGGTCGCAGCCGACCTGGTCACCGGCCCGGATGGCCAGCTCCAGGAACGCGGTGCCGGGGAACAGCACCCTCCCGCCCACGGCGTGATCGGCCAGCCATGCCTGCGACCGCAACGACAGCTGGCCGGTCAGCAGTACGCCGTCTGAGGCGGCAAGCGCTACAGCGGCGCCCAGCAAAGGATGCCCTGCCGCGGCCAGCCCCAGGTTTCGAGCGTCACCCATTCGCTGTCCGCGGGGCCAGTACCACTCGTGCTGGAACGGGTAGGTGGGCAGGTCGACCTGGCGTCCGCGCGGGAGCACCGCCTGCCAGTCGACCGGCACTCCGTGCACATGCAGCTCGGCCAGCGCCGTCATGGACGCGACCTGCTCGTCGCGGTCCTTACGCAATACCGGCACCAGCACCGCGTCCGACTCCTGCACATCCACGTCGGCGGCCAGGGTGTCGGCGGCCATGGCGGTCAGCACACCATCGGGGCCCAGCTCAAGGTACGCCCGTACGCCCTGGCGGTG
>NZ_JBEOWJ010000079.1:0-5671 GCF_040295965.1 Streptosporangium sp. NPDC002544 | reverse complement strand
GGCTTCGCGCCGGCGGTGGCGCAGTTGCTGGAGCAGCGGTATCGGGTGTTCGTCGAGGTGAGCCCGCATCCGGTGCTGACGGTCGGGGTCCAGGAATGCGTGGATGAGGCCGCGGCGGAGGCCGTGATCGCCGGGACGCTGCGGCGCGACGACGGCGGGCTGGACCGGGTGCTGGTCTCGGCGGCCGAGTTGTTCGTCCGCGGCGTGCAGGTCGACTGGCGGGCGGTGCTGCCCGGCGGGCGCCGGGTGGACCTGCCGACCTACGCCTTCCAGCACCAGTGGTACTGGCCTGCGAGGGCGGGTTCCCAGGTGGGGAATGTGGCCGCGGCGGGGCTGGCCGCCGCCGGGCACCCGTTGCTGGGCGCCGCCGTGGGCCTGGCCGACTCCAATGGGGTGCTGCTGACCGGCCGCTTGTCGCTCTCGTCGCATCCGTGGCTGGCCGATCACGCGGTGGCCGGAACAGTGATCTTCCCGGGTACCGGGTTCCTGGAGCTGGCGATCCGGGCCGGTGACCAGGTCGGCTGCGAGGTGGTCGAGGAGCTGACCCTGACCGCGCCGCTGGTGCTGGGCGAAACCGATGCCGTCGCGGTGCAGGTGTGGGTGGGCGCCGCGGAGGAGTCGGGCCACCGTAGCGTGAACGTCTACGCCCGCTCTGCCGAGGCCGCCGATGACGTGCCGTGGGTGCGGCACGCCACCGGCACGCTGGCCGTCGGTGCTTCGGCCACCGGTGCTCCCAATGCCGAGCCGTTCGACGCGGCGGTGTGGCCGCCGGCCGGCGCGACCGCGATCGGGCTGGACGGGGTGTACGAGGGACTGGCCGCGGGCGGGTTCGAATACGGCCCGGTGTTCCAGGGGCTGCGAGCGGCCTGGCGTGGTGTCGACGGCGAGGTGTTCGCCGAGGTCGCGCTGCCCGAGCAGGCGGCGTCGAACGCGGGTTCGTTCGGGGTGCATCCGGCGTTGCTGGACGCGGCCTTGCACGCGGTGACCTTCGTCGGGCTGGAGCCGGTGGAGGGTGGCCGGTTGCCGTTCTCCTGGGGGCAGATGAGCCTGCAGGCCACCGGGGCGGCGATGCTGCGGGTGCGACTGTTCCGGACGGGCGACGACGCTGTGTCGCTGACGGCGGTGGACGCCGCCGGGGATTCGGTGCTGTCGGCGCGTTCGCTGGTGCTGCGCCCGTTCACTCCTGATCAGCTCGCCGCCGCCGGTGGTGGTCAGGTGACGGAGCGGGATGGGCTGTTCCGGCTGGATTGGAGCCCGCTTTCCGAGGTTTCCGTGGCTGAGTCGGCGCCGGTGACGGTGGTCGGTTTCTCGGGGTTCGAGCCGGACGCCTTGGGTCTCGCGGCGGCGTGGGAGTCGGTCGGACAGTCGGTGACGGTTCACCGGGATCTGTCGGCGCTGACCGAGGTGGGGCCGGTGCCGGAGGTGGTGCTGGCCGAGGTCGCGGCCGGGTCGGCCGGGGATGCGGTGGTCTCGGCGCGTGCGATGGCGGCTGGGGTGCTGGGTCTGTTGCAGGGGTGGCTGGCCGATGAGCGGTGTGCTGGTTCGCGGTTGGTGATCGTCACTCGTGGTGCGGTGGCCGCCGTTGAGGGTGAGCCGGTGGCGGATCTGGGTGCGGCCGGGGTGTGGGGGTTGGTGCGTAGCGCGCAGTCGGAGAACCCGGGCCGGTTCGCGCTGGTGGACCTGGGGCCGGATGAGTACGGAGACGAGCACGCGGACCCGGGCGCGGATGAGGCCTCGCCCGGTGCGCTGGGGGCCGCGATTCCCGGGTTGCTGGCCGGCCTGCTGGCTTCCGGCGAGCCGCAGGTGGCGGTGCGTGAGGGTGGGGTGCGGGTGCCGCGGTTGGCGTCGCTGGTGTCGGGGGCGGGTCTGTTGCCGCCGGCCGGTGAGGTGGCGTGGCGGCTGGGCAGCCGGGCCAAGGGCAGTCTGGACGCGTTGGAGTTGCTTCCGTTCCCGCAGGCGGCCGAGCCGTTGGAGGCCGGGCAGGTGCGGGTGGCGGTGCGTGCGGCGGGGGTGAACTTCCGGGACCTGCTGGACGGGTTGAACGCGCTGGGCTGGTTCCAGGACAAGGTCGGCCTGATGGGTGGTGAGGCCGCCGGCGTGGTGCTGGAGGTCGGCCCCGGGGTCGACGACCTGCGTCCGGGAGATCGGGTGGTCGGTCTGACCGAAGGTGGCTTCGGCCCGGTGGTGGTCACCGGTGCCGGTGGGGTGACCAAGATCCCCGACGGGGTCTCCTTCGAGCAGGCGGCGACGATTCCGGTGGCGTTCCTCACCACCTACTACGGGCTGATGGATCTGGCCGGGCTGCGGGAGGGGGAGTCGCTGCTGGTGCACGCGGGCACCGGTGGGACCGGGATGGCCGCGATCCAGCTGGCCCAGCGGCTGGGGGTCGAGGTGTTCGCCACGGCCAGCCCGGCCAAGTGGGACGTTCTGCGTTCGCTGGGCATCCCGGACGATCACATCGCCTCCTCGCGCACCCTGGAGTTCGAGCAGCAGTTCTCCCAGGTGTGCGGTGATCGGGGTATCGATGTGGTGCTCAACTCGCTGACCGGGGAGTTCATCGACGCCTCGGCGCGGCTGCTGCGTCCGGGCGGCCGGTTCATCGAGATGGGCAAGCTCGACATCCGCGAGCAGGACCGCTTCCCGGGGCTGGAGTATCACTGGTTCGACGTGCTGGATGCCGGGCCTGAGCGGTTGCGGCAGATTCTGGCCGAGTTGATGGAGCTGTTCGCCGCTGGTGAGTTGCGGCCGTTGCCGGTGACGGCGTGGGATGTGCGCCGGGGCCGGGAGGCGTTCCGGTTCATGAGTCAGGCCAGGCACACGGGCAAGATCGTGTTGACCATGCCCCGGCGCTGGGAGCCGGAGGGCACGGTGTTGATCACCGGTGGCACCGGTGGTCTGGGCGCGGAGGTGGCCCGGCATCTGGTGGCCGAGCACGGGATGCGGCATCTGCTGCTGGCCAGCCGCCGGGGTCTGGAGGCTCCGGGTGCGGTGGAGCTGCGGGCCGAGCTGATCGCGCACGGGGTCGAGGTCACGGTCGCGGCGTGCGACATGGCCGACCGGGATCAGGTGGCGGCGCTGCTGGCGCAGGTCGATGCCGAACATCCGCTGACCGCGGTGGTGCACACGGCCGGGCTCCTCGATGACGGGACGATCGCCTCGCTGACGCCGGAGCGGCTGGACACCGTGCTGCGGCCGAAGGTGGACGCCGCCTGGCATCTGCACGAGCTGACCCAGGAGATGGATCTGGCTGGGTTCGTGGTGTTCTCCTCGCTGGCCGGGCTGATGGGCAACGCCGGGCAGGGCAACTACGCGGCGGCCAATGCCTGGCTGGACGCGTTGATGGCACGGCGCCGGGCGCAGGGACTGCCGGGACTGTCACTGGCCTGGGGACTGTGGGCGCAGGCCACCGGGATGACCGGGGACATGTCACAGGCCGATGTGCAGCGGATGACCGCCGCCGGGCTGCCGCCGATCACCACCGAGCAGGGACTGGCCCTGCTCGACGCGGCCATCGGCTCGGACTCACCGCTCGTGGTCCCGGTGCGGCTGAACCTGCCGGCGATGCCCGCTCAGCAGGTCCCGCCGCTGCTGCGCGGTCTGGTGCGCGGCACCCGTCGTACGGCCGCGTCGGCGCCCGCCCCCGGCGAGGGTGCACTGCTGCGGCAGTTGGCCGGACTGACGCAGGCCGACCGGACACGGTTCGTGGTCGATCTGGTCCGGGCTCAGGCCGCCGCGGTCCTCGGGCATCCCTCGCTGGAGGCGGTGCAGGTTCGCCGGGAGTTCCGTGAGCTGGGCTTCGACTCGCTGACCGCGATCGAGCTGCGCAACCGGCTCAACGCCGCCACCGGGCTGCGCCTGCCCTCCACCCTCGTCTTCGACTACCCCACCCCCACCGTGCTCGGTGAGTACCTGCTGAGCGAGGTGCTCGGCGCGCACGGCGACGCCATCCTGCCGGTGGCCACGGTCTCGGTCGGGGACGACCCGATCGCCATCGTCTCGATGGCCTGCCGTTATCCCGGCGGGGTGAACTCCCCGGAGGATCTGTGGCGGCTGGTCATCGAGGGGCAGGACGCCATCACCCCGCTGCCGACCGACCGCGGCTGGCAGGTCCATGGGGACCTCGACCTGAAGGGCGGGTTCGTCTTCGACGCGCCCGAGTTCGACGCGGAGTTCTTCAGGATCTCCCCGCGTGAGGCGCTGGCGATGGATCCGCAGCAGCGGCTGCTGCTGGAGGCCGCCTGGGAGGTCCTCGAAGGTGCCGGCATCGATCCGGACTCGTTGCGGGGCAGCGACACCGGCGTGTTCATCGGTTCCGTCGGCTCGGGCTACATGCCTGGGGAGGAGTCTCGCGGTCACATCATGACCGGGCAGTTGGCCAGCGTGGCCTCTGGCCGGATCTCGTACACCCTGGGCCTGGAGGGCCCGGCGGTGACGGTGGACACCGCGTGCTCGTCGTCACTGGTGACCATCCACATGGCGGCCCAGGCCCTGCGTAACGGGGAGTGCTCGCTCGCGGTGGCCGGCGGTGTCACCGTCATATCGACCCTCGCGGCGTTCGGGGAGCTCGGTGAGCAGGGCGGGCTGGCACCGGATGCGCGCTGCAAGGCGTTCTCCGACTCGGCGGACGGCATCGGATGGTCCGAGGGTGTCGGTCTGGTGATGCTGGAGCGGCTGTCGGACGCGCGGCGCAACGGCCACCAGGTGCTCGCGCTCGTCCGCGGATCGGCGATCAACCAGGACGGCGCGTCCAATGGGCTGACCGCGCCGAACGGCCCCTCTCAGCGGCGGGTGATCCGCAAGGCACTGGCCGTCGCCGGGCTGTCCCCTGCCGAGGTGGACGCGGTCGAGGCGCACGGGACCGGCACCATGCTGGGCGACCCGATCGAGGCGCAGGCGCTGCTGGCGACCTACGGTCAGGACCGGCCGGAGGACCGGCCGTTGCTGCTGGGGTCGATCAAGTCGAACATCGGGCACACCCAGGCCGCGGCGGGTGTGGCCGGTGTGATCAAGATGGTCATGGCTCTCCGGCACGGGATGCTGCCCCGGACGCTGCATGTGGACGAGCCGTCGTCGCATGTGGACTGGGCCTCGGGCGCGGTGGAACTGCTGACCGAGCCGGCCGAGTGGCCGCAGGCCGATCACCCCCGCCGGGCTGGGGTGTCGTCGTTCGGGATCAGCGGCACCAACGCGCACCTGATCCTGGAGCAGGGGCCGGAGGCGGCGAAGCCGGCGGTCGACGAGCCTGCCGGTCCGGCAGGCGGTGTGCTGCCTTGGGTGATCTCGGCCCGTACGGCTGACGCGGTGCGGGCACAGGCCGGTCGATTGACGGCGCACCTGCAGGCCCGGGCTGAGCTGGGTCTGGTGGATGTGGGGTCGTCGCTGGTGTCGTCGCGGTCGCTGTTCGACCACCGTGCGGTGGTGGTCGGTGGGGATCGTGAGGGGCTGCTGGCGGGTGTCGGTGCGCTGAGCGCGGGTGAGTCGCTGCCCGGTGTGGTCGCGGGTGTGGCCGATGTGGATGGGAAGTCGGCGTGGGTGTTCCCGGGTCAGGGGGCGCAGTGGGTGGGGATGGGTGCGCGGCTGCTGGAGGAGTCGGCGGTGTTCGCCGGGCGGATGGCGGAGTGTGCGGCGGCGTTGGAGCCGTTCGTGGACTGGTCGTTGCTGGATGTGGTCC
>NZ_JBEOWJ010000078.1:0-5785 GCF_040295965.1 Streptosporangium sp. NPDC002544 | reverse complement strand
GTGCCCGCGTCAATCACGATCGCGCCATCTTGCGGCAACTCGGCCAGCGCCGCCTTGGCGATACGCTCCTTCTCCGCCGTCATCACCTCATCGCGCGTCGCGAGGGCGGGCTCGAAACCGAGGCGCTCGACCGGGATCGCCCCGCCGTGTACGCGCCGCAGCACCCCCGAACGCTCCAACGCGGTCAGGTCCCGGCGGATCGTTTCAGTCGTGACGCCGAACCGTTCCGCCAGGGTCACCACGTCGACCCGCCCGGCGGCCCGGGCCTCACACAGGATCTCCTGCTGCCGTTCCTCGGCGTACATCCTGTTGGTTCACCGCCGTTTCAATGTTGTTTTATATGTCTTTATACCCGAGTATGTTGCATGTCAAGGGTCGATGAGAACCGCTCTGTCGTGAGTTTCATGAACCTGTGACCTCCACGCACCGGCTCATGATCATGCTGGGCGTCTGTCGAAGAACTGCCCGCCCTCGCGCTCCCGCATTTCGTCCGCGTCACAGGTGGGACGGTGCGCATCCGGACACGGGGTCGCGAACCGTCAGCGGTACGCCCACGGTCGAGGTGCACCGCACAGAACCGACCGAACCAGAAGACCCACCACGTTTTCCCGGCTCATCGCCGCGCCACCACGAACTGCCTGCCGATCATTGCCATCCTCCGGAGAACGTCGTTGACGGTGGGAGCCGACGACCTCTGACGCGTTCACCGCACCGAAGCGGCCGATCCTGCCGCTTCGGTGATGTCGGTGCTGGTCGGAGCCACACCACGTCAACGCGTCGTAAGTACTTCCGCGATTGCCGTCTTGATCCCGTAGCGATCGCGCTCATGCTCCCCGCTCGGCTCTAGCGTCGCTGGTGTAGGAGTTCTCACCAGGAGGAAGCATGTTGTACGTCCCGGTCCGTCAAGGCGCGTTCAGCACATCGCTGCGCCTGTTCAGGACTGCTGCGGGGAAGCGGACGGCGGTCGCCTTCACCTCACCGATGCGCCTGGCCAAGGTGCTCGGCTCCGATCAGCACTGGGTACGGCTCAGCGAGCCCGCGCTCAGGAGCATGCTCAAGGAACTGGACAGCATCGGCATCGTGATCGACCCCGCAGGGACGATGGCCCGGCACTCCGCCAAGACCGCATGATGTGCGTCATCGAGGCGATCGCACGGGGAGCGAGGACCAGCGGTTCGGCCTGTCGATCGCGGCGGGCGGTGCCGCGGCCCGGGTGCCGGCGCGGGGCTCGCCGGAGCTCGCCGGCCTGATGCGCGGGGAAGTCGGCCTCTGATCGAATGCGAGAAGCGTGGACGGTCACTCGGCTGCCCGCGCTTCGTCGTTGCCGGTCAGGGATCCCGAAGCGCCGTGAGCAACTCCAAACCGGTGAGCGACCTGAAGCCGATCAGGCCTTGAAGCGGTACCCCATACCGGGCTCGGTGATCAGGTGGGCTGGATGCCCGGCGTCGCGTTCGAGTTTGCGCCGCAGCTGGGCCATGTACTGCCGTAGATAGTGGGTCTCCTTGACGTACTTGACCCCCCATACCTCGGTCAGCAGCTGCCGCTGGCTGACGAGCTTGCCCGGGTTGTGTAGCAGGATCTCCAGGATGTGCCATTCGGTCGGCGTCAGCCGTGCCCCGCCGGAGATCGTCTTGTTGGTCAGGTCCACCACGTGGTCGCCGATCGTGATGCTGGCCAGCTCCGCCTCCTGCGCGGACGTGCGGCGCGACACCGCGCGGATCCTGGCCAGCAGCTCGTCGATGCCGAACGGCTTGGTGACGTAGTCGTCGGCACCGGCGTCGAGGGCGTCGACCTTGTCCTGGTTGCCCGCCCTGCCGGACAGCACGATGATCGGGATCGAGGTCCAGCCGCGCAGCCCGTGAATGACGTCGACACCGTCGAGGTCGGGCAACCCGAGGTCGAGCACCACCAGGTCAGGGTGCCAGTCGGCCGCCTGGCGCAGGGCCGCGCCGCCGTCGGTGGCCACCGCCACCTCGTAGTTGCGGGCGATCAGGTTGATGCGGAGCGCCCGCAGGATCTGCGGTTCGTCGTCGACGACGAGAATGCGTGTCACGCGATCACCGCTCTGGATGAGATCGGCAGTGTCAAGATCATGGTGAGACCTCCCCCTGGTGTCTCTTCCGGTACGAGAGAGCCGCCCATCGCCTCGGTGAGCCCCCTGGAGAGCGCGAGGCCGAGACCGACCCCCGAATGGTTGTCACGATCGCCGAGCCGCTGGAACGGTCTGAAGACCTGGTCATGTGCTTCTGGCGGAATCCCTGGGCCGCGGTCGATCACCCGGATCTCCACGTGGTCGCCGTGCCAGCTGCCGGTGACCAGCACCTGCTCACCCGGTGGGCTGTAGCGGACGGCATTGGACATCAGGTTCACCAGCACCCGCTCCAGCAGGGCGGAGTCGGCGACCACCTCGGGCAGCTCGACGGAGATGTTCCCCTTGACGCGATCCCGGAGCGGGCCCAGGTCGTCCATCGCCCTGGGCACGACCTCCTCCAGGGCGACCGGCTGGAGGACGGGCCCGAGCACGCCCGCCTGCAGCCTGCTCATGTCAAGCAGGTTGTCCACCAGGCGATTCAGCTTGACCAGCGACTCGTCCGCCGTGGCGAGCAGTTCCTTCCTGTCCTCCGCGGACCAGTCGATCTCGGTGTTGCGCAGGCTCTCCACGGCGGCTCTGGCCGAGGCCAGCGGGGTGCGCAGGTCGTGGCTGACGGCGGCGAGCAGCGCGGTGCGCATCTTGTCCGCCTCGGCCAGCGGCCTGGCCCGCCCTGCTTCCTCCTCCAGCCGCTGCTGACGCAGCGCGACGGCGGTCTCCGCGGCGAACGCCTCAAGCACCCTGCGCTCGGAGGCGTCGAGCAGTCCCCCGCGCACCGCGAGCACCAGGTTCTCGTCGATCACCACATCGGTGTCGGCGATTCCGGGGCTGGTGCACGGCTCGCCCCCGGAGGTGGCCACGATCCGCCACGCCTCCGGCTCCGACTGATCGTCAGGGGTCGGCGGTCCCGTCCGCTCCAGAAGCGTGGCGGACACGAGCCCGAACGTCTCCTTGATCCGGGCGAGCAGCGACGGCAGGGCGGCCTCGCCACGCAGGACGTGACCGGCGAGCGTCGACAGGACCTCGGCGTCCGCACTGGCCCTGGCCGCCTCTCTGGTACGGCGGGCCGCCACGTCGACCACCAGGCTCACCATGATCGCGACCAGCACATAGACGACGAGCGCGAGCAGGTTCTCCGGGTCGTAGACCGTGAACTGGTCGACCGGCGGTGTGAAGTAGTAGTTCAGCAGCAGGAATCCGCCGATGGCCGCCGTCACCGCCGGCCACATGCCGCCCACCAGGGAGACGCCGACGACCATCAGCAGGAAGAGCAGGATCTCGCTCGGCAGCGCCGAATCGTCCCTGAACGGGAGCAGAGCCGCGGTCAGCGCGGGCATGCCGAGCACCGCCATCGCCCAGCCGATGACCCTGCGCTTGCGGGTCAGCGCGGCTCGCGAGCTCGCGTGGCGGCGGCCCTTCTTGACCTGCGCGTGGGTGATCATGTGGACGTCGATCGAGCCCGACAACGCGGTCGTCTCCACCCCGACGCCACGGGACAGGATCTGAGCGAACCTGCCCCGCCTGGACGCGCCGAGCACGAGCTGGGTGGCGTTCACCCCGCCGGCGAAGTCGAGCAGCGCGCGCGGGATGTCGTCGCCGACCACCTGGTGGTAGGTGCCGCCCATATCCTCCACGAGGGTGCGCTGGCGGGCCAGGCTGGCCGGATCGCCGCCGGTCAGGCCGTCCGCCCTGGTGACGTGGACGGCCAGCAGGTCGGCGCCTTTGCTGCGCGCCGCGATGCGGGCTGCGCGCCGTACCAGGGTGTCGCCTTCCGGGCCGCCGGTGAGCGCGACCACCACCCGCTCGCGTGCCTCCCAGGTTTCGGCGATGCCCTGCTCGGCCCGGTAGCGGTCGAGCTGGTCGTCGACTTTTCCCGCGACCCAGAGCAGGGCGAGTTCGCGCAGCGCGGTCAGGTTGCCGATCCTGAAGTAGTTGGACAGCGCGGCGTCCACCTTCTCCGGTGCGTAGATGTTGCCGTGCGCCATCCGCCTGCGCAGCGCCTCGGGCGACATGTCGACCAGCTCGACCTGGTCGGCCCGCCGTACCACCTCATCCGGTATGGTCTCCCGCTGCGGAATGCCGGTGATCTGCTGGACGACGTCGTTGACCGACTCCAGGTGCTGGATGTTGACGGTGGAGACGACATCGATGCCGGCGTCGAGGATCTCCTCGATCTCCTGCCAGCGCTTGGTGTTGCGCGAGCCTGGGATGTTGGTGTGCGCCAGCTCGTCGATCAGCGCCACCTTCGGCGCCCGCTCGATGACGGCATCGACGTCCAGCTCGGTGAAGTGGCTCCCCCGGTAGGCCAGCGTCCTGCGAGGGAGGACCTCCAGGCCGTCAAGCAGCTCGGCGGTGTGGGGGCGGTCGTGGGTTTCCACGAAACCCACGACCACGTCCCTGCCACGCTCCAGCGCCCTGCGTCCCTCGTTGAGCATCGCGAAGGTCTTACCGACTCCGGGAGCCGCCCCGAGGTAGACCCGTAGCCGCCCGCGTGGCACCGCGATCACTACTCCTTGTCGAGGGCCAGGTTGAGTTCGAGCACGTTGACCGCGGGCTCGCCCATGAAACCGAGGGCGCGCCCTGTGGTGTGCTCCTGGATGAGCGCCTTGACCCTGGCGAGGTCCGTTTTGCGCTCCTTGGCCACTCGCGGGGCCTGCAGGTCGGCGTAGGCCACCGAGATGTGCGGGTCGAGGCCCGAGGCGCTGGCCGTGACGGCATCGGCAGGCACCTCGACCTTCGTCACGCCGCCACGGATCGGGACGGTCTTTCCAGCGGCGTAGTCCTCGCCCGGCTTGCCGCACTCCACCTTCAGCCCCTTGTACTCGGCGATGAAGGGGGTATCGGGGCAGGCCTGGTTGACGCTGACCGCGCGGTCGGAGAAGACCTTCAGCACCGCGCCCACACCGTCACCGGTGCAGTAGGGCCTGGCGCCGCTGACGCCCTCCAGTTCCCCGACCGCCTTGGAGCGGGCGCAGACCTGGGTGAGCAGGCTCTGCCTGCCCTCGTCCGGGTTGCCCTCGTCGTCCTTCGCGCCGGGGACGGGAAGGACGTCCAGGACATCCTCGGGCCCCAGGTTGCTGGCGGCCGTCGACTGCATGTCGTACCCGTCGCCCGCGGCCGACGGGCGGCTCTGGAAGTAGGTCCTGACCGGGTTGCCGTCCTTGTCGGTGAAGTTCTGGCCGATGATGGCGCTGCCCACGTCCTTGCCGTCCTGCTGGACGATCGAGCCGTTGGCGTTGCCGTTGAACAGGGCCTGGGCCACGCCGGTGGTGACCAGCGGGTAGATCACGCCGAGGAGCACCGTGAGGACGGCGACCGCCCTGATGGCCGCGAGGTGCTGGCGGATCCAGCTAGGTAGGCGTTCCATTTATGACATCCCCGGAAGGAACTGGATGAGCAGGTCGATGATCTTGATACCGATGAACGGGGCGATGATGCCGCCCAGTCCGTAGACGTAGAGGTTGCGGCTGAGCAGCTTCGACGCGCTCGAAGGGCGGTAGCGAACACCTCTGAGCGCCAGCGGGATCAGCGCGATGATCACCAGGGCGTTGAAGACGACCGCGGACAGGATCGCCGACTGCGGGCTGGCCAGACGCATCACGTTCAGCGCGTCCAGGCCGGGATAGACCGCCGCGAACATCGCGGGAATGATCGCGAAGTACTTGGCGATGTCGTTGGCGATCGAGAACGTGGTCA
>NZ_JBEOWJ010000077.1:0-6182 GCF_040295965.1 Streptosporangium sp. NPDC002544 | reverse complement strand
CATTGTGGCCGTGTTCACTCCGGGGACGAAGCCGCGCTCGGGTTCTCGACATCCCACCGCGACATTTCCCGGCGGATTTCACAGACTCCGCGTACCGCGGTGGGGAGGCGTGGGCGATCCACCCCATGCGAGCGACCTCGCGCCGCTCAGCCGCGCTGACGCCCCTCCCGCTGCCGGACCAGCTCCTCGACCGCGCTCGGCAGAGTCGTCTCGAAGTCGATCAGTTTCGCCCAGTTCGGGGTCACGACGATCCGGACCATGCCGTCGTGGTAGAGCGAACGCACCTCCGCCTCCCAGTCGACCCGTTGCTCGGGCGTCATCTCGTAGGTGCTGGTCGCCTGGAGGTACTCGTCCGGGATGCCGTCGACGAAGTCCAGCTCGGCCCGACCACGGATGAGTAAGATCTTGGGCGGGTGCGCCTCGGTGTCGATTGTCAGGGCAACCATCGGGTTCTCGCTCAAGGCCTGAAGCTTCGGAGCGTTCTTCGACGTGCACATGACGATCTCCGAGCCGTTCCAGGTAAAGATGATCGGGACATTGCGAGGTGTGCCGTCCTTGGCGACGTAGGCCAAGCGGGTCACGTCGCGAGCCAGCAGCTCCTGACTGATCGGTCGGTTCAGTACCTCGGTGATCTCGTTCGGTCGCACGGTTACTCCTCCCGTTGTCGTTCTCGGTCCATCCAGCGGATCGTTCTGGTTGGTCGCAGGTCGGTCGCGACGGGCCGTTAGCCGAGCTCCTCGGCCAGTGCGACGACGATGCCCTCGGGGCCGCGGATGTAGCAGAGCCGGTAGATGTCCTTGTACTGCACCACCTCGCCGACGAGTTCGGCGCCGTGGGTGCGCAGGCGGGCGATGACGTCGTCGATGTCGTCGACCGCGAACATGATGCGGCGAATGCCCAGCGTGTTCGCCGGGGCGTCCTCCGGCACGCCGCTGATCGCCTTCGGCGTGTGGTACTTCGCCAGCTCGATCCGCCCGTGGCCGTCCGGGCTCCGCATCATCGCCACGTCGACTCGTTGGTCGTCGAGCCCGACGAGACGTGCCGCCCAACGCCCCTCGACCAGCGCCTTGCCCTCTAGCTCCATGCCGAGTTCCACGAAGAACGCGATTACAGCGTCGAGGTCGTCGACGACGATGCCGACGTTGTCCATCCGCTGAATCGTCATGGTGGTTCTCCTTCTTCGTCGCGCGGCCCGTCGTGGCCACTGGTGTGCCTAGGACGGAGCCACCGCCACATTCTCGACACCCGGAAACGTGCTGAGTTCTAATGAACCCAACGTCAGACGGAGCGAGGGTGAAGAACCGGTCCGGCTCGTCCCAGCCGATCTCCGGGAACCGCCGCAGAGACTCCAGTTCCTCGTCCGTGAATACCGGAGCGACCACCAGGTACCTCCCGCCAGAGCCCGAAGAACCCCAGCTTAGGAGCCTGCCCAGCCATATCCGCCCTATTTTTTCCCGTGTACTACGGCGGTCCCGTCCGGGGCGGTCGGCGAGCTGGCGTGCGCTGCGTGCGGGGACGGCCCGTTGATCGTCGCTGCCCGGCAGGCCGCCCTACCGGGCGCGCCAGTCGACGATCGAGTGAGCGTACGCGCAGCTGCATACCTGCGCCGTGGACCCGCAGACACTGCAAGACCTCGTGGGGGCAGTTCCGGTTCTGGGCCACCTCGCGACGCACCTGCATCACACGGTGCGATCGGGCCAGCGTGGCCAGCACGGCGGGGGTAGTGCGGGTTGCCCGCGAGGCGGACCTGCACCTGGTAGTCGGGGTCGTCGCATTGCGTTAGGACCTCTTGGTCGACGAGGATGCCCGCAGGTCCGGGCTCGATCGCGAGTGCCGCCTGAGCCGTCTCGGCCGATGTCCACGCCGTCGCGAACACTCCTCCGCACCGGACCATTCGCCGAGCAGGGCGGCGAAACGCTCGTCAGGAGCGGAGCCCGTGCCCCGCCCCGCCAAGGTGCGGAGCGGGGACGGGACACGAGGTTTGTCAGCCCTGTGTCGCCGGGACCTTGCCCACCACGACCTGCGCGGCGTTACGGCGCTTCTCGCGGGCCAGGACGATCGGCACAGTGATCGCGCCGACAATCGCCAGGAGCGGCGCAGCCATGCCCGCGAGCGGGAAGGCCGAGCTGTGGGTCGAGAAGACCGTGAAGTCCCAGAAGCCGTGCAGCACCATACCCGAGATGAGCCAGCCGGTGGAGCGGCGGGCGAGGTAGAAGATCGAGCCGAGACCGAACGCGAAGAACACCTGCACGATGCCGCCCAGACCGATGCCAAGGAAGACGTTTGGCAGGTGGAAGACCGCGAACATCGCAGTCGACAGCAGCCACACGCCGGTCTCGCCGAAGCGGCTGCGCAGGGCGACGATGAGCTGGCCACGATTGATCATCTCCTCGTTGAAGCCGACCAGCGCGCTGCCGATGATCAGGAAGACCCACATCAAGGGGGTGACGCGGCCGAACTCGCCGAACAGCAGGTTCACGACGGCGATGATCATCATGATGATCGGCAGAGTCATCGCCCAGCGCGACAGGGAGCGGCGCTCGTGGATTGCCGGACCCCACCAGCCGTAGATCGAGACCACGATGATCGCGAGGATCGCACCGCCGGTCAGCGGGAGCACGTACCAGAGGAGCAGGGTCTGCTCGCTCTCGCCGACGCGCGTGTAATCGACCCCGTTGATCACGAAGATCGCGTAGAAGACCGCGAGGTAGAGGAAGTAGCCGAGCACCCCCAGCCCTACGCGAGGCTGGATTCTGACGTTGGGGCTCAGTGGATTATGCGCCATGGACTCAACTTCCCAGCGCCGGTCTCTCGGTGGCAGTGTCGGCTGCCATCGGTTTCGGTGCACCGTGCACCGAACAGCCATGACATCTGTCATATTCTCGGGCGGAGATTCCCGATCACCCGAGAACGCGCTCGCGCTGAACCCACCGCCAGGCCGGTTCGCCATCCGACGCACGTCGATGACTCGCGAGGGTCGGCCGGCTCCGGCCGGCGGGGAGGTGTCGACCTGCCGGAAGTTCGGTCCAGCCGCCCGGACCTACGCGGCCTGCCGGCTGATGGCCAATGTCGGGCTGCGTGTGAACGATGACTGCAGGCTCGACCTGGCCGACGTCACATGGGGCCTCGGCCCGTCCGGCAGGCTCTACTCCGACAGGAGAGCGCTGGCCCAGTCTTCAACATCGGAAGGGTCTCGCTGCCAGGGGAAGGTCCCGGTGAAGGCTATGAACCGCCGTACCAGGTGCAGACGAGCGGTCGCCGTGCCCACCGAGAGCATTCGACTGCGTTGCTGCCGGAACCGCCCCGTCAGCATCGCCTCTAACACCGTCTCCGCCGGGTGCAGCAGCATTACCCCGTCGGCCAGGACCAGGTGCGCCGCGCCATCGATGTCGACCTTCTGGCGAGCCATCAACCCCCCTCGCACTCAATGCGAGACGGCGTCCCGGAAACCCCAGAACCCGCAGGTCAGAAGCTCAACAGTCAAGGCACTACCAGGGCCCCGACATTCACGCCGAAGATCGCATCCGACCTGCGAGAACACCTCTGTCACCGATGCGAATACCGCATCAGATGGAATACGCACACTTTCCAGTGCATCGAGACATGGGCATGATCTTGATGGTTCTCGGTGATACTGCCGCGGATCGAACTGCAGGTCCGCGTGGTCGAGGAGCCCTACCTGATCCGCACCCACGGATCGGACCAGCTCACCCACGCCTCCATCACGGGCCGCTTCCTTCCGGCGCTGGGCCGCCTGTCACCGGCGCTCTCCTAAAGGCTTCCCCTGCGGTTTGTGGCGGCCCGGCGCCTCAGATCCGCCAGATGGTGATACACAGCACGGGCGCGACCAGCACGGCCAAGGGCCCGCTCAGCAGCAGGCCGGCGGCGCAGTAGGCGATGGCCGGCACCCAGCCCGGCTGCTGGGGACGACCGCGCAAAAGGCGTTCCACGCGGTGAACGACCGCCGTGTCGGCCAGCGCCAGGCCGCCCGCCGCGGTAGGACCGGCCGCCGGGGCGGCCATCCGCACCAGCGCGCGGGCCAGCGGCAGCTCTCCGTGTACACGGCGGGCCTGGTCGTCGGCCAGCATCTCCAGCAGCACGGGGACGACCCGGCGGGCCGTGCTCGCGACGGGAAGCCAGGGGAAGGCCTGCGCGAGCGCCAGGAACGGAAGCAGCAGCAGATCGTGGCGCCCGGCGGCATGCGCCCGCTCATGGCCGAGCACCGCCTCGGTCTCCTCGGCATCGAGGAGGTCGAGCGTTCCTGCGCTGAGCACGATACGGGCCCGGCGGCCGGGAATGCAGTAGGCCACCGGCCGGGCGCCGGGCAGCACATAGACGTCGTGGAGCACCGACGGGTCGGCCGCGACATCCACCAGCAGCCGCTGCCTGTTTTGGGCTCGAACCGTGCGCACCGCGGCCCGCACGGTGTGCAACGACAACCAACCGATCAGACCGGCGCTCCACACCAGCGCGACGATGTGCGCCGGCCCCAGACCGTCCAGCCCCCGCCCGTCGAGAATCTGACGGATCAGAGTGTGCGCACCGTGCGGGAACACCGCTGCGAGCGGCGCCACCGAGGCCACCAGGCCGATGCCGACCGCTCCCAGTCCGCCGGCCAGCCCGATCGCCTGCCACATGACCAGGGCAGCGCGGGGACAACGATGCGTCCACCCGGCGCCGGCGAGCCGCTCGGCGAGCCGGCCTCCTGCCAGCAGCGGCACCAGCGCCACGGCCGCGGCGACCAGCCAGACGATCACGACGTCTTGCCCAGATCCCGGTTGTCGAGCGCCTCGCGCAGCGCGGCGGCCACCTGCGGCGACACGCTGCCGACGAAACGGCTGACCGCGGCCTCCACATCACCGGCGCCGTCCAGTACCTGGCGCATGGCCTCGGCGACGAAGACGTCCTTGCCGCCCGCGGCGCGATACAGATGGGCACGGCCACTGCGCTCCCGGGTGACCAGGCCCTTGCGCGACAGCCGCACCAGCACCGTCAACACGGTCGTGACCGCAGGCGCCGAGGGCAGAGCGTCGGCCAGGTCCTGGGCGAACACGCCCTCGGGATGGTTCCACAACGCTTCCATGATCGAACGTTCCAGGTTGCCGAGCCGCACCTGTCAGCCCCTTCGCCTCTGTCCTGGTTGTTTCCCACGATGAAGGCTACCGGCCCGCGCCCGGGTGACCCGCGCCTGTGAAGAGAGCACCCGGCTCGTGGACACTCCATTCCCGAAATCACCTCTCAGAAGGACGGGGTGATGGTGGCCGGGTGCGGCTCGCCTTCGATCCGCCGCGCGGTGTTGGGGTGGACCGGGCCGCCGCCGGCCGGCCTGATGGGCCTGGGCTTGGGCCGACCCGGCCGGCGCCCTCATACGCGAGAAAGGCCGCGAGGCCTGCTGTGCTCTGTGAGCCGGTGCCGCCCGCTCGTGGACGCCCTCCCGGAACACTAAATCACATCCCGGATGTGAATAGTCACACAGGGTAATGTATGTTCGTGGTCATGATCGGATCGATGCGGCGGGTCGCGCGGTGTGGAGGTGTCGCCTTCACGCTGTGCCTGACCGTACTCGGTATCGTCGTGCTGATCCATCTGGCGCTGTACGTCGCCGCCCACGCTCATGCGGCGCACCATCATGCGCCCGGCGTGCAGACTGTGACCTCCATCGGCGACTCGAACACCGAAACCCCCTCCGCGGTCGCCGCGGTGTCGCACGAGCACGCACCGTGCCCTCGCCTTCCCGCCGATCATGATCATCGCCTGTGCGGCGCGGCCACCGGGGCGCAGATCACCGATGTGCGCCCCCTGCCGCAGACCGGCCCTGCCGTCGGCGACCCGATGATCACTGAGGTGTCCGCGACACTCTCACCGCCGCCCGCCCAGCGATCTTCGCGGCCGGTGTGCCCGCCGCCGGGGGCTGTGTTGCTCGTTCTCAAATCCGTTTCCCGCATATAGAAGCCAGCCCACCGGGCCCCTTGGCAACGACTCAAAGCTCGACACGATCGGCGTGAGCCGTCGCTTCCGCGTGCCCAAAAGCGAGTCGACCACATCGCAAGCATGGGAAACGGATCATGACACACACCCTCAATTCATCGCAGATCGCCACCACCTCGCTCAGCCAGTTGATCACCGGAGCCACCTGCCACGCCCCCGAGCACGTGGTCGGCAACACCCCGGTGCTCTGGATC
>NZ_JBEOWJ010000076.1:0-8910 GCF_040295965.1 Streptosporangium sp. NPDC002544 | reverse complement strand
ACGCTGGCGGGCCATCCGTACTTACGGTTGCCGTACCAGGTCAAGAACCCGGTCGCACCACCGGTCTCCTCATACAGATCCAGCGCGGCCACCGGGTCGTTTTCATGAGTGGGGTAGCTGCCCGCGCTGGGCACGAACGGCTCCTCCCGCGCCTGCGACACCCCAGCGAAATGAACCCATTTCTCAGCCTCGTCGTATTCGGCGAACGACGCGACGGGCTTACCGCTTGACCGCCTCAGGTGCCGGTTGAGCGCTGTGCGGGCCTCCTGCAGGGCGCCGTTCTGCAGGGACTTGATGATCTCGCTCGACCAGGTGTCCACCTTCTGCTCGATGGTGTGGAGCTGTCCCTGGATCTGGGTGAGCTGGGCGATCGACACCTGCTGCAGTTTCAGGACCTCGTCGAACTTGCCCAGCATCTCGGTGTAGATGACGTTGAGATTCTTGTTCACGGCGTCGAACTGCTTGTACATGACGGTCTGGAGTGTGACCACCTCCTGGCGGAGCTTGCCGAGCTCGGTCAGGATCTGCATCTCTATGCTCGGCTGACCGGCCTGGAAGAGCGGGAGCAGGGCTCCGATCGCGCCGAGGATGTTCCCTGTGAGCACCACCGACCCCAGGGAGAAGAGGGCGTCCTGAAATCCCTTCGCGGCGATCTTCGGGAGATAGTCGTTGATGGCGCTCGCGACCTTGATGGCCGCCTCACCGAGGTACTTCACCCTCCTGCCGCTCTCCTTGTCGGCGAAGTCCACGACGCTGACGAGCCCTTTGAGTCCCTGCTCGACGTGCTTGATGTACTTTCCACGTTGCGCGGCGCTCTCCTGCGCCCGTTCGAAGGCGGACTTGCAGTCGGCCAGGGCATCCGTGCGAATGGCGGCCCCGGGCGCGCAGGGCGGTTCCGCGGGAGCGGAGGTGCTCCAGAGGAACGCGCCGTCGTACGTGCTCTGCAACTCGTCGATCGCCTCGACCGCGTCCTTGATGATCTTGTTGTTCGCCGCCAGCAGGACACCCAGCCTCTTGTCG
This sequence comes from Streptosporangium sp. NPDC002544, assembly GCF_040295965.1. Classification (NCBI taxonomy): domain Bacteria; kingdom Bacillati; phylum Actinomycetota; class Actinomycetes; order Streptosporangiales; family Streptosporangiaceae; genus Streptosporangium; species Streptosporangium sp. NPDC002544. The sequence goes on along the minus strand of NZ_JBEOWJ010000076.1, from coordinate 7,890 downwards.
ACCTCCTGCTGCCATCTGGGGTCGCCCGGGGAGTACTTGAGAATCTCGCTGAGCCCGATCACCTCGTTGAGCTCGGCGTCCGCCAGGAACTCCGCGGTCGTCGCACCGGCGGTGATACCGGACCGGACACCGACCTGGGAGTTCCAGACCCGCACCGCGGGGTGATCCACACCCAGGTCCAGCGCCACCTTCCGGATCCGGCCCGCACCGGCGAGGCTCACCTCGTCCAGGAGAATGGAGGTCTCCTGGTCGGTGTACCGCTGCGCGGCGAGCGCGTCCGACCAGCTGTCGTACCGCGAGATCGGCGAGATGACCAGGTCGCGCAGCACGTTCTTGACGGTGGCGGCGACCCCCTCCATTCCCGGAACCCGCGCGCCCACCTCGGCGATCCTGGACATGAGGTCCACGCTGTCCTTCGCGTCGGCCTCCGAGCCGAGTTTCTGGTCGATCTGTTCCGAGGCGGCCTGAAGCCGGCTGAGATACTGCTCCTCGGTCAACCCCGGCGAGGTGAGCGCGAGTGTCCCCAGATACTCGCTGAGCAGACTGTCCCTGTACGGCTTCGGGCTCTTGAGGTGCGTGGCCGTCGCGTGCAGCCTGGTGTTCAAAGCCTCCTGTTGCGCCGGCGACGGATCGGCGTACACCGGGGGGGCGAACGTTGCATGTGTCAGGCTCGCGGTGAGCACGACGGTCATCACCGTCGCGACCAGCCGGCTCAGCCGGGACGCCCATCCCCGACGTTGTGGGCGGTCAATTTTTCTCCATCTCGACCTCACTGAGGGTCCTCTCGCATAGATGTCGGCCGGGGGAGTCCGGCCGGGGTGAACTCGGCGATGGGGAGGCCACCTGTCCGAGGTCGCGCCGCGAGAGCTCGGGGCTACGGCCTTCCGCGAAGCCGTGCGTGGTGACACACCTGGTCGACGGCCGGCCCAGGTTCCCTCGTTATCCGGCACGGAGACTGCTGGGGAGGCGAGCTGCCGCTACGAGGTCGTCATATGGGTTTCCAGAGCAGATGCTCCGCGCCCAGCACGCGGAGGTGACGGACTCGGCATCGTCGGCCGGCGCGTGTCGTCACCGGCGTGGCGGGGGCCGATGTCATCCCATGTCGTATTCGATTCACACCCATCTGGTGCGGCTTCTCCGTCAGCAGCGCGTGAGTCCACCCACATCCGGGAGAGGAGGTGCCCGCGACGTTCCCACCGGCAGTGATCGCTGCCAGGCTGCTCGGTTGACTGCAGAGCCGTACGTGTCTCATGACACTTCCTGAATGCAAGCCTGATCGAATGATCGAAGCGTCACTCAAATCACTTATGAGGGACTTATGGGAATTTGGATGCCCCCTTTTAGTTCATCTTTAGTTCATGGTTGTGCTGGTCGGAAATCGCCACGGACAGACAGGCAGCAGGCGTCGACCCGGCACCCGCCCAGGCGCCAGATCACGGAGAGCTGCGACGATATGGGGTTTGCTCGGAGACCTCCGGCGGTGTCGGACGAGTGATCGGTGACGACGTGTGATCAGGTGGTGGAAACCGCGATGGGAATGAGGGCGACCCTCATGCCGGGGTTGAGCCGCTCCAGATCCCGGATCTTGTTATGGCTCTGACGTTTGAGACTGAGAGTGTCGAAGTAGTCGGCGCCCAGGTCCTGGAAGCGCAGGCCTTATCGGTTCCGGGTTGGCCATTGACCTGCCCAGACGGCCGGCAGGACCTGGAGTTGACGCAGGGCCTTGTGGAGGGTCGGACCACCCCGGCCTCCTTTGGGCCGGTCAGCCGAAATCCGCCGGGAACAGGACTTGCGGGTGGCCCGGGGCTTGGGGCTTGGGGCTACATCATCGGCGCCTACAGCCACCGCGACTTCGCCGACGGGGCTCCCATCAACATCATCGCGAAGTCGGCGACCACGGCGACGGCGCCATCAACGTCTTCAACGACGTCTCGGTCCGCTGATCCCGTCTCTCAGCCGGGGTCTGCCTCACGCATGCGTTCGGTGGTCCAGTAGGACGCGACATCCTCGAGAGCGCGATCATTCCACGATCCTGGGGCGGCGCGCTCAGGATCGCCCGGACGAATGATCACCATGGCCATCGCCGCCGGCACGAGCGCGGCGGCGATGGCCGACAACGCGACTGCTCGTCGGCTCATGCCCCCGACGTAGTCTGGGCGGCCGGTTGGTGGCGCGGGGCGGCGAGGTCGTGGGCGGAGCGGGCCAGCCAGATCATGATCAAGACGCTCGAGACCACACCGAGAGCCTCGACAGCCCTTCCCTCGCCCAGGAACGGCAATGCCGCCAGTACCAGAAAGATCGGCGCCACCAGGGCGGTGATACCGTATGCGACGGTCGCCGTCTCCCAGCGGTCGTCGTACCCCTGGGCCCGCAGGACCAGCACCGTCCAGACCAGGCCGGCCAGACCGCAGATCGACTCCGCCACATCCGGGACGGGCCAGCCGACGAGGTCGAGTACGCCGATGACGGTGAAACCGCCGTACCCCAGCACCCCCGCGCCCCGCATGTACGGCCGGTCGCCGCCCAGCACCCGCATGAACAGCAGCACGACCACCCACATCGCCGCAGAGTCGATCACCGTCGCATCCGCCCAGATCGACGCGGTGACGTGGAGCAGCCACGTCGCAGCTGTCGCGACGTAGAGCGCCACGCGCAACCGCAGGGTGTTCCGGTCCTGCTGGGGTGGCGGCCCCGCCAGCGGCCCGCGCAGGATCTGCCAGATCCCCCATGCCCAGGACAGCCCGGCCAGGACCAGGAGGAGCAGGTTCTGCCCTGTCGCCGCGACGCCTTCGGTCGTGGTTGCGAACAGCGTCAGCCACCACAACGGGCCGAGGTCGCCAGAGATCAGGGCGACGACGACGGCGACCATCAGCGCGGCGCCGTACAGACCGGTGACGAGCAGGGCGGGCAGGGCTGAACGGTGACGACGTAACACAGGACGCTTCCTGAGGATTCGGAGGGGATGGGAGCGAACGCCTCACCCTACAATCGATCATGAGGAGTGGCGCCAGCCGAGGTACATCACTGAACAGTGGTGATGCGTTGGCCCTCTAAGAGCACCGACCTCGATAGGCGTGGTTCATCTCGTGTAGGCACTCAGATCCCGCATTCGCACGTCGCCGTCACCGTCTCCGGTGACGGCGACCGGTCGACCGTTTACCCGCCCGACCGCCACCGCAAAGACACTGTTGGTGTATCCCATCGGTTCGCCGATGGGTTGGCGCGTGATCAGGTCCCACACCCGCATCATGCCGTCATCGTCGGGACCGCCGCCACCGCCGGTGACGGCGACCGGTCGGCCGTTCACCTCCCCGACCGCCACCGCCGAGAACCCGTAGGTGTGGCCGGTCGGCACCGGTTCGCCGATGAGTTTGTACGTGGTCAAATCCCACACCCGTATGTTCTCGTCCTCGCTGCCGGTGACGGCGACCGGTCGGCCGTTCACTCGCCCAACCGCCACCCCCCAGACACGGGTGTGGCTGGTCATCGGTTCGCCGATGGATTGGCGCGTAACCAGGTCCCACACCCGCACAGTGCCGTCGACATCACCGGTGACGGCGACCGGTCGGCCGTCCACCTCCCCGACCGCCACAGCCGTGACGAGGCCGGTGTGTCCTGTCATCGGCTCACCGATGGGTTGGCGCGTGGTCAGATTCCACAGTCGCACGGGGAGCTTGTGAGTGGCATCACCCCAGTCGCCGCCGGTGACGGCGACCGGTCGGCCGTCCACCTCCCCGACCGCCACCGCCGAGACGAAGCCGGTACGGTTGGCCACCATCGGTTCGCCGATGAGTTTGCGCGTGGTCAGATCCCACACCCGCACCGTGCCGTCATAACCACCGGTGACCGCGACCGGTCGGCCATTCACCTCCCCGACCGCCACCGCCTGAACGCCGGGGTGTCCGGTTATCGGTTCGCCGAGGGGTTGGCGCGTGGTCAGGTCCCATACCCACACAGTGCCGTCGTCATTGAAGCCGCTACCGCCGGTGACCGCGACCGGTTGGCCGTTCATCTGCCCGACCGCCACCGCCGAGACGACGTCATCGTGATGTCCCAGCAGATCTGCGGAACGCCAGAAGTTGACGACGAGCGCCACGCAAGCTATCAGTGCGACGATCCACCCGAGGCGTCGGCGGGAAGGCGCCGGCCGCACCGCCACGGCCGACGTCCCCGAAGTCCTGTCCCTAGCGGGAATCGTGTCCTCCTCGACCGTGGGGGCCAGCGGATGCGGGCCGGGCGGACGGGACAGGCTGGCCGAGGTCGGGGGAACCACCTGCGTACCGCCCGGTCGTATCGTGGCCGGACGCTTCGGGATCACCCGTGTCCAGCCGACCCAGATCAGGCACCACTCATCGTCCTTTCCGGTCGGCATCACACCTCGGGGATGGCCGGGCGGAGCCATCCGGCCACAGATGACCGAGAAAAGTGGGAGTGGTCGCAGCGTGCTAGATCACGCGAACGAATCCACTTCTCCTGAGGACGAGCCCCAAGTGATGATCAGAAACATAGTCACTCAGTTGGTCACCCGGCAATGCAGAAGGCCGTTCCCGACTGATCGGAAACGGCCTCTGATCTCGGTGGAGATGAGGGGATTCGAACCCCTGCCCCCTTCGATGCGAACCCTGGTGGAGGGTGCCGCTTCCGGTCATCGGATGCCATTCGATGTCGTCAGGTGCCGTGATGATGACGTCCGTTGATCCCGGCTGCGCTCTCGTGTCAGCGGGTCCGCTGACTTTTCGCTGACTCTGCCCGGCCTCTCGCCAGCCGACATGACCACGACCACCAGAGGATGTGGCCCTCTCCTGGACCGGCTGCGGCCGCGACCTGAATCTGTCGGCCTCGTACGCCATGATCGGCGGTCATACATCCCGTACATCCCCTTAAGGAGCAGCCATGGTCGTCAACGATGGATCCGGATGGTCCAACATCGGCTGGGACGGCTGGACGAATCTCAGCCTGATCCGCGCCCGGCTCGACGCGGGCGCCGACCCGAACTCAGGGACGTCCTTCCATGGACGGCCACTTCATGAGGCGGCCGAGCGCGGTTCACCCGAGGTAGTCACGGAACTGGCCCAGCGTGTCGATGACGTCGACGCGGAACACGAAGGCCGTACCGCGCTCTGGGAAGCCGTCTTTAACAACCGCCCCGACAACGCCCGCGCACTGATCGCCGCCGGAGCAAACCCGTGGCGACCGATGATGAACGGCTGGTCTCCTGGACGGCTCAGCCTGGCCACTCCCACCCCTGATCTGTTCACTCTTCCCGATGAGGAGGCTGGCCTGTCCGCCACCGAGGCCGCCGCCGTGGCAGAGGCCAGACGCCTGATCGCCGCGTTGGGGCGCTTCGACGACGACGGCCACAGCCTCGCCTGCGTCGCCGACATCACCGCTGCCGAGGCGATACGGCGCCTGGAGGCCGTACCAGCTGATGATGCCGACGTTGAAGAGATCATGGAGGATCCCTGGACGGATTTCGACGCCAGCTTGTCCGTCATCAGTGTCACCGACGTGCCCGGCGGATGCGTCGTCTTTCAGCCGTGGGGATACGCCGCGTCCAACCCCGGCGTCATAAAACGCCTGTCGGTAGGCACCGTCTGCTACGGGCTGTTCGCCAATCCTAAGAGCGGCAACCAGGGGGCCATCGCCCGCGACGGCGCCATCGAGGAATGGGACACCCACCCCGGCGGCGGCAGCGTCTACTCCGAAGAATCCGCAGAGGAGATCCTCGCCACCTACCTCTACCACCACCAAGCCGAGGCCTACTGCTTCGCCGGAGCGGACCTCCGGCTGGCTGACGCCCGATCGATCACCGGCCAGGCCGACATGTGGCTCAAGCTGCCCCAACAAGACTGGTGGAGTTAATCGGAGATACAGCGAGAAAGCCCGATTCCGCTATCTGGAGTCGGGCCTTCATCATGCGGCTCGACCTCCGCCACAATGATTATGTGATCGACTACTACCGCAGTTTCTTCGAGCGGCATCAGTGGCTGGAGGACGGACTCTCCTGGACCGTCGTGCAACCCCTCAACGAAGAGATCACGGTGGACGACCTCCTGCGACGACTGAACGGAGGCTGCGCCCCCGAGCAGCGCGTCATGGAGTATCCCCGGGAAGAGGCAGGGGAGGAGGACCGCCCCGTCCTCCTCGTCTCCGAGGGAGAAGGAACCTGGGGTTTCCTCGAACTCGCCTATGGCTTCGGTCTGTCCGACCGCGTCCTGATCGAGCTCAGCAGGGAATCACGCGTGTGGATGGTGACCTGGCACTTCAACGGGGGATACACGATCCTCTATGCGGCTGGCGGCGAGATCAGGGCGCGGATGCGCGACTTCATCTTCACCGAGCACAGGGTGGAGAACGGTGATCCGAGCATCCTGGCCGGTTTCCGCGCCATGCTTGACGCTCTCGCCCCGGAGGACTACCGAGGTAAGTACAGCGCGGCGTTCGCCTTCATCGAGGCGACCACCGGCATGGACCTGGACAGCGAGTGGCCGGATGTGGAGAACGCCCCCGTCGTCATCCTCGACAACCCTGCTGCCTGACCGGTTGTCGGCCAGCATCCTCGCCACGGTGGCAGCTCATCCACTCCGAAGACGTCCGCTGACTTTTCGCTGACTCCGCCCCCGGAACCCTCAACGGAAACCACCCTGTCCGGTCATGACCACTGACGAGCTGCACGTTACCTGAACAGCGAAAAGGCCCGGCTCCATGATCTGGAACCGAGCCTTTCGTCTGGTGGAGATAAGGGGATTCGAACCCCTGACCCCTTCGATGCGAAGCCAAGTCATCCGGCTTGGGACCCTGGCCTATGCGCTACTTGAGCTGCGGAGACAGTCCCTCATCGTCCGTGATCGTCCGGCCCCGTCCATAGGCGTTGTCACCCAGTTGGTCACTCAGTTCTCCGCGGGTCAGCTGTGCTGTGAAGCCCCCGCGCTGAAACAGAGAGCTCTTTCCATCGTGAAGGCACTGGTCAGGATGGGTCTGCGGAAAGCAGTGGCGGATGAGAGGAGACTCCCGATAAGACAGCAGTCGACCAAGATCCGATGCCCCAACCGGGAGCCTCGTTGCTGTCTTACCGTGCCTCGATTCCACTGTCCAACCACACCCTGATTCGCCTGGCCGAACTCATCCGCACCCGGCACGCCGAACGTCGCTCCCGGTGGCGGAAGTTAGACTCGGCGCAGCAGGCGCTAATGGTCCTGGCCCATTTGCGCAATGGCGACACCTACGCCCGCCTGGCCGCCGGTTTCGCCGTGGGGACCACCACGGCCTGGCGCTATGTTCGCGAAGCCGTCGATCTCCTGGTCGCCCTGGCCGACGACGTGCACGCCGCCGTCGAGCGCGCATCCCGGCTGGCCTACACCATCCTGGATGGCACTCTCATTCCGATTGACCGCCTCGCCGACGAGCGGCCGTATTACAGCGGCAAACACAAGCAGCATGGAATGAACGTGCAACTGCTGGCCGACCCCATGGGCCGACTGGTGTGGGCCTCGCCCGCGCTGCCGGGCGCCGTGCACGACGTGAGCGCCGCTCGGAAGGTCGGCCTAATCGACGTCTTGACCGGCGCCGGCCTGAAGACCTTTGCGGACAAGGGTTATCAAGGCACGGGCGCCACGATTCGGACGCCGTTCAAGCGACATCGCCATCGGCCCTGGTTGTCGCGCGGGCAGCGGGACGTCAATCGCGCCCACGCCCGTATCCGGGCCATTGGTGAGCGTGCCGTCGCGACCTTGAAGGGCTGGAAGGTGCTGACTAGGCTGCGCTGTTGCCCGCATCGAGCGACAGCGCTCGTGCATGTGGACGTCGTCTGAACCATGACCCCCTATCGACAGGTGAAAGCTGACCCCTGTCGTGTACTTGATTGTTACTGGTCGTTTCCAGGATTGGCCG
>NZ_JBEOWJ010000075.1:0-9699 GCF_040295965.1 Streptosporangium sp. NPDC002544 | reverse complement strand
CCTCAAAGAGCTCCAAGCCCTTTTGGCCACCTGGACAGGCCGATGCCCCACCTGCCAGCAAAGACCGCCCTAACCACCTAACAAAGCACTACTAGGACCGGATGAGGGTGACGCAGGCGACGCGGGGGCCCGCGGCGCCGGCCTCGGCGCCGGCGGTGCGGGTCGGCTCGGCATGGATCACCAACGATCTGGGCAGCCGGCCCGCGACGAACGCCCAGTCCCGGGTGGCGGTGGCGGCGGCCTCCCCCCGGGCGTCGGTGGTGAAGTCGAGCCAGACCTCGTTCTGGGCACTGGCGTGGGCGTGGGCGTGCTGGTAGTGCGGCCCGGCGTCCTCGGGCTTGAGACCGCACGGGTTGACGTGCAGGTGCACCCCGTAGGTGCGTCCCGGGAGCATGCCGGTGACGGTGACCGTGGAGGTGGCGAGCACCGCCCCCGACTCCGCGGTGACCCGGGCCGTGGCTCCCGGCGGCACCAGCGTGGTGTCGTAGGCGATGACGGAGGCACGAGGTCCGGGGGCGGAGAACACCCCGCCCCCGGTAAGGCGGATCTCCGCGCTTGAGGCGACCGCCGGGCCGTGCCCCGCAGGATGGGTGTCGGCGGCCCGCTCACCACAGCCGGCGCAGAGCAGGGCGACGGCGAGAACTCCCAGAATGCGCATCCATGATCTCCTTGGCGGGCCGGAACAGTGCAGCGCCCACCATAACCAGTAATCATGTGATCACACTGGGTATTGACCACTTCCGGCCTTCGTCTTCGCTCCCGGCCGGGAGCGAAGACGAAGAGCGGCCGTCTCGTCGATACCCGCGGCCGAACCGCTCGGCGTTCAGGCGTTGGCGGCGGCTATCTCGTCGATGCGGGCGGCCAGGGTGAAGTCCATCTCCGTCAGCCCGCCGGCGTCGTGCGTGCTGAGCGCGAGGTGGAGGGTGCGCCAGCGGATATCGATGTCGGGGTGGTGGTTGAGCTTCTCGGCCTCGACCGCGATCTCGTCCACGATGCGGATCGCGGTCGGGAAGTCGGTGGCGGTGATCTTCCGGCGGATCTCGTCTCCCTCGCGCCGCCATTCGGGCAGGCCGGTGAGCCGGTCGTCCACCGCGGAGTCGTCAAGCAGGTTCATCCTCCCAGGAGATCACGTCCCCGGCGAGGACACCAAGCCGGGGCAGGCTCCCGGCGCGCCGGGCCATGGCCATGATGCCCTGGGCCATGGCGGTGGCATGGCTGGTCCCCTCCAGGAGGGGCTCCAGCTCGGGCAGCAGACCGGGTAGCCGGGACAGGCTCCAGTCGTGCCAGCCGGACAGGCGGGTGCCGCCGCTGTCGGGGTCCTCGGCGCGGTAGGCGGCCAGGATCGGGCACTCCCGGTGAATGCGGAGCAGCCATCTCTCGATGTCGGCGTTGAGCGCGGCTATCCGGGAGGGCGCGGCGTACAGCCAGCCGTCGTCGCCGATCCGGTCGGACTCGCCGCCGAGCGCGGGGTAGGAGCGGGCCACCGTACCGTGCAGGAACAGGCCGCTGGCCACCATGAGCTGGCGCCCCTCGCACCAGTCGAGCGCCCCGCGCAGGGGTGCCGGGACGGTGTCGACGATGACCGCGCACTGGGAGGCCGTGGGCTGCCGGGCGAAGCGGACGTGCACTTCGGCCCACATGTAATAACTCGCCTCCCCCGCTCCGAAGAAGGGGAAGGGGAAGTCCTGGTCGGGGTGGGCCATGGGTCGGGTTTCTCCGTGGAGAGGGGACAGGAGTCGTTCCGAATATGAACGACTCCTGACGACACTCTCGGGATTACTCGCCGGAGCCGGTAATTTGACCGGATCCGGTCATTTGACCGCGCCGGAGGTGAGACCCGACTGGATCTGGCGCTGGAAGATGATGTAGACGATCATGACCGGGATGATGGCCATGCTCAGCGCGGCGAACAGGCCGGGCCAGTCGGCCTCGTAACCGGCGCTGGTGGAGATGTTGGCGACGCCCTGGGTGATCAGCCACTTGTCCTCGACGTTGCCCGACAGCAGCACGATCGGCAGGAGGTACTGGTTCCACTGACCCAGGATGTTGAAGATCGTGATGCTGACCAGCCCCGGCTTGGCCATCGGCACCATGATCTGGAAGAACGTCCGGGTGTGCGAGCAGCCGTCCATCATCGCCGCCTCGGCCACCGAGGTGGGCAGCGTCTTGAAGAACGCCGACAGGAAGAAGACGGTGAACGGCAGCGAGTAGGCGATGTAGACCAGGATCACGCCGAGGTGGGTGTCGATCAGGCCCAGGTTCTTCACCACGAAGAAGAGCGGGACCAGCGCGAGGAAGACCGGGAACGTCATCCCCGACACGAACAGGAAGTAGATCGCCCTGTTGCCGGGGAAGGTGTAGCGCGCCAGCACGTACGCGGCCATCGAGCCGAGCAGCATGGTGCCGGCCGTGCTGCACGCCACCACGAAGACGGTGTTCAGCATGTACTGCCCGATGTGCGCCTTCTCCCAGGCCCGGCCCCAGGCGTCCCAGCCGAAGGAGGCGGGCAGCGTGATGGCGTCCCCGAAGATCTCGGTGTTGGTCTTGAAAGAGGCCAGGAACGTCCAGAGGATCGGGCCGACGATCAGGATCGCCCAGACCAGCAGCGCGAGGTGGGACAGCACCCCGAAGGGGCCGAGCGAGCCCCTGGTCCGCCTGGCACGCGCGTGGGCGGCGGGGCGGGAGGCGGCGGGCTTGCGAGCCGTGTCCGTGGCCATCAGAACTCGATCCTCTCGCGCCGGGTCACGCGCAGGGTGAGGGCGGCGAACGTGATGGTCATGAAGAACAGCGCCACGCCCATCGCCGACGCGTAGCCGAACTTGGAGAAGTTGAACGCCGTGCGCCAGATCTCCATCGGGAGCACCGTCGTGGCGTTGTCGGGCCCACCGCGGTCGACCGAGAGGACCTGGACCAGGGCGAAGGCGTCGAAGGCGGCGATGCCGAGATAGACCCAGGCGACCTGCATGGTGTCCCAGAGCAGCGGGATCGTGATCCTGAAGAACAGGGTGAACCTGCCCGCGCCGTCGAGGGCGGCGGCCTCGAACACGTCCTTGGGGATGGAGGACATGCCGGCCGAGAACAGCACCACGTAGAAGCCGACGGCCTGCCAGACCATCACGCCGATGATGGCCAGCAGGGCGATGTCGGGATCGATGAGCCAGCCGACCGGTTCGATGCCGACCTTGCCGAGCAGGCCGTTGATCACGCCGGTCCCGTCCGGACGGTAGATCGCCTGGAAGAGCACGCCGACGATGGCGACGGCCAGGACCTGGGGCAGGAAGAAGATCACCCGGTAGACCTTCGAGCCCCAGATCCCGGTCATCCGCCCGCCCCGCTGCCCGCCGCTCAGGTTGAGCAGGAAGGAGAAGAACAGGGCGATCACGATGGTGACCAGCGGCATGACAAGCAGCAGAACACCGTGGTGACGCACCGCAGCCCAGAAGACCTCGTCGTCAAGGAGCCTGGCGAAGTTCTCCAGGCCGATGAACTGAGGGTTCGCCGAGATGCCCTTCCAGTTGGTCACCGCGATGTAGAAAGCCTGGATGTACGGGCTGACCACGAAGACCACGTAGAGGAGCACCGGCGCGGCGAGAAAGCCGACGATGAACGGATACTTGCCTTGCCGCATCGGGGCTACACCGTCCGGGTCTGCTTGGTGATGGACGAGTCGGCCTTGGTCTTGTCGGCGGCCTTCTGCATCTTCTCGCAGAACTCGTCGGCGGAGATGCGGCCGAACATCAGCGCGTTGGTCTGCTTGCGCAGCTCGGTCTCGAACTCCTTGTACCAGTTCTCGAAGCTGCTGAAGGTGACGATGTTCTGGCCCGCGGCGCTCTGCGCGGCGCTGAGGCTGGCGTTGCCCGGCGACAGCTCCAGGCCGTCGGCGGCACCGGTCACCACCGTGATGTTGCCGGACTTCTCGGTGAAGCCCCTCGCGCCCTCCTTGGAGAGCATGATGCGCAGGTACTCCAGGCCGCCCTTGGGGTTCTTGGCCTTGGCCGGGACGATGTACGCCTCGCCGGCGGCGGCGCGGATGGCCTCGAACGGCATCTTGTCGGCCGCGGTGACGCTGGGAGTGGGCGACAGCGCGTACTTGAAGCCTTCGGGGGTCTGTTCCTTCTGCTCGTTCTCCAGCCAGGAACCGGAGGGGTAGAGGGCGACCTTGCCCTGGTTCTGGCGGAGCTGCACCTCGGTGTGGATCAGGCCCTCGAAGGACTTGTCCATGTACTTGCCGATCTCAGCCCAGGCGGCGGCGGACTGCTTCATGGAGTCGCGCTGCCAGACTCCGTCGACGAGGTTGTCGACGTCGAGCAGGATCTGGTTGCCCTCGATCTTCGCGGCGGAGATGAGGATCATCCAGTACGCGTAGTAGGAGGCGTTCTTGCCCGCGTACGCGAACGGGGTGATCCCGGCGGCCTTGGCCTTCTCGGCGAAGGCCTTGAACTCCTCGAAGGTCTTCGGCGGGGTCCAGCCGTTCTTCTCGAACAGCGCGGAGTCGTACCAGAGGCCGTACGCGGAGAAGACGTAGTTCATCAGGTACGGCTTGCCCGCGAGGAGACCCGACTCCACGGTGCCCGGCGCGACCAGGTCACGGACCTTCTTGCTCGGGTCGTCGATCGAGGGGGCGTCCCACAGCTCGGTGAGCTCAAGAAGCTGGCCCTCCTGCTGCAGGGCGCCGTTGTCCATCAGGTCGGTGCCGGAGTTGGCGATCACGTCGGGGACGTCGCCGCCGGCGAACCGCGGCTGCAGGGTCTGTGCGATCTGCTGGGTGGCGACGTGCTTGACCTGTGCCTTGGCGAACGCCTTCTTGTACAGCGGCTCGTGCACCTCGGTGGCGTAACTGTCACCGAGGCCGCCCTTGAAGATGACGACCTCAAGCGGCGCGTCGGCGGCGACGCCGAACGGGTTCGCCGCGGAGATCGCGCCACCCGCGGAGGGGGCCGCCGAGGTGCTGGCCGCCGGAGCCGCGCCACCGGTGGCGCAGGCGCTGAGCAACCCGGCGCCTGGACCGACGATCAGAGCGCTCATGCCGATCCGGCGGAGCAGCTGCCGCCGGGTGATGTCTCCGGGCGTACCGACCGAGTTTGACATGCAACCCTCCTGAACGGGGGATCAATTAGGAAAGTTTCCTAAACGTTTGCCCGAAGGTACGTATCCGCGGAGTCCAGCGTCAAGACTTCCCAGCCGGTCTAGACCGAGCCGTGATGTCCTCGCGACCTATCCGCTAGCTACCAAACGCCGAGGAGGTGCAATTCAATGACAGAACGGCACACAGTGGCCGATATTTCCCTGGAACCATTGACGTGGCCGCCGCCAGGGAGATAAAGGAACCGTGCTCGCCGGTAGCCAAAGGGCGGCAACCGGTCTAGACCAGATAATGAGGGTTTGCCGCCCGGTACCGCAACCCCCTACTTTTGACGGCATGTTGCTGGCCGAGCAGCGCCGCCTGCTGTGTGAGTACGGCCGCCGAGCCGCCACGACCGGACTGGTCGTCGGAACCGCGGGGAATCTCAGCGTGCGCGCGGGCGAACTCGTCGCCGTGACGCCCAGCGGCGTCTCCCTCGACCGGCTGGAACCCGAGGCCTGCCCGATCGTCGACGTCGAGGGCCACCTCGTCGAGGGCGACCTGCAGCCGTCCTCGGAGACCCCCATGCACCTGGCGGTCTATACGACCACCGAGGCCGGCGCGATCGTGCACACCCACTCCGTCTTCGGCACCGTGGTCGCCACGACCATGAGCGAGCTGCCGCCCATCCACTACAACGCCCTGCTGCTCGGCGGGACCGTCCGCGTCGCCGAATACGCCACCTACGGCACGCCCGAGCTCGCCGCCTCCGTCCGGGCCGCGCTGGCGGACCGGCGCGCGGCGCTGCTGGCCAACCACGGCGGGGTCACGATCGGCGACGACCTGGACGGGGCCTTCGAGGCGACCAGGCTGCTGGAGTGGCTCTGCGAGGTCTACGTGCGGGCCAAGGGCGTCGGCGAGCCCCGTGTGCTCACCGAGGAACAGCTCGCCGCGGTGGTCCGGCGCGCCTTCGACCCGCCCACGTTCCCCCGCCGCGAGCACTGACCGCGACACGACCGCCCTTTGCCCGTACGCCCTCGTCGCGAGGACCGAGCGCGACGCGGCCCCGCCCCGTACACCCCCTTCGCGAGGACTGACCCGATGCCTCTCCAGCTCACCGGCGCCCCGAGCGATCCGGACCTCATCCGCCTGCCCTGGGACGTCCCGCTGGAGGACTGGCCCGAGCACCGCCTGGTCTCCCTGCCGCGCGGCATCTCCCGGCACGTGGTGCGCTTCACCCGCCTGGCGGGCAAGGTGTACGCGATCAAGGAGATCAGCGAGTACTACGCCAAGCGCGAGTACCGCCTGCTGTGGGACCTGAGCCGGCTGGACACCCCGTCGGTCGAGCCGGTGGCGGTGGTCACCGGACGGACCGACGCCGCCGGCGAGCCGCTCGACTCGGCGCTCATCACCCAGCACCTGCAGTTCTCGCTGCCCTACCGGGCGGTCATGTCCGGGACGGTCCGCCCCGAGACGCTCAACCGGCTGCTCGACGCCCTGGCCGTGCTGCTGGTACGGCTGCACCTCGGCGGCTTCTACTGGGGCGACTGCTCACTGTCGAACGTCCTGTTCCGCCGGGACGCGGGCTCCTTCGCCGCCTACCTCGTCGACGCCGAGACCGGTGAGCTGCATCCCATGATCAGTGAGGGCCAGCGGCTGTACGACATAGAGGTGGCGCACACCAACATCTTCGGCGAGATGCTCGACCTGGAGGCGGGCGGGTTGCTGCACTCCTCCATCGACCCCGAACAGGTCGCCGACTCCATCTGCGAGCGCTACCACCGCCTCTGGGGTGAGCTCACCTCCGACGACATCATCGAGGAGGTCGACTGGCACATGATCGACCAGCGGATCCGCCGGCTGAACTCGCTGGGCTTCGACGTCGCCGAGATGATGGTCCGCCGCAAGGCGGGCACCGGGCGGCTGATCGTCCGCCCCAAGGTGGTGGACGCCGGGCACCACCAGCGCAGGCTGCTCCGGCTCACCGGCCTGGACGTGGAGGAGAACCAGGCCAGGCGGCTCCTCAATGACCTCGACTGCTTCCGCGTGTCGTACGGCCTGCGCCACGAGGACGAGGCGATCGTGGCCCACCGCTGGCTGGCCGAGGTCTTCCAGCCCACGATGGAGGCCGTCCCGCAGAATCTGCGCGGCAAGCTGGAGCCCGCCCAGTTCTTCCACGAGGTGCTCGACCACCGCTGGTTCCTGTCGGAGGAGGCCGGGAACGACGTTGGCCTGCCCGCCGCGGTGAATTCCTATGTGAAGAACATTCTTGTTTTCAAGCCGGACGAAAAGGCGATTATCACCGACCAGCCAACGGGTTGATTTCCACCCAGGGTGTATATCTTCCTACTCGGTTGGTGAATCCTACGCTTTTTCCTATCAAGGCACTGGCTGGAAAGGACGAGTCCCGAGGGCTTTCCCTACGCTGACCGGGCGACGCCTGAAGTCGCCGGCAAGGGAGAGCACGTGCTCGGAATCGAAGACTGCCTCACTGAGGTAATGGCCATCCCCGGTGCCCTGGACGCGATCCTCATCGATCAGACCAGCGGGACGGTCGTGGCGACCGGCGGCGCGAGCCGCCACGGTGACGTGGAGCGATCGGCCGCGGGGCTGAGCGAGACCCTGCGCGCGACGCTGGACGGACTCGCCGTCACCGCACCGGGCGGCACCGTCCGGATCGACGACATGATCATAACCACGGACGGCGGCCACCATTTGCTGCGGCCGTTGGAAACGCTTTTCGACGGCCCGCTGGTCATTTACGTCAGGCTCGACCTGGAACGGTCGAACCTGGCATTGGCCCGCCACCGCCTCCAGGCCCTTTCCGGCCGCCTGATATCGACGTGAAGCCGTGCCGAGCGTCGAGATCATCCTCAGCGGGCTCGCCAGTGATCGCGCCACCGGCTCGCTCCGCCTCGGCAAGGCGGGCGCCATCTATCTCACCGACGGCCGCGTGACCTATGCCGAGAGCGCGGCGGCCCCCCGGCTGGAGGACCTGCTGGCGGCCTGCCGCGGGATCTCCGCCCACGCCGTACGACAGGCCAGGCAGTCCGCGACCGAGGATCTGCGGGGCGGCGAGCCGCCGGTCGCCGCCCCGCAGATCCTCGGAGGCGACCGGCTCCTCGCCCAGGGTCTGCTCACCAGGGGCGAGCTGGAGTTCTGCGTGCTGAGCACGGTGCTCGACGCCAGCTACTTCCTGCTGGAGTCGACCGGGCACCGGCCCAGGTTCCGGCGGGGAGAGCGGCACTGGCTCGGACCGCAGTGGTACTTCGACGCGGCCGGCCTGCTCCGGGAGTGCAAGCGGAGGAAGGCGCAGTTGGAACAGACCTGGCCGTCCGCGGAGCTGGACACGCTCCCGGTCGTCCCGCGGAGGCGCATCGCCGCCCAGCGGGTGGCGCTGAGCTCGCTGCAGTGGGAGGTGCTGGTCGGCGCCGACTCCACGGCGACCCCGGCCGACCTGGCACGCAAGCTGGGCCGCCCGGCGTACTCGGTGCTGCTCGCCGTACGGCAGCTCGCCTCCCGTGGGCTGCTGCGCGTCCCGGAACCCGACGCGGCCGCCGCACCCGCCGCGCAGGACCCGCTGCCGAGACGGACGAGGGGGGCCACGGAGATCCCGGCAGCCGGAACGGGCTCCCTGGCGACGCCCGCGTCGCTCCCCGGAGCCACCGGGGATCCGACCGACGTCAACCTGCTCATCCGGCTCAGGAACGCATTGGAGGCACTGACTTGAGCCTGGTTCGATGCCGCCGATAAGGCTGCGGACGCTGAAGCTGATCGGAAGGAGGGTGCCGGTGGAACTGCGTGAGGAGATACGCCGGGAGATGGCGCTGCTGCGAGAGCGCATCCCCGATGTGGACGGGAGCATCGTGTGCAGCGTCGACGGCCTGACCCTGGCCAGTGATCTGGGCCGCGACACCGCCGCCGAGCAGACCGGCGCGCTCTCCTCCGCGCTCCTGGCCCTCAGCCGCCGGATGACGGGCATGGCCGGCAAGGGCACCTTCGAGGAGACGCTGATCTCCGGCACCAACGGCTACGCGGCCTGCTACGCCGCCGGACCCAAGATCGTCCTCACAGTCCTGGCACGCCCGGGGACCAACCTCGGGCTGCTCCGGCTGGAGGGTCGCAAGACGGCGGCCAGATTGGCCGCCATCACCTCGCGCATGTCGATAACCCAGTGATCGGAGACAGAAATGGGCAACATGGACATCTCTCTCAAGGAGATGATGGCGATCGACGGCGCCATCGGCGCGGTCATCGTCGACTACAACAGCGGGATGGCGCTGGGCGCGCTCGGCGGTTCCAAGGACCTCGACCTCCAGGTGGCGGCCGCGGGTAACACCGAGGTCGTCAAGGCCAAGATGCGGACCATGGAGTCGCTCGGCCTCAAGGACGGCATCGAGGACATCCTCATCACGCTCGGCACGCAGTACCACGTGATCCGCCCGCTCTCCGGCCGGAGCGGCAAAGGCCTGTTCATCTACATGGCCCTCGACCGGAACCGGGCCAACCTCGCGCTCGCGCGGCACATCCTGCGCGGCATCGAGGAGAGGCTCGAGGTCTGATCCTGCCGCGGGGCGGGGGGCGTGGGTGAGGGGGGGGGGCGGCGGGGGGGGGGACGCGCCGCGGCGGGGCCGGGG
>NZ_JBEOWJ010000074.1:0-9875 GCF_040295965.1 Streptosporangium sp. NPDC002544 | reverse complement strand
CGCACCGACACCATCGCCCCACCGGCAGGGAGCGCCTGCATCAACCGCGCCCGACCCGCCACCAACGCACACGCATCCTTCAGGGACAACACCCCGGCCACATGGGCAGCGGTGATCTCCCCGATCGAATGCCCGGCCAGCACATCCGGCCGCACTCCCCACGAGGACACCAGCCGGAACAGCGCCGTCTCCACCGCGAACAGAGCCGGCTGCGCCCACCCCGTCAGATCCAGCAACCCCTCCTCAGCCGTACCCGGCTCGGCGAACAACACCTCCCGCAGCGAACGACCCACCCGCTCGACCGACCCACCATCCAGTTGCCCGGCCGACTCCAGCAGCGGGTCCAGCTCAGCGATCACCTCGTCCAACGCCTGCGCGAACACCGGGAACCGGTCATACAGCCCCCGGCCCATCCCCACCCGCTGGCTCCCCTGACCGGTGAACAAGAACGCCAGCTTGGCCACTCCCCGCGCCGAACCGGTCACCACACCGGCGGCCGGCGCACCCTCGGCCACCGCGACCAGAGCCCGCACCAACTCCGCACGCTCAGCACCCACCACCACCGCCCGATACTCGAACGCCGACCGAGCCGTCGCCAGCGACACCCCCACCTCGGCCAACCCCAGACCAGGCGAACCCTCCACATGCGACAGCAACCGGGCCGCCTGCGCCCGCAACGCCACCTCACTCCGCCCCGACACCACCCACGCCACGGCCCCGGACTCGGCGACCTCAACCTCGGCCGCCGCGACGTCCTCCACCCCGGGAGGCTGCTCAATGATCACGTGCGCATTGGTGCCGCTGATCCCGAACGACGACACCGCAGCCCGACGCGGACGGCTCGTCTCCGGCCACTCCATCGGCTCGGTCAGCAACTCCACCGCACCCGAGGCCCAGTCCACATGCGAGGACGGCGCATCCACATGCAACGTGCGCGGCACCACACCCTCGCGCATCGCCATGACCATCTTGATCACACCCGCCACACCGGCGGCCGCCTGGGTGTGCCCGATGTTCGACTTGATCGACCCCAGCAGCACCGGCCGATCCTCCGGCCGCTCCTGCCCATACGTCGCCAGCAGGGCCTGGGCCTCGATCGGGTCACCCAGCGTCGTCCCGGTGCCGTGCGCCTCCACCGCGTCCACCTCGGCCGGCGACAACCCCGCACCGGCCAGCGCCTGACGGATCACCCGCTGCTGCGACGGCCCATTCGGCGCGGTCAACCCGTTGGACGCGCCGTCCTGGTTCACCGCCGAACCCCGCAACACCGCCAGCACCTGATGACCGTTGCGGCGCGCGTCCGACAACCGCTCCAGCACCAGCACACCCACACCCTCCGACCAGCCCACCCCATCGGCCGACTCGGAGAAGGACCTGCACCGGCCGTCCACCGACAGACCACGCTGCCGGGCGAACCCGATGAAGGTGTTCGGCGTCGACATCACCGTCGCCCCACCCGCCAACGCCAGCGAACAATCCCCCGACCGCAGCGCCTGCGCCGCCAGATGCACCGCCACCAGCGACGACGAACACGCCGTGTCCACCGTCACCGCCGGCCCCTCCAACCCCAGCGTGTACGACACCCGGCCCGAGGCCACACTCGGCGCGGTCCCGGTACTTTCGTAGCCCTCGACGGCATCGCGCTGAGCGATCCCCTCATCGGCCGTGGCCTGGTGCACCCGGCCGGCGGCGTTGCCCAGAACCAGGCCGTAGTCGTTGTACATCAACCCGGTGAACACCCCGGTCCGGCTACCCCGCAACGACCCCGGCTCGATCCCGGCCCGCTCCACCGCCTCCCACGACACCTCCAGCAACAACCGCTGCTGCGGATCAACCGCCAACGCCTCACGCGGCGAGATCCCGAAGAACCCCGGATCGAACTCATCGGCATCATGCAAGAACCCACCATGACGCGTATACGACGTCCCCACCCGACCGGGATCCGGATCGTAGATACCCTCCAGATCCCACCCCCGATTCGTCGGGAAACCGGTGATCGCATCGGTCTCCTCGATCACCAGACGCCACAGATCCTCCGGAGAGGACACCCCACCCGGATAACGGCACGCCATCCCCACGATCACGACCGGATCATCGGCCACCGAACGCACCACCGGCGAGAGCACACCCGCATCGGCCCGCTCACCCAGCAACTCACCCAGCAGGAAATCCGCCAGACCAACCGGAGTCGGATAGTCGAACACCAACGTCGCCGGCAACCGCAACCCCGTCGCCGCGTTCAGCCGGTTACGCAACTCCACCGCGGTGAGACTGTCAAGGCCCAGGTCACGGAACTCCCGCCGCACCTCCACCGCATCGGGCGACGCATGCCCCAGCACCATCGCCGCCTGCGCGCGCACCAGCTCCAGCACGAACCGAACCCGATCGGCCTCACCCATCCCGGCCAGCCGCCCACCCAGTGCCCCGTCACCCGCCGGCACCAACGCCGAGGCCGCCGACCGGCGGACCCCCCGCACCAACCCCCGCAGCAGACGCGGCACCTCACCACCCGCCCGCACCACCGCCGACGCATCCAACCGCGCCGCCACCACCACCGCAGGACCCACCGCAGCAGCCGCGTCGAACAACGCCAGCCCCTGCTCGACCGTCAAGGCCGAAATCCCCGCCCGCTCAATCCGCCGCATATCCGCCTGACCCAGCGTGCCCGTCATCCCCGCGTCCTGCGCCCAAGCACCCCACGCAACCGACACCCCGGCCAGGCCCAGCGCACGCCGATGCTCGGCCAGCGCATCCAAAAACGTGTTCGCCGCCGCGTAGTTGCCCTGCCCCGGCCCACCGAACGTCCCGGCCACCGATGAAAACAGCACGAACCCCGCCAGATCCATGTCCTGGGTCAGCTCATGCAGATGCCACGCCGCATCCACCTTCGGCCGCAGCACGGTGTCCAGCCGCTCCTTCGACAGCAACGCGATCGTCCCGTCATCCAGCACACCCGCCGCATGAACCACCGCGGTGAGCGGATGCTCGGCCGGGACCCGCGCCAGCAACGCCGCCACCTGCTCCCGATCCGCCACATCACACGCCACGACCGCGACCTCGACCCCATGCGCGATCAGCTCGGCCTGCAACTCCACCGCACCCGGAGCCTCCAACCCCCGGCGGCCGGCCAAAAGCAGGTGCCGCACCCCGTGCTCGGCCACCACATGCCGAGCCAGCTCCGCACCCAGACCACCGGTGCCACCGGTGATCAGCACCGTGCCGTCCGGGTCCCACCGCCGCGGCATGGTCAGCACGATCTTGCCGGTGTGCCGGGCCTGGCTCATGAACCGGAACGCCTCCCGGCCCCGCTGCACATCCCACGCCGTGAACGGCAACGGCCGCAACTCACCCGAGGCGAACAGCCCCATCAACTCGCCCAGCATCTGCTCCAGCCGCTCGGGGCCGGCATCCCCCAGGTCGAACCACCGGTAGGTCAGCTCCTCCGGGAACTGTTCCTGGTCGCGGATGTCCAGCTTGCCGATCTCTATGAACCGGCCTCCTGGGGCCAGCAGCCGCGCCGAGGCGTCGATGAACTCACCCGTCAGCGAGTTCAGCACCACATCGATCCCCCGCTCCCCGCACACCTGCCGGAAGCACTCCTCGAACTCCAGATCGCGGGAGGAGGCGATGTGATCCTCGGGAATGCCCAGCGAACGCAGCACCTCCCACTTGGCCGGGCTGGCTGTGGCGAACACCTCCACCCCAAGCCGCTGAGCCAGCTGGATCGCCGCCATCCCCACACCACCGGCACCCGCGTGCACCAGCAGCGACTCGCCCGCCCGCAGAGCGGCCAGGTCCATCAGCCCGTAATAGGCCGTCAGGAACGCCACCGGGATCGTCGCCGCCTGCTCGAAAGAGCAGTGATCGGGAATTTTGGCCACGGCTGTAGCGTCGGTGATCACCACCGGGCCGAAGGCGCCCTCGGCCAGACCCGTCACCCGATCCCCGGGGCGCAGGCTCTCCACCCCGGGGCCGACCTCCAGCACCACCCCGGCGGCCTCGCCGCCCATCAGGCCGACCTTGTCCTGCCACCAGCCCAGCGCGTTCAACCCGTCCAGCAGGTCGCGGAAGTTCACGCCCGCCGCACGCACCGCCACCCGCACCTGACCGTCCCCCAACGCCTCGGCCGCCTCCGGGAACGACAGCAGTTCCAGCGCGTCCAGGCTGCCCTTGGCCCGGCTGCCCAGCCGCCACGGCACCCCACCGCCCGGAGGCAGCAACCCCGCCCCCGAACTCAGCGACGCCAGCCGAGCCACCCGCACCTCGCCGTGGCGCACCACCGCCTGCGGCTCGCCCGAGGACATGAGCGCGGGCAACACCGCCGGCAACACCGACAGCGAGGACTCCTGCCCGTCCACATCCACCAGCACGAACCGGCCTGGATTCTCCGACTGCGCCGACCTCACCAGCCCCCACACCGCGGCAGCCACCGGATCGGGGGACTCCCCCTCACCGGTCGCCACCGCACCGCATGTCGTCAACACCAGGCAGGAGTCGCGGTACCGCTCATCGGCCAGCCACCCCTGCAACAAGCCCAGCACGCCGGCGGTGACCTCATGCGCCGACTCCACCACGTCCACGGCTCCGCACGCCGCCGTGGCCACCTCGGCCAGCACCACAGCCGGCACCGGACCCGCCTCAGCCAACGCCGACAGATCCCGATGAACCGCGACCGACCGTCCGGCCGCATCCCACACATCCGTGAGCCCCAGCGTGTCAGGCTCAAGCACCGCGCACCCGACCGCTGCCGCCGCCGTCGGATCGGTCACCGGCAGATCGGGCAGCACGGTCCACTCCAGCCGGAACAGCGCGTCCCGATCCACCCCGCGGCCGCCGTCGGCGGCAGCCAGCAGGTCGCGCGAGATCGGCCGCAACACCAGGGAGCGCACCGACAACACCGGTTCCCCCGCGGTGTCCACCGCCGTCAGCGACACCGCCTCGTCGCCCGTCTTGACCAGCCGAACCCGCAGCGCCGACGCCCCGGACGCGTGCAGGCACACCTCACCCCAGAAGAACGGCAACCGGCCACCCTCGACCTGCTCCAGGTCTATGAACGCCAGGGCGTGCAGCACCGCGTCCAGCAACGCCGGATGCACCCTGAACGCGCCCGCGCTCGAGGCCGCCTGTTCGGGAAGGACGACCTCGGCGAAGATCCCCTCCTCACCCCGCCATGCCGCCCGCAGCCCCTGGAACACCGGACCATAGTCGAAGCCACCCGCAGCCAACCCCTCATACAACCCGTCCAGCTCGATCGCGGTCGCCGCAGCCGGCGGCCACACACTCGCGTCGAACATCTCGGCCATCCGGCCACTGCCCACCAGCACACCGGTCGCATGCTGTATCCACGGCTGACCATCCGGGGCGTCGGCAGCACGGGCATACACGTTCACCGTCCGGCGGCCCGACTCCTGGGGCGCCCCCACCGACACCTGCACCACGACCGCTTCCCGCTCGTTCAGCACCAGCGGCGTAATCAGGGTCAGCTCCTCCACCATGTCACAGCCGACCTGGTCACCCGCCCGGATCGCCAGCTCCAGGAATCCGGTACCCGGGAAAATCACCGTTCCGGCCACCATGTGATCGGCCAGCCATGGATGTGATCGCAGGGACAACCGCCCGCTCAGCACCACCCCATCCGAGTCGGCCAGACCCACCGCCGCACCCAGCAGCGGGTGATACGTCGCGGCCAGACCCACCTCCGCCACATTCCCCATACCGGCGCCGGTGTTCTCGGGCCAGTACCGCCGATGCTCGAAGGCGTACGTGGGCAGTTCAACCCGGTGCCCGCCCGGCAGCACCGCACGCCAGTCGACCGGCACCCCGTGCACGTGCAACTCGGCCAGCGCCGACATCACCGTGCTCTGCTCATCCCGGTCCCTGCGCAACACCGGCACCAGCACGGTGGCCGACTCGTGCACGTTGGCGTCCGAGCCGGCGAGCGTGGCAAGGGTGTCCTGGGCCATCGCGCTCAGCACCCCATCGGGGCCCAGCTCCAGATACGCCCGCACGCCCAGACCGTGCAACGCATGGACGCCGTCGGCGAAGCGGACCGCGCCCCGCACCTGGTCGACCCAGTAGCCCGGCGAGCACAACCGCTCAGCCGTCGCCTGCTCCCCGGTCAGGGTGGACACCACCGGGATGCGCGGCGAGTTGTAGGTGAGCGTCCCGGCGATCGCGTGGAAGTCCTCCAGCATCGGCTCCATCAACGGCGAATGGAACGCGTGCGACACCCGCAACCGCCGCGTCTTGACCCCCCGCTGCTCCAGGGCGGCCGCCACCTCAAGCACCAGCGCCTCAACCCCGGAGATCACGACCGAGGCCGGACCGTTGACGGCGGCGACCGACACCTCGTCCTCATGCCCGGCCAGCAGTGCGGCGACCTCCTCCTCGGGCGCCACCACCGCCACCATCGCCCCACCGGCAGGAAGCGCCTGCATCAACCGCGCCCGCGCCGCCACCAACACGCACGCATCGCTCAGCGACAACACCCCGGCCACATGCGCCGCCGCGATCTCCCCAATCGAGTGCCCCGCCAGCACGTCCGGCCGGACCCCCCACGAGGACACCAGCCGGAACAGCGCCGTCTCCACCGCGAACAGGGCCGGCTGCGCCCACCCCGTCCGATCCAGCGCCTCCGCCTCAACCGACCCCGGCTCGGCGAACAACACCTCCCGCAACGACCCACCCGACTGCCCGTCGAGCAGCGGGTCCAGCTCGGCGATCACCTCGTCCAACGCCCCCGCGAACACCGGGAACCGGTCATACAACTCCCGGCCCATCCCCACCCGCTGGCTCCCCTGACCGGTGAACAACACCGCCAGCCTCGGCTCCACCGCCGCCACCCCGCGCACCACACCCGCACCGGCGCGGTCCTCGGCGAGCGCGCCCAAACCGGCCAGTACACCCTCACGGTCGCTCGCCAGCACCACCGCCCGATGCTCGAACGCCGACCGCGTCGTGGCCAGCGAGAACGCCACATCGGCCAAGGCCGGCTCATCGTGACCCTCCACGTGCGCGGCCAGCCGCCCGGCCTGTGCCCGCAGCGCCCCAGCCGTACGGCCCGACACCACCACCGGCAGCACATCCGCACCCGCGGCCGGATCCTCGTCCGGCGCCACCGTTCCGGCCTCGATCCACGGAGCCGCCGACCCCTGCTCGAGGATCAGGTGGGCGTTGGTGCCGCTGATGCCGAAGGAGGACACACCGGCCCGGCGCGGGTGGTCGGTTTGCGGCCACCCGGCCGGCTCGGCCAGCAGCTCGACCGCACCCTCGCTCCAGTCCACGTGCGAGGACGGCGCGTCCACGTGCAGCGTCTTGGGCAGGACCCCATGCCGCATGGCCATGACCATCTTGATCACACCCGCCACACCGGCGGCCGCCTGCGTGTGACCGATGTTGGACTTGATCGCCCCCAGCAGCAACGGCCGATTCTCAGGACGGTCCTTGCCATAGGTCGCCAGCAACGCCTGCGCCTCGATCGGGTCACCCAGCCGGGTGCCCGTGCCGTGCGCCTCCACCGCATCAACCTCGGCCGGCGACAACCCGGCACCCGCCAGCGCCTGACGGATCACCCGCTGCTGCGACGGACCATTCGGCGCCGCCAAACCGTTCGACGCCCCGTCCTGGTTCACCGCCGACCCACGCACGATCGCCAGCACCTGGTGCCCGTTACGCCGCGCGTCCGACAACCGCTCCAGCACCAGCACGCCCACACCCTCGCCCCAGCTGGTGCCGTCCGCGGTGTCGGAGAACGCCTTACACCGCCCATCAGGCGACAGCCCACGCTGTGCGCTGAACTCGATGAACCCAAACGGGGTGGTCATCACCGAGACACCGCCGGCCAGAGCCAGCGAGCACTCACCCGACCGCAGTGCCTGCGCCGCCATATGCAACGCCACCAGCGACGACGAACACGCCGTATCCACGGTCACCGCCGGGCCCTCCAACCCCAGCGTGTAAGACAAACGCCCCGACAACACACTGGCCGCCATACCGGTAATGGCGTGACCTTCCACATCCGCCCGGGCGTTCACGGTGAGGCTCGCGTAGTCCTGACCGTTGGTGCCCACGAACACCCCGGTCGGACTGCCCTTCAGCGAAACCGGCTCGATCCCGGCCCGCTCGACCGCCTCCCACGACACCTCCAGCAGCAGCCGCTGCTGCGGATCCATCGCCAGAGCCTCACGCGGCGAGATCCCGAAGAATCCCGCATCGAACTCATCGGCGTCATGCAGGAACCCGCCGTGCCGGGTGTACGACGTCCCCACCCGGCCGGGATCCGGATCATAGATGCCATCCAGATCCCACCCCCGATTCGTCGGGAAACCGGTGATCGCGTCGGTCTCCTCGATCACCAGCCGCCACAGATCCGCCGGAGAGGCCACCCCGCCCGGATAGCGGCACGCCATCCCCACGATCACGACCGGGTCGTCCGTCACCGAATGCACCACCAGCAGATCCGCGACCTGCTCGGAGTCCACCGAGCCGAACAACTCCCCGTATAGGAATTCGGCCACGCTGAGGGAGGTCGGGTAGTCGAAGACCAGCGTCGCAGGCAGCGACAGCCCCGTCACCGCGGCCAGCTGGTTGCGCAACTCCACCGCGGCCAGCGAATCCAGCCCCATCGTGCTGAAGGCCCGACCGGGGTCCACCGCATCGCCTGATGTATGGCCCAGCACCACCGCCACGTGCCGCCGTACCAGCTCATCCAGCACCCGCCGGCGTTCCCCCGACTCCAGGGCTGCCAGACGCCGCCGCAGCCCGCCCTCTTCGCCACCGCCGGCGACCGCACGAACCACCCGCCTCGCCACCGGCACCAACCCCCGCAACAACGCCGGCACCTGATCGCCGCGGCCCCGCAGCACTTCCACGTCCACGCGCAGCGGCACCGTCATCGCCGCATCCGTCCGCACACTCAGATCGAACAGCCGTACTCCCTCAGCCGTGGACAACGCCGGCAGCCCCAGCCGGGCAAGACGGGCCCGGTTGGCGTCGGACAACTCGGCACCCATCCCGGTGGCCATATCCAACAGCCCGTACGCCAGCGACGTCGCCACCAACCCGTGCGACCGCCGATAGGCCGCCAGCGCGTCCAAGAACACGTTGGCCGCCACATAGTTGCCCTGACCCGCCGCCAACACCAGGCCACTGGCCGACGACACCAGCACGAACATCGCCAACGGCAGATCCCGGGTCAGCTCGTGCAGGTGCCAGGCCGCATCCGCCTTGGGACGCAGCACGGCGTCCAGCCGCTCCGGCGACAGCGACGCGATCGTCCCGTCGTCCAGCACACCCGCCGCATGAACCACCGCGGTCAATGGATGCTCGGCTGGGACCTGCGCCAGCAACTCCGCCACCTGACCCCGATCCCCCACATCACACGCGGCGATCGTGACCTCGGCCCCGTGCGCGATCAGCTCCGCCTGCAACTCCAGCGCACCCGGAGCGCCCGGCCCTCGCCGGCTGGTCAGCAGCAGATGCCGCACCCCATGCTCAGCCACCAAATGCCGCGCCAGCAACGCCCCGAACCCGCCCGTGCCGCCGGTCACCAGCACCGTCCCCGCCGCCAACCCGACGGAGCCGCCGTACTGCTCGGCAGAGCCCACGTCCGGCTCCGCGTCCGAGCCGCCGTGCTGCTCGGCAGAGCCCAGAACGGGCCGCTCAGGCTGGGCCATCCTGACCAGCCGGGGCACCAGGAACACCCCCGACCGCACCGCCAGCTCCGGCTCGCCGCAGGCCACCGCCACACCCACCGCCGCGTCCCGTTCCCGGCCCTCCTCCAGATCCAGCAGCACGAACCGTCCCGGATGCTCGGCCTGCGCCGCCCGCACCAACCCCCACACCGGCGCAACCGCCACATCCACATCCACGTCGGC
>NZ_JBEOWJ010000073.1:0-14111 GCF_040295965.1 Streptosporangium sp. NPDC002544 | reverse complement strand
CGTGGAAGTCGAGGTAGTTGAAAGCCACGTCGAGCACCCGCTGCCCGTCGCCGAACTCGCGCTGCATCTCGGGCAGCGGGAAGCGACGGTGCGATTGATACTCTTCCTCCAGGCCGCCCCGGCCACGAAATCAAGGCATGAAAGCAGAGTTCATAAAGGTGTGGCGGCGAGAGATCACCCTCATCGCCAACCAATCGATTGGGCTCCCCGTCATGCCGATCCACAAAGGCCTCCGTATGAGAATCATCGACGCGCGGGTCCGGCTCCCCCAGCACCTGCGTGAGACCGCGACCTACAACGCCCCCTTTCGGCAGACCGAGCAGTACGACCGCGTGCTGGGACTGACCGGCAAGATGAACGAAGGCACGCTGCCCGACCTGCTGGCCGCCATGGACGCGGAAGGCATCGACCGGGCGGTCATGCACGCCGAGTCCGAGGGCGGCGAGTCCGCGGAGGCGCTGAACGAGGCGCTGGTCAAGGTGGTCGCCGAGCATCCCGGCCGCTTCTCGGGCATCGGCACCGTGGACCTGTACCCGCCCCGGCCGACACGGGCGGCCAGGCAGGTCGCCGCCGCGGCCGGCCAGGGGCTGCTCGGCGTGGCCGTGCAACCCGCCTTCTTCGGCCTGGACATCGATGACCGCGCCCTCTACCCGATGTACTCGCGCGCCGAGGAGCTCGGCCTGGTCGTCGCGGTGCACACCGGCATCACCTACTCGCGGATGCATCCCATCAGGCACGAGCGTCCCGAGTTGCTGGACCAGGTGGCCTGTGACTTCCCCGATCTGCGGCTCATCGCCTGCCACGCGGGATGGCCGTGGGCCACCGAGTTCTGCGCCGTGGCGCGCCGGCACCCCACGGTCTACCTGGAGTTCGGTGGGCTGGCCCCGAAGTACGTGTCCCGTCCGGGCACCGGCTGGGACACCATGTTCGGCATGATGTCCACGGTGCTGCGCGATCAGGTTCTCTATGGCAGCGACTGGCCGGTGATGGAGCCCTCCCGCGCGCTCGCCGAATGGCGTGAGTCCGGCCTGCCCGAGCCCGCGCTGGAGGCGCTGTTCGCAGGCAACGCGGCCCGGCTGTTCGGTCTGGAACGGTCGCTCTGCGAGCGGTCATGACCCTCACCCTGCTGCTTGACGAGCGGGCCCGGCGGCACCCGGCCAAGGTGTTCCTGCGCACCCGTGAGGGCGACCTCAGCTACGCCGAGTTCCACGAGCGGTCCCGCGCGCTCTCCGCGGGCCTCGCGGCGCTCGGGGTGCGGCCGGGCGAGCCGGTCGCCGTACTGATGCGCAACAGTGCCGACGCGGTGCTGACCTGGTTCGCGGTCGCCCGCCTGGGTGCGGTGCACGTGCCGGTCAACACCTCGCTGATCGGTTCCGGCCTGGCCCATGCCTTCCAGGTGACCCGGGCGCGCGTCGCGGTGGTCGACGCGGAACTGCTGCCCGCCCTGGCCGCGCTGCCGCACGAGCCGTCCGGCCTGGAGGCGATCCTGGTGCGCGGCGCCGGAGACGCCCTTCCCGCCTGGCACGGCACGGCGCGCGTCGCCCGCTTCGAGCAGGCGGCACTACCCGGCGTGGCCGTGGCACCGGCGGAGACCGGCGCGCTCGCACCGGCGATGATGCTGTTCACCTCGGGGACCACCGGCCCTTCCAAGGCGTGCGTGCTCTCCAACCGCTACCTCGTGCGGCAGGGCGAGCTGCACGCGGAGAACCTCCGGCTGACCGCCGAGGACGTCCTGTACTGCCCGTTCCCGCTGTTCCACATCGACGCCGCCACACTGACCGTCGTGGCGGCCCTGTCGGTCGGGGCCGTCGCGGCGATCGGCGCCGGGTTCAGCGCGTCGGGGTTCTGGGACGAGGTCCGCCGCTTCGACGCCACGGTCTTCAACTTCATGGGCGCGACCCTGACCATCCTGTGGAAGCGCCCACCTCGGCCGGACGACCGGGCGCACCGGGTCCGCCTGGCGTGGGGCGTGCCGATGCCCGCCTGGCGGGACGGGTGGGAGCAGCGGTTCGGATTCCCGCTGCTGGAGGTGTACGGGCTCACCGACGGCGGCGTGCCGGTCTACGAGCCGCTCGACGCCCCCCGGCGCCCCGGGTCGTGCGGTCGCGTCATCTCGCAGTACGAACTCGCCATCGGCGGGGAAGACGGCTCGCCACTGCCGCCGGGTGAGATCGGGGAGATCCTGATCCGCCCCCGCGAGCCCGGCCTCGTCATGAACTCCTACCACGGGATGCCCGAGGCCACCGCCGCCGCCTTCCACGGCGAGTGGCTGCGCACCGGCGACCTCGGCCGCCTCGACGAGGACGGCCACCTTTACTTCTGCGGCCGCGCCAAGGACGGGATCCGCCGCCGGGGCGAGAACATCTCCGCCTACGAGGTCGAGCAGGTCGTGGAGGGGCATCCGAGTGTGCTGGAGGCCGCGGCCGTCGGCGTGCCCAGCGAGCTGACCGAGGAGGATCTGAAGGTCTGCGTCGTGCTGCGCCCCGGCGCGAGCCTCACCGCCGAGGAGCTCACCGAGCACTGCGCCCGCCACGCCGCACCGCACATGGTCCCCCGATACGTCGAGTTCCTCGACCTGCTGCCGAAGACGCCGACCCAGAAGGTGGAGAAGTTCCAGCTCAGGCAGGCCGGGATCACCCCGGCCACCTGGGATCGGGAGGCCGCGCGTCCGGGCACTCGGGCACGTCCCGGGGCCGGAGATCTCGTGTCCGAAATCTTCGGCGGCCCCTGAACCCCCGTTACCCGGTCGGCGTATCTCAGGGTGGAACGGCACGATTGATCCCTCCCACCGGCAGGAAAGGGGCAGCGATCTTGATGAGCACCCGGCGGTCATCCGGGCAACGGTTCCTGACCGCCACCCTGCTGGTCTCCGCCACACTGATCGCCGGGTGCTCATCAACCGCCGTGACACCCACGTCCCCCACGCAGGCGATGGAAGTGGTCGCCGACCGGGTCGACGCGGACGTCCGCTTCTCCCAGGAGATGATCCCGCACCACCGCCAGGCCATCCAGCTCGCCGATCTGGTGACCGGCCG
Organism: Streptosporangium sp. NPDC002544; assembly: GCF_040295965.1. NCBI lineage: Bacteria > Bacillati > Actinomycetota > Actinomycetes > Streptosporangiales > Streptosporangiaceae > Streptosporangium > Streptosporangium sp. NPDC002544. The sequence goes on along the minus strand of NZ_JBEOWJ010000073.1, from coordinate 11,076 downwards.
TACCCAGAACCCCTACGTGCGCGACCTGGCCGCGAAGATCAGGCAGAGCGAGTCCGCCGACATCGACCTGATGTCCGGCTGGCTCCGGTCGTGGCAGGTCGAGATACCGGCGGATGACGACCACGCCGCGCACAACATGCCGGGCGTGCTGTCCGCCACCCAGATCTCCTCGCTGAAGAGACGCTCAGGCGCCGCCTTCGACAAGCTGTGGCTGAGCCTCCTTGGCAGGCACCTCGACAGCGGCGTCCGGATGGCCCAGGTCGTGATCGCCCTGGGAAGCCGCCGGCCGACCGTCCAGCTGGCGGAGAGGCTCCTCACCGAGCAGCGCGCCCAGATCGGCGAGATCGGCAGGAAGCTCGCCTGAGCCACCGTACCTCCGAGCGGCGGGCCGGCCAGGAACGGCCCGCCGCCCGGCGGCATGCCACCGTTCGAACGGAGCGGAGGAGGGCAGCAGCGCGGAGCACGACCGGATCGCGGTGACGCCAGGCGGCGCCGGTACCGTGATCGGGTCCCGCCCACCGCTGGAGGCCCCATGAAGACAACCGGGAGACGGCCCGTCCTCGCCGACTCCGTCAGGATCACCGACGACGCCGTGGAGATCCTCGACCGCCGCGTCTATCCCTTCGAGCACCGCTGGGTGCGCTGCGCCACCAGCGAGGACGTCGCGGTGGCCATCGAGCGGATGGTCACGCAGAGCACCGGCCCCTCGTTCGCGGCGACCGCCGGGATGATCCTGGCCGCCCGTGAGGCCCGCGACGAGCCACCGGTCCTGGCGGCGGCCCGGCTGCGCGGGGCGGGCGACCGGCTGATCGCGACCCGGCCCACGAACAACCACATCCGCGACGCCGTCCAGGCGGTCCTGGCCGCCACCGTGGACGGGCCGCTGCCCGAGGCGTCGGGGGAGGAACTGGTGGAGGCCGTGACCCGGGCCGCGACCGAGCACGACGCGGCCTACCGGGCCAGCAGCGCGGCCCTGGGCAGGCACGCGGCGGCACTGCTGGAGGACGGCACCCGCGTCCTCACCCACTGCTGGGCCGACACCTACCTGATCGCGACGGTCGAGGCCGCGCAGCAGGCGGGCAAGCGACTGGAGTTCGTCTGCACCGAGACCCGGCCCTACCTGCAGGGAGCACGGCTGACCGCGCCGACGCTGGTGGAGATGGGCTACCGGCCCACCCTGATCACCGACGGGATGGTCGCCTCGGTGCTGGCCGACGGGCTCGCCGACGTGGCACTGACCGCGGCGGACCGGGTGACGATGGACGGCCATGTGGTGAACAAGGTCGGCACCCTCGGGGTGGCGCTGGCCGCCCGCGCCTTCGACGTCCCGTACTACGTGGTGATCCCGGCGCCCGACCCCCGGGCGCCGGGAATCGGCGACGTCGTCATCGAACGGCGGGACGGCGACGAGGTCCTGCACGTGCTGGGAAAGCGCACCGCGGGCGAGGGCGTGACCGGCCACTACCCCGCCTTCGACGCCACTCCCCCGCACCTGGTGACCAGGATCGTGACCGAACGCGGCGCCTTCAGCGCCGAACGCGTGTCGGAGCACTTCGAGGCACCGGAGCGTTCCGGGGCGTCCGAGTACCTGGCAAACGACTGAACAGGGCCCGCCGCGTCGTCGTGGACACCAGGCGTCTTCTCGCGGACACCAGGCACCGACGACGCGCACGCCCCGCCGTACCTGGCGGGGCCCGATTTCAACCGCCTGCCCCCGAGAACTCCGCAGCGGGTGCGGCACTCCGGGACATCCCGCCCGCCCATCCCTTCTGGCGCTGTCCCGCCCGATTTGTCCCAGATCGATAGCGGACGGGATGAGCAGTCCCCGTCTCAAACCCCGACAGGCCGACGGCGGTGAGCGCGTCCCTGGCGATCACCCCAGAGCCGGAGTGCCCCGCCGGAGGCAAAGATCGGCCTTTGGACGGCAGGCAACGGAGATCGCCCTCCGCTGGCGTGTTCGAGCGGTCAGCGATCCGGGGCTTTCCCATCACATCGTGATCAAGGTGCTCTCCACGCCGACGCCCGGATGGCATTATCTGCGAAATGCCGTTCCTGTTGGATGGAGTTTCGTCGTGACCGTTGCGACCGCCATCGTCGCGCGCCGCCTGCTCGCCGGCCTTCTCGCGGTCATCGGCGCAACAGGGTGCAGTGCAGCCCGGGAGGATAAGGCCGTGAGTGCGATCTCGGCTCCGCGCACCGCCGCCGACCTCACTCTTCCGCTTGATGCCTATGATCTGCCCGCGGCCGACCGGAAGATCGTCGACAAGGCCCGGTTCATGATGCTCGCCGACTGCACCCGGAAGTTCGGGGTGGAGTTGAAAGCTCTGCCGCTCCCGGCTCAGCCTGAGGAGCATAAGAACGCCGGCTATCTCGCCTGGCTGGGCGACCGTCAGGTGGAGAAGTACGGCTATACGGGTCCGCCCGCTCAACTCCTGGAGAGCGCAGGCTTCACCGGATACTCCATATCCGATGAGCAGGCCATCGTCCTGAATGGTAGGAGACGGAACTTCCACGGCAAGGCATTGCCTGTCGGCGGATGTACCGGCAGAACGGAAGCACTTCTCGGCCAGGGATCCCTGGAACTCCTCGGGGGCAGAGCGGCCAGGGTGCGTGAGGAGCAGGACCTTTTCATGCTGGCCGACGACGCGTCCCAGAGTGCTTACACCGATCCACGCATCCGTGATGCCGAGCAGGTGTGGAGCAACTGCATGAAGGAGAAGGGGTTCGACTATCCGAATCCCGAGGCCGCCGTCGGAGATCCACGCTGGGGATACAACGCGGCGAATGATCATAATCTCAAGCCTCAGGGGACCCCGGAGGAGATCGCGACGGCCACCGCCGACACGACATGCAGGATGGACACGAACTACTACGGTGCACGGCAGGCGGCATACCGCGACAGCCAGAATAGGATCATCGCGAAGAATCAGGATCGGCTGAACCGGATAAAAATCATCAACCAGGCGCAGATCAAGAACGCGCGTACATTCCTGATGGGTGAACTCACAGTGACCTGGTAGTCCCGACGCAAGGCGTGCTGACCGGCGGCGTCCGACATCGACCAGGCGCCCCAGTCGACCCCGACGACTGATCGGTTGCGCAGCAGCACCTGGTTGAGCGGCAGCGACGGGATGGTCCCCGAGGCGAAACCGATCACCAGATAACGGCCGCCCACCCGCAGCGACCGCAGGGCCGGATCCGCCAGGTCGCCGCCCACCGGGTCGTAGACCAGGTCGACCCCGCCGTTGGAGAACTCGCGGGCCGCGTCCTTGAGACTCTGGGCGCTCGTGTCGAGCACGGCGACGGCGCCCGCGGCACGTGCGGCCCGCCGCTTGTCCTCACTCGACGCCCCGGCCAGGACCGTCGCGCCAAGCGCGGTCGCCACCTGCACCGCCGCCAGCCCTACCCCGCCGCCCGCACCCAGGACCAGCACGGTCTCCCCCGCGCTCAGTCCGCCCCGGTCCCGCAACGCGAACATGGCCGTGCAGTGACTCTGAGCGAACGTCGCCGCCTGGGCCGCGTCCAGGGTGTCGGGGATGCGCACCGCGCCGGCGGCCGGGACGGCGATGACGATCTGGCCGTCGGCGGGCCTCGGGGCGTCCGTCTCGACGACCGAAACCGACCCTGATTCCTCACATATCAGAGAACGGTTCGGCCAGCGGATACGGGCCCGTGCGCTGTCGGGCGGTCACCGTGGTGGGAGCGCAGTGGTCGAAGCCCTCCACCGCCGGGTGACGGAAGACGAGGGCCGCCGGGGTTTCGCCCGGCACCCGGCACCGGCGGTGGCCGACGTGGGCCCGGAACGCGGAAGGCCCCCTCGCCATGACGAGGAGGCCTTCACGCGGAACCACGGCCGGATCGCGCCGCCGGGCTCAGCTGGGGGAACCTGCGGTCTCCTGCTCTCCGGCGCGGCGCTGCTCCTCTGCCTCGGCCAGCTCGTTGTCGCGGTCACGGCGGTACTCACGGAGCGAGTAGGCGATGGCGGCGGCCCAGATGGCGGCGATGATGATGTAGGCGGCCGCCTGGACGCCGCCGGAGGCGTCGACCCAGTCGCTGCGCAGCAGGGTCCGCACGTTGGTCAGGACGATGACACCGCCGACGGCGGAGCCCAGGATGCGCGGCGGGATGTGGCGGACCAGCCAGGCCGCGATGGGGGCCGCGATGACGCCGCCGAGCAGCAGGACGGCCACCCAGGAGAAGTCGATGTTCTCCGAGCCGATGCCGACGAAGAAGCCGATGCTGGCGGCGATGGCGACCAGGAACTCGCTGGCGTCGATGGAACCGATCACCTTGCGCGGTGCCAGGCGGCCGCTGGCCAGGATCGCCGGGGTGCCGACCGGACCCCAGCCGCCGCCACCGGTGGCGTCGACGAATCCGGCCACCAGGCCGAGGGGCGCGAGGAAGCGCTTGCGCAGCGGCTTGCCCAGGTTGCCGCGCGGCAGGCCGAAGGCCGTGAAGCGGACCAGGACGTAGACACCCAGCGCGAGCAGGATGATCGACATGACCGGGGCGGCGACCTCGGTGGACAGGCCGGACAGGAAGGTGGCTCCCGCGAACGCGCCGACGGCGCCGGGGAGACCGATCTTGGCGACGACCTTCCAGTCGATGTTGTCGAACCGCCAGTGCGATACGCCGGAGGCGAGGGTCGTGCCGATCTCGGCGAGGTGGATGGTGGCCGAGGCGGCGGCGGGGTTGGTGCCGATGGCCAGGAGTAGCGTCGTCGAGGTGACACCGTAGGCCATGCCGAGGCTGCCGTCGACGAGTTGCGCCGCGAAGCCGACCAGGCCTAAGAGGATGAGCGCACGCACGACGCCCCCCTTCCCATTTTCCCTACTATGTTGATAGGAAACATGGTTATTGAACTTCAAGGCGACGTCAAGTCACGTTTCAAGCAAGGCGTCTCAAGTTGTGGACATCTTCGTCTCACACAGACCGTCAGTTCGATCGACACCGGCTGTCAGGCTCCGCGTCGCCTGCCACTCTCGGCCACCGGCGACAGGAGCGCGGCCAGGCTGACGGTGTCGACGATGGCGTTTATCGAGGTCTCGATGTTCAGCCACACCGTGCGCAGTCGTACCGCCTCTCCGAAGTAGGCCACGTCCCCGGTCGGCAGACCTCGCACCGAGGTCAGCTCGCCACCGACGGCGCGCAGGACGTCTCCGACCGAGATGTCCACCGGCGGCCTGGTGAGGGTGAAGCCGCCCTCGTGGCCCCGCTGGGCGAAGACGAGGTCGGCACGGCGCAGGTCGGTCAGAATGCCGCGCAGGAAACTCGCCGGGATCTCCTGCGTCTGGGCCATCGTCTCCGACTTGACAGGGACCGGATCGCTCAACGCGATGACCAGCATCGCCCTCAGTGCGTAGTCGCTCCGCGCCGTGACGTGCATCAGACAGCCCCCCGACGGTGCGCCTCTCGATGACCTCATGTGGGTTGGTTCAGATTAATCTACTATCTCTACAGGTTAACTGTGAATTATTCTCGCCGTGGAGCACGACCACGGAGCCTCCTGGTGGCCCCGGGCGATCCGCCCGTGAGAAGCCGCCCCGCGGGAAGGAGCCGACGGCGAGCACCCGGGCCACCCTGCTCGGCGCGCCGGCCGGGCTGGTCCTGTGCCATGGCCTGCTCTCGTCGCCAGGCGGTCGAGCCGCAACACACCTCCGCCGGAACCGGCAGGTGAAGCGTGATCAATCAGGCGATACCTCGCACAAATATGCGGCATAAGTACCGCCGCATATTTTGGGCAGCTCTTCAAGAGTTGATTGCCGATCTTTACTTTGCCAAGCTCTGCACTGTGCCGGCCTTACTGGGGAGAGGGGGCGGCACCTTGGAAACCGGAGGGGTCTGTCGTGCTCGTCACGCTTGCGGCGCCAGTGGCGCCGATCGCTGCACATCAACTGTTGATCTTCCTACTCCAGGTGGGGCTGCTCCTGCTGCTCGCCCTCACCTTCGGCCGTCTGGCCGGGCGGCTCGGCATGCCCGCCGTCGTCGGTGAGCTGTTCGTCGGGGTGGTCCTGGGGCCGTCCTTCCTCGCCCATGTCGCGCCGGACCTGTCCACCTGGCTGTTCCCGCAGGACAGCGCCCAGTTCCACCTGCTCGACGCGGTCGGGCAGATCGGCGTGCTGCTGCTCGTCGGCATCACCGGCATCCACATGGACATGGGGATGGTCCGGCGCAGGGGCGCCACGGCGGCCGGAGTCAGCATCGGCGGGTTGCTGGTGCCGCTCGCGTTCGGCATCGGCGCCGGATTCCTGCTCCCGGCCACGCTCATCCCCACCGGAACCGAGCCGCTGGTCTTCGCGCTCTTCCTCGGCGTCGCGATGTGCGTCAGCGCCATCCCGGTCATCGCCAAGACCCTGATGGACATGGGGCTGCTCCACCGTAACATCGGGCAGCTCACGCTCACCGCGGGCATGATCGACGACGCGTTCGGCTGGTTCATGCTGTCGATCGTGTCGGCCATGGCCACCACCGGCCTGCGCGCGGGAAGCGTGCTGGTCTCGCTGGCCTGCCTGCTGGCGGTCGTGATCTTCGCGCTCACCGTGGGCCGCCCGCTCGTGCGGCACTCGTTCCGGCTCACCTCCCGGGACGAGGACTCCGGCTCGTCCGTCGCGACCGCGGCCGTGCTGATCCTGCTCGCCTCGGCCGCCACGCACGCGATGGGCCTGGAGGCGGTCTTCGGTGCCTTCGTCTGCGGCATGCTGATCGGTACCGCGGGTGGCGTCGAACCGGCGCGGCTCGCCCCGCTGCGCACCGTGGTGCTCTCCGGCTTCGCGCCGATCTTCTTCGCCACCGCGGGGTTGCGCATGGACCTGACGTCCCTGGCCGACCCGATGGTGCTGCTCGCCGGGCTCGGCATCCTGACCGTGGCGATCGTCGGCAAATTCCTCGGGGCCTACGCCGGAGCACGTGCCAGCAGGCTCAACCGGTGGGAGGCTCTGGCCCTGGGCGCCGGGCTCAACGCGCGGGGTGTCATCGAGGTGGTCGTGGCCATGGTGGGCCTGCGGCTGGGCATCCTCAGCGTCGAGGTCTACACGATCGTGGTGCTGGTGGCGATCGTGACCTCCCTCATGGCACCGCCGATCCTGCGCTGGGCCATGGCCAGAGTGGAGCAGACCACCGAGGAGGAACTGCGCAGGAACGAGCAGCTCGCCTGGTCGAAGCAGTCCAAGACGAACAGCGCCGACCCGCTGTAGCGGAACGCCGACCCGGCCGCGAGGGTCGTCCGCCCCGTCCACGGACGGGGCGGACGCCCCTCGGCGATCGGGACCCGGGTCACATGCCCTCCTCGGCGAGGTGCACCCGCGAGTCCGAGGAGACGGGAAGCGTCAGGATCATGGTGAGACCGCCCCCGGGCGTCTCATCAGGAAGCAGCGTGCCGCCCATCGCCTCGGCGAGCCCCCGGGAGAGCGCGAGGCCCAGGCCGACACCGGTGTGGTTGTCGCGGTCGCCGAGCCGCTGGAAGGGCATGAAGATCCGGTCGTAGGCCTCGGACGGTATGCCCGTGCCGCGGTCGACGACGCGGACCTCCACGTGGTCGCCGTGCCTGCTGGCCGTGACGAGGACCTTCATGTCCTCGGGGCTGTAGCGGACGGCGTTCGACATGAGGTTGACCAGGATGCGTTCCAGCAGAACCTGGTCGGCGACGACCTCGGGCAGCTCGGCGGAGACGTCACCCTCGATCCGCCGGGACAGCTCGCCGAGATCGTCGATGGCGCGTGGCACGACCTCCTCCAGCGCGGTCGCCTCCAGCGCCACCCCGAGCACCCCCGCCTGCAGCCGGCTCATGTCGAGCAGGTTGGCGACCAGACGGTCCAGCTTGGCCAGGGACTCGTCGGCGGTGGCGAGCAACTCCGACCTGTCCTCGGGGGACCAGTCGACGTCGGTGGCTCGCAGGCCCTCCACGGCAGCCCTGGCCGAGGCGAGCGGGGTGCGCAGATCGTGGCTGACCGCGGCGAGCAGCGCGGTACGCATCCTGTCGGCCTCGGCCAGCGGCCTGACCTGCTCCGCCTCCTCCTCCAGCCGGTCCTGCCGCAGGGCCACGGCCGCCTCGGCGGCGAAAGCCTCCAGCACCCGCCGGTCGGAGGCCTCGAGCAGCCTGCCCCGTACGGCGAGGACGAGCCGCTCGTCGATGACCACGTCGGTGTCCGCGGCGCCGGGCGAGGTGCAGGGCACGTCGACGCCGGCGGCGGCGACGATCCGCCATGCCTCGGGGTCGGCCTGGTCCTCGGGCACCGGCTCTCCGGTGCGTTCCAGCAGGGTGACCGAGGACAGGCCGAAGGTCTCCCTCAGCCGGGCGAGCAGCGAGGCGAGCACGTGCTCGCCGCGGAGCACGTGTCCCGCCAGAGTGGAGAGGATCTCCGCGTCGGCACGGGCGCGGGCCGCCTCCCTGGTCCTGCGGGCGGCGAGGTCGACGACGGCGCTCACCATGACGGCCACCAGCACGTAGACACTCAGCGCGAACAGATTCTCCGGGTCCGCGATGGTGAAGCCGGCGAGCGGCTCCGTGAAGAAGTAGTTGAGCAGCAGGAAGCCGAACACGGCCGCGGTGACGGCCGGCCACATGCCGCCCACCAGGGCGACCACGATCACCGTGAGCAGGAAGAGCAGTATGTCGCTCGGCAGGTTCACCCCGTCGCGGAGCAGGTGCAGCCCCAGCGCCAGGACCGGCAGCCCGAGCATCGCGATGACCCAGCCGGCCACCCGCCTGGGGCGGGTCAGCGCGGTCCGCGACGGGGCTCGGTCGCGCCCTTTCTTCATCTCCTCGTGGGTGACCATGTGAACGTCTATGGACCCCGACTGCGCGATCGTGGTCACCCCGACCCCCCGGGAGAGGATCTGGGCGAACCTGCCGCGCCGGGACGCTCCCAGCACCAGCTGGGTGGCGTTGACGCCGCGCGCGAAGTCGAGCAGTGCGCGCGGGATGTCGTCGCCGACGACCTGGTGGTAGGTGCCGCCCAGGTCCTCCACCAGCGTGCGCTGGCGGACCATGCTCGCCGGATCCACTCCGGCCAGCGCGTCGGCGCGCGTGACGTGCACGGCCAGCAGGTCGGCTCCCTTGCTCCTGGCCGCGACCCTGGCGGCCCGGCGCACCAGCGTGTCGCCTTCCGGGCCGCCGGTCAGCGCGACCACGACGCGCTCCCGCGCCTCCCAGGTGCCGGAGATGCCGTGCTCGGCGCGGTAGCGGTCGAGCTGCTCGTCGACCTTGCCCGCGACCCAGAGCAGGGCCAGCTCGCGCAGTGCGGTCAGGTTGCCGACCCTGAAGTAGTTCGACAGCGCCGCGTCGACCTTCTCCGGCGCGTAGACGTTGCCGTGCGCCATCCGGCGGCGCAGTGCCTCCGGGGCCATGTCCACCAGCTCCACCTGGTCGGCTCGGCGCACCACCTCGTCGGGCATCGTCTCGCGCTGGACCACCCCGGTGATCTCCTCGACCACGTCGTTGAGCGACTCCAGGTGCTGGATGTTGACCGTGGAGATGACGTCGATGCCCGCGTCGAGGATCTCCTCGATGTCCTGCCAGCGCTTGCTGTTGCGCGAGCCGGGCACGTTGGTGTGGGCCAGCTCGTCGATCAGCGCGACCTTGGGCCTCCTGGCGATGACGGCGTCCACGTCGAGCTCGGTGAACGTGCACCCGCGGTGGCCCATGCTCCTGCGCGGGACGATCTCCAGGCCCTCGAGCAGTTCCGCGGTACGGGGACGGCCGTGGGTCTCGACGAAGCCCACGACCACGTCGGTGCCTCTCATGAGGCGGCGGTGGCCCTCGGAGAGCATCATGTAGGTCTTGCCGACCCCCGGGGCGGCTCCGAGGTAGATGCGCAGCCGCCCCCGTCTCTGGTTCATCACATCTCCTTGAGTGTGGAGACCTCGGTCCCCGGCACCGGGGCGGAGGTCAACCTCTGTCGAGCGCCAGGTTGAGCGCGAGGACGTTCACCGCGGGTTCGCCCATGAAACCGAGGGTGCGGCCCGTGGTGTTCTCCGCGATCAGCTGCCTGACCCTCTCCACGGGCACTCCGCGCTCCCTGGCCACGCGGGCCGCCTGGAGTTCGGCGTAGGCGACCGAGATGTCCGGGTCAAGGCCGGAGCCACTGGCGGTGACCGCGTCGGCGGGCACGACCGCCCGGACCGTCGTGCCGCGGACCGGAACGGTGCGGCCGGCCGCGTAGCTCTCGCCGGGTCTACCGCACTCGACCCTGACACCACGGTACTCGGCGACGAACGGGGACGCGGGGCAGGCCTGGTTGACACTGACGGCCCTGGTCGGGGTGCCGACCGCCGGGAAGACCTTCAGCACGGCACCGACGCCGTCGGGCGTGCAGTACGGCCGGGCACCGCTGACGCCCTCCAGTTCCCCGACGGCCCTGGAGCGGGCGCAGACCTGGGTGAGCAGGCTCCGCCTGCCCTCGCCGCCCCTGGCACCCGGAACGGGCAGGACGTCCACGATGTCCTCGGGTCCCAGATTGCTCGCGGCGGTGGAGAGCATGTCGTAGCCGTCGCCGGCCACGGACGGCCGGCTCTGGAAGTACCTCCCGACGGGCCTGCCCGCGGCGTCCGTGAAGTTCTGGCCGACGAGCGCGCTGCCCACCGCCCTTCCGTCCTTCTTCACGAGGGAACCGTTGGCCCCGTCGTTGAAGGCGACCTGGGCGATGCCGGTGACCACCAGCGGGTAGAGGACACCGGTGAGCAGGGTCAGGACGAGCAGCGTGCGGAGCGCGGCGAGATATCTGTGCATCCAGATGGGCATGTGTTTCATTTACGACATCCCCGGAAGGAGGTGGATGAGAAGGTCTATCAGCTTGATGCCGATGAAGGGCGCGATGATGCCGCCCAGACCGTATACGCAGAGGTTGCGGCTGAGCAGCTTCGACGCGCTGGAGGGGCGGTAACGCACCCCCCGCAGGGCGAGCGGGATCAGCGCCACGATGATGATCGCGTTGAAGACGACCGCGGACAGGATCGCCGACTGCGGGCTGGCCAGACGCATGATGTTCAGCGCGTCCAGGCCGGGATAGACCGCCGCGAACATCGCGGGAATGATCGCGAAGTACTTGGCGATGTCGTTGGCGATCGAGAACGTGGTCA
>NZ_JBEOWJ010000072.1:0-14135 GCF_040295965.1 Streptosporangium sp. NPDC002544 | reverse complement strand
CCCACCGCCCCGCCCGCGTCCGGACGGCTCCGCACCTCACCCCGGCCTGGTCACGGCCCGGCGCCCGCGTCCCGGGTTCCCGGCAGGCGCCCGGCGGCGGCCGTGACCGGCCGGCCCGGCGCCCTCCCGGCCTTACCCGGCGTCGGCGGGACCGGCCGTGCGGTACCGATCGACCTCCGACCAGGCGGACGACATGCCGGCCAGCGTCCGGTCGAAGACCTCCGAGTGCCGCAGGTACGCCTCCCGGTGGGGGCCTGGAAGCACGCACAGGTCGTCCTCGTCGCTGACCGACCACGGCTGGAGATCGTGGCCGAGCGCGGCGGGCAGCAGCGAGGCGACGCCGCGTGCTCCCAGCTCGCTGGTGAGCTGACGGCGGACCGGCCGCCCCAGCACATCGGCGAAGATCTGCGCCCAGACCTCGGATCGGGCGCCGCCACCGGCCAGCCGCCACGGCCGGTCCCCGATGTCGGCTCCGCTGGCCAGGACCCGGTCGAGCTGGACCCGGTGGTACTGGGCGACCCCCTCGATGACCGCGCGGGTGAGATGCCCGCGGCGGTGCACGCCGGAGATGCCGAGGAAGGTCCCCGACGCCGCGGGGTGTTCGGGGGCTCCGTTGACGAAGGGCAGGAACAGCAGGCCCTCCGCGCCCGGCGGCACCATGGCCGCCTCCCCGAGCAGGTCCGCCGCGAGCAGGCCGCCGACCTGGTCGTGCGGCACCGACGCGCACGCCAGCCATTCGAGGTTGGCGGCCGAGGTCGGCGCGACCTCCATGGCCAGCATCGTGGCCGGGTCGGGCATCAGCGCGCTCATGGTGACCTCGGGCGCCGGGGTGCGGGCGGGCACCACGGCCCCGTTGATGGCCCACGTCCCGACGATGATCGTCACGTCTCCGAGGCCGCGTCCCCCGGCGCCGAGCGTCGCCGCCACGCAGTCCATGCAACCGGCGATCACCGGCAGTCCCTCGGGGAGTCCGGTGCGTGCCGCGGCCTGGGCGCTCAGCCCGGCGACCACGTCACTGGACTGGCGCAGCGGAGGGAACCGGTCGAGGTCGCTCGCCGGCAGCCCCACCAGCTCCAGCGCCGTCGGGGTGTAGGCGCGGGTGTCGAGGGCCACCATGCCGAAGGCGCTGGCGTCGCTGTAGTCGGCGCTCGGCACACCGGTGAGCTGCGCGGTGACCCAGTCCTTGCAGGACAGTGCCCACCGGGTGGCCCGGTAGCTCTCCGGCTCGACGTCGTGCAGCCAGCGCAGCAGCACGGCGGGCTGCGCGGCCCACGGGATGGAGCCGGTCTCCCTGGCCAGCCGCCTGGCCTCCCGCTCCGGGATCGCGTCCACGATCCGCTGGGCCCGGCTGTCCGACGACGCGATGGCGGGCCCGACCGGCCTCAGGGCGGCGTCGACCGGATACAGTCCGTTACCGTGGGCCGCCACCCCGATGCCCGCCGGGGTGTATCCGTCGGCGGCCAGCTTCCCGGTGAGCTCGCCGAGCAGCGCCATGACCGTGTCGGCCAGCCCGAGCATGTCGACGTCGTGACGGTGCGCGGTCACGCTGGTGCGGGGGGTGCGGGCGTGCACGACGCCGAGTTCCCGCCCCTCGGTGTCGAAGGCAGCGACCTTCGAGGCCGTCAGGCCGATGTCGACACCGATATAGCACGTGTCCGGGGCTGTCACGAGGTCCTCCTGTCGCTACTCCGCAGTGTGGCCGACGGGGTGGCCGACGCTGTGGCCGACGTGGCCAGAACCCGCGGCCTGAAGCGCCGCAGTTCGGCCTCGTAGCCGGTGATCTCGGCGCGGGCCCGCCCTTCGTCCCAGCCGAGGTGACGTACGGCGATGTCGGCGCAGGCCGCGGCCGCCTTCAGGCCCATGTCGGGCCCGAGTCCAATCAGGGTACGTCGTAGCAGGATGTCCCCCAGCGTCACGGCGCCCTCCTCGCGCACCGCCATCACCACCTCGGCGGCGAGCGCGCCGGTCTCCTCGTCGACGACCTCGGCGAGTGTGTCGTCCGTCTCAGCGAGTTCGAGCACTCTGCGGGCCCGTACGCCGTAGACGTCGAGCAGCCGGCGCGACTGCGCCGGGGTGAGCGGCGAGGAGCGCATGAAGTCCGCGCTGAAGGTCGGCCAGTCGGCGGTGTCGGCTCCGGGGAAGGCCCGGGAGCGGGTGAGGCAGCGCCGGCGAGTGCGGCCGAGCGCGCGCAGCACCGCGTCGGTGACGTCCTCGGCGAGGGCGCGGTGGGTCGTCAGCTTGCCGCCGATGACCGTGAACAGCCCCGGGTGGGCCGGAGCGTGGCTGTGCACCGTGTGCCCACGACTGATCTTGGCGTTGTCGGAGATCCCGGCGGTGTACGGCAGAGGCCGGACGCCGGCCACGCTGTAGAGCACGTCGTCGGGGGTGAGGCCGGCGTTCGGGAAGATCCGGTTGGTCTCGGCGAGCAGGTAGTCGATCTCCTCGTCGCTGGCGACGACCTCGTCGAGATCGTCCTCGTAGGTCAGGTCCGTGCTGCCCAGCATGTAGCGCCCCTCCCAGGGGAGGACGAAGATCGGCCGATGGTCGGCGGCCGCCTCGAAGAAGATGCAGGTGTCGGGCGCGCCCGGGAACGCGTCGACGACGATGTGGCTGCCCTTGGTGCCGCCGTTGAGGCGCCGGCTGGCCACCTGCCCGTCGAGGATCCTGTCGATCCACGGGCCGGCCGCGTTCACCGTGACCGCGGCCCGGATCTCGGTTCGCGCACCGGAGGCGTTGTCCTCGACCCGTATCCCAGCGATCCGGTCGTTCTCCACGACCAGCCCGGTGACCGTGGTGTGGGTGAGCACCCGCGCGCCGAGCCGCCGGGCGTCGAGGAGCAACTCGACGCAGAGCCGCTCGGCCCACGGCACCTGCGCGTCGGGGAACAGCGAGGCCCCGCGCAGGCCGCGCCTCGACAGCGTGGGCCACCTGCGGGCCACCGTGCGGAGGGACACACTGCGGCTGCGGCCGTGCCTGCGCCCCGTCGACAGGACGTCGAACGCGGCCAGGCCAAGCCGGATCAGCGGGCCGGGCCTGCTGTCACCCGCGTAGGAGGGGATCAGCATGGGGTAGTCGCGAACGAGGTGCGGGGCGTTGCGGAACAGCAGGTGCCGCTCACGGATCGACTCCCGCACGAGGTTGACGTCGTAGCGTTCGAGGTACTTCAGCCCGCCGTGGATCAGCCGGCTGGACGTGCTCGACGTTCCCGAACCCACGTCGGCGCGGTCGACGACGACGACACGCAGGCCACGGGTGGCGGCGTCACGGGCTATGGCGAGCCCGTTGATACCGGCTCCGATGACGGCGAGGTCGACGACGTCGTCAGATCCGGCTGGTTGTTGCGACATGGGAGCTCCCGGGAGATGACGGGACCGGGCCCCGGCGGTCTCGCGCCGGGGCCCGAGCCCCAGAAGGGGTCAGGACGCGGTGCCGGCGGCCGAGTGGTCCTTGAAGAGCTGGTATGCCTCTTCGGGCTTCACCTCGTCGTGCACGACGGCGCGGATCGCCGCGAGCATGCCGGCGGGGTTCTCGCTCTGGAAGATGTTGCGGCCCATGTCGACGCCGGCGGCACCCTCCTGGATCGACCGGTAGGCCATCGTCAGGGCGTCGAGTTCGGGCAGCTTCTTGCCACCCGCGACGATGATCGGCACCGGGCAGCTCGCGGTGACGGTCTCGAAGCCCTCCTCGACGTAGTACGTCTTGACGATGTGCGCGCCCATCTCCGCGCTGATCCGGGTGGCCAGCCGGAAGTAGCGGGCGTCGCGGACCATGTCCTTGCCGACGGCGGTGACGCCGAGCACGGCGACACCGTGCCGCTGGCCGGCGTCCACCAGCGCGGCGAGGTTGGCGATCGACCGCGACTCGTTCTCGCTGCCGACGAAGACCTGGATGGCCACGGCCGCGGCGTTGAGCCGTACCGCGTCCTCCATGTCCAGGGCGATGTGCTCGTCGGAGAGGTCGCGCAGCACGCTCGGGCCGCCGCTGGCGCGCAGCACGATGCCGGCGTCGGTGGCCGGCGGGATGCTGGTGCGCAGCACGCCCCGGGTCAGCATGATCGCATCGGCGTTGGGCACCAGCGGGGCGATGTTGACGTCGATGCGCTCAAGGCCGGCCATCGGGCCGAGGAAGTAGCCGTGGTCGAACGCGAGCATCACGGTCCGGCCGGTGTCGGCCCTGAAGATGCGCGCGAGCCGGTTCTGCAGGCCCCAGTCCTGGGCCTGTGCGCCCTTGACGTGGAAGCCGCCGGTCACGGAGGCGGCGCCGCCGAAGTCGCGGGCGTCGAGCAGACCGTCGGTGTCAGCCATGGGTGTTCTCTCCAGTGGTTGTGGTGGTGACGGCCGCGGGTCGCGGCCGCCGTCGGAAACGGGAGGATGTGCCGGCGACGCGGTCACCACCGCCGGCGAGGAAGAGGACCAGCAGCACCAGACCGCCCTTGAGCAGGTTCTGCGCCGCACTGCTCCAGCCCACGAGGTTGACCAGGCCGTCCAGCAGGATGAAGAAGAGCGCGGCCCCCCAGACACCGACGGGCACGGCCCGCCCGCCCGAGATGAGCGTTCCGCCGATCACGACGACGGCCACCGAGTCGAGCAGGTAGCGCGTGCCGAGGTCCGCGGAGGGCGCGATGTAGGCGGCCAGCAGGGCTCCGGTCAGGCCGGCCAGCGCGCCGCTGGCCAGGTAGGTCACCGCGATGATCCGCGCGACGGGGATTCCGGCGCGCTCGGCCGCCCGGCGGTTCTGCCCCACCGCGATCAGCGAACGGCCGTAGATCGTGCCGCGCAGCAGTGCGATGACCAGGACGGTCACCACCGCGATGGCCACGGCGAGGATGGGGATGCCCGCCGGGCGCAGGTTGAGCAGGCTCCGCAGTCCCGGATCGGGCACCGCGCTGAAACCGTTCGCCAGCGACAGCGTGCCCGAGGAGGCGATGAGCCCGGCGGCCAGCGTGGCGATGATCGGCGGAACGGACAGGCCGAGGATCGCCACCGTGCTGATCGCCGCGATGACGAGACCCACACCGGCGCCCGCGAGGATTCCCAACGTCGCCGAGCCGGTGGACGAGGCCGCCAGGACCGAGACGAATCCGGCGAGGGAGATGATCGGCGCCACGGAGACGTCGATGTTGCCGGGACCTGCGGTGATGACGAGCATCTGCCCGAGTCCCACGATGACCAGGTAGGGCGCCAGGGACAGGGCCAGGGAGACCGTCTGGCCGCCCCCCTGACCTGAGATGGCCAGGATGATCAGCCAGACGAGCGCCGCGGCGGCGAAACCCCAGATCCACGGACGCGCAACGAGCGCGCGGATGTTCATCGCAGCACCTTTCCGACCAGGACGCGTCCGGCGAGCACGGCCAGGACGATCACGCCTTGAACCGCCGACTGCATGTTGGTCGGCACATCGAGCAGGCTGAGGACCACGCTGACCAGGCCGAGGGTCACGCCGCCGACCACCACTCCCCAGGGCACGGCGCTGCCGCCGTGGAAGGAGCCGCCGCCAAGGATCACCGCCGCCACCGTCATCAGGGTGTAGCTGGAGGCCGACGAGACGTCACCGCCCCCGGTCTGGGAGGCCAGCACGAGCCCGGACAGCACGCCGAGCGCGCCCGCGGCGGTGTAGGCGATGGCCCGCGACGCCAGCGGGCGCAGGCCCGCCCGCTCCAGGGCCACCGGGTTGCTGCCCAGGCCGCGCATCCGGACCCCGAGGGTGCTGCGCGCGCTGAGCAGGTAGACCAGCGCGGCGACGAGGAGGATCGGCAGCAGCGGCGCCGGGAACCCGGCGGGCTGCCACATGCCGAAGGCCGCCAGCCACTCCGGGGTCGTTCCGCCGGGTGTCGGCAGGACGAACATGCCCAGCCCCAGCCAGACGAACGACGCGCCGAGGGTGGCGATGAGCGACGGCACCCTGCGCAGGTGGATGAGAACGCCGAGCACGGTGTAGGAGGCGACGAGCCCGAGCAGGATCAGGACCCCGACGAGCGGGGAGGTCACCAGCCTGGTCGCCGTGATCACGGTGACCAGGCCGACGAAGGTACCGATGCCGAGGTCGATGTCACCGACCGCCATCAGCGTCATCTGGGCCTGGGCCGCGATGACCAGGGGCACGGTCGCCGAGAGGACCAGCGACAGCCCGGCCACGCTCAGCACGTCCGGCTGCAGCGACGCGCAGACGGCGATCATCGCGATCATGGCGACGGCGCTGACCACGGCCGGGGCCGTCCGGCGCATCCGCGCCCGGCTCGGCAGGGCCGGCACGAGAGTCTCACTCATGGTTCTGCGCTCCATCGGACTCGGCGAACGAGACGGCGATGATCCTCTCCTCGGAGATCTCCGCCCCGGCCAGCTCGGCGACCACCCGGCCGGCCCGGAAGACGTAGACCCGGTCGCAGTGGGCCATCTCGGCGTTCTCGCTCGAATACCAGACGACGCTCCGGCCCTGGGCCGCCTCCTGGCGGATGAGGCCGTACAGGTCGGTCTTGGTGTGCACGTCGACTCCCCGGAAGGGGTCGTCGAGCAGGACGAGGTCGGCCGCCGAGGCGAACGCCCGGGCGACGATCACCTTCTGCTGGTTTCCGCCGCTGAGCTCGGTCATCGCCGCGTCCGGGCCGCCTCGGATCGCGAGACGATCGACCCAGCTCCGCACGACCGCGCGCTCCTCGGCGGGGCGGCGCAGACCTCGGCGCGCGATACCGCGTGCCGCGGTCACCACGAGGTTCTCCGCCACGCTCCACAGCGGCAGTACCCCGGAACGCTGCCGGTCGCCCGGCACGTACGCCCGGGTGCCGCGCACCTTCGTGTCACGCCGCACCGGGTGCCACAGGCGTTCGAGCACCTCCTGCTGGCCTTGACCGGCCAGCCCGGCCAGGCCCACGACCTCACCCGCGCCGACCCGTACGGAGACGTCGCGCAGTCCGGGACCGGTGGCGCCGCGCAACTCCGCCAGCACCGGCCGATCCCCGGAGGCGTCCTCGGCGGCCGTGATCCGCTCGTTCCCGGTCCTCGCGGCGACCTCGGCCCCCATCAGGGTCAGTACGTCGTGCTCGCCGAGTCCGCTCGCGGGCCGTTCGGCGATGACCGCCCCGTCGCGCAGCACGGCGACGCGGTCGGCCACCGAGAGGACCTCCCGGATGCGGTGCGAGATGAGCAGCACGGCCACGCCGCCCGCGGTGAGGGTGCGGACGTAGTCGTACAGCGAGCGCGCGGCGTCCGGGCCGAGGGACTCGGTGGGCTCGTCGAGGATCAGCAGGTCGAGCCGGTCGACCAGGCTGGCCCGGACGATCTCGACCATCTGGCGCTGGGCCAGCGACAGGTCCTCGATCCGGTCGCCCGGGGCCACCCCGTGGCCGGGGAACATCTCGTCGAGCCTGCGCCGTACGCCGTCACCGGCCGCCCGCCGCCAGCCCAGCCGGGGAAGGCAGTGGCGTGAGGAGACCCAGATGTTCTCCGCGACCGTGAGGTCGGGGCAGAGCGACGTCTCCTGGTAGGCCATCCGCACGCCGCGGAAGTCCCCGGCCCGTGGCCCGGCCTCGCCCGAGGCGTCCCGCCCGCACACCGTGACCGTGCCCTCGTCGCAGGCCTCCAGCCCGGCGAGGACCCGCATCAGCGTGCTCTTGCCGGCTCCGTTGTGGCCGACGAGGCCGAGCACCTCGCCGGCCCGTACCTCAAGGTCGACACCGGTGAGGGCCCGGGTGCGCCCGTACGTCTTGGTCACGCCCCTCGCGATCACGACGGGCTGCTGCTCGGACGGTCCCCCGCCTGTCTCCCGCGAAGCCGCGAGCGGCTTGGCGGCGAAGTTGTCGACGTGCATGAGGCGGCCTCCTCCGTGCCTTCCCCGCCTAACCGGCAGCCGTCGGGATCGGCGGCTGCACCGGCGCTCCACCGGTCTGCACGGCCTTGACCTGCTCGCGGAAGAGCTCACGCGTCCAGGGCCAGGCGGCGTACTCGTCGGGCTTGAGGACGGAGGCCCAGGCGTCCCGGTCCTTCTGCTCGACCAGGACGATCGGGAAGGTCATGTGCTTGGGGATGTCCCGCTTCTCCAGCAGGTCGAGCGCCTGCCACAGCGCGGCGACCGACTGGCCCGGGTCGGACATGACGGCCACCGAACCGTTGTCGATCTTGTTGTCCTTCCAGTAGCTCAGCGCGCGGCCGTTGGTCTCGAACGTCACCGCGGGAACCGGCTTGCCCGCCGTGGCGAAGGCCTGGGCGACGCCGTAGCCGTCGCCACAGCCGACGACGCCGTCGACCTTCGGCACACTCGACAGCACGCCGAGCACGGCCTTCTGCGCGGTGGCGCCGTCACACATCCCGTTCACCGTCGCGACGGTCTTCACACCGGGGTACTCACCGAGGATCTTCTTGGTGGTCTCGAGCATCTCGGCCTCGGGCTGCGAGCCGACGACACCCCGGCTGACGATGACGTTGCCCTTGCCTCCGATGCCTTCCAGCAGCGGCTTGGCCGCGTAGGTGGCCCAGTCGACGAAGCTGTTCTGCAGCACGTAGGCGCACTCCGACTCGATCGCGGAGTCGAAGACCACGACGGTGACGCCCGCGGAACACGCCTGCTGGATGACCGGCTTGAGCGCGGTGGGCGAGGCCGGGTCGATGAGCAGGGCGTCCGGCTTCTGCAGCAGGAGGCTCTTGATCTGGGCGACCTGCTCGGTCGCGGAGTTCTCTCCCGGCGCGTTGACGACCTTGTACTTGCTGATCAGGCCGTCGGCCTGGGCCTGGCCCGCCGCCGCCTCGAATTTGGCGATCATCGTCTGGCGCCAGCCGTTGCCGATGAAGCCGTTGCTCAGGGCGATGAACGGCTTCTCACCGGAGGTCTCCGCGGCGGCGCCGCCGGAGGTGCCGGCACCGGAGTCACCGGAGCCGCAACCGGCCGCCAGGACCGCGAGGGCGGTCAGTGACGCCGCCGAGGCCGCACGCCAGTGCCGGGATGTGGGACGGATACGCATCATGGTCTCCAGAGAGGGCAGGTCCGCCGAGGCGGTGCGAGTCGAGGCCGTGAACTCATCGCTCATAGGGGGCGTAGCGGCGTAGTCATTACAGACCTGTAGTGACAGGTACGCTAAATCCACGTTACGTGGATGTCAAGAGCCTCTTTTGTTCCTGCTCAGCGGGTAGGTAGACGGGAATCCACTCGGCGCCACCGGATTCCTGTCACGACAGGATCACCGTCCTGTCATGACAGGTCTGCCCATATGAAATGCTTTCCTGGACGCCCCCCGAGGAGGTTTCCGTGACGATGACGTATCCGCGCCTCGACCGCGACGGAACGGAGCCGCTGTGGATGCAGCTGATGCGCGCACTGCGGGCGACCATCGAGAGCGGTGAGTTCGGCGCGGACCGGCCGCTGCCGTCGGAGGCCGAGCTCACCGACATGTTCGGGGTCTCCCGAACCGTCGTCAGGGAGGCCCTGCGCGAGCTCGTGCAGCAGGGCCTGATCTATAAGATCAAGGGGCGGGGCGCCTTCGTCTCGCCACGCAAGACCGAACTGAACTTCATCGGGTCGATGTCCGGCTCCGCCGACGACCTGCGGGAGTCCGGCCGCCGCGTGACCACCCGGACCATCCGCCAGTCGCTCGGCGAGGCCGACGAGCGGGAGGCCGCCCTGCTGCGGATCCCACCCGGGGAACAGGTGGTCAGGCTGCGCAGGCTCCGGCGCGTCGACGGGCAGCCCTGGCTGCTCGTCGACACCGCCCTGCCCGCCCGCCTGGTGCCCGGCCTGGAGCGCGCCGTGCTGGAGAACCAGTCACTGTACGACCTGCTGCGGCGGCGCTACGGGATCGAGCCCGCCGCCGCCGACCGGTGGATCGAGGCCGCCTTCCCCAACCGCGAGGACGCCGCGCTGCTCGAGGTCTCCACCTCGACGCCACTGCTCGGCATCGAGTCGGTCGCCTGGATGCCCGACGGCACGCGGTTCGAGGCCTACTACGCGCTGCACCGCAGCGACCGGACACGGTTCTACGTCGGCATTCGCTGACCGGAGGGCGCCCCGGCCGGCGCGCCGAGGCGGAACATCTCCAGCTCGAGGCCGTAGAAGCGGCCGGTCAGTCCGGCCGGGGTCATGCCGAGCCTGCGGCAGACGGCCATGGAGGCGTCGTTGCCCGGCATGACGAGGGCGTACACCTCCTTGATCCCGGAGGCGAAGCCGCGTTCCACCGCACCCCTGGCGGCCTCGGTCGCGTAGCCGTTCCCCCACGAGTCGGGGTGGAGGTGCCAGCCCACCTCGATCTCACCGTCCCCGCCGACGATCGGCTGGAACAGAACGGTTCCGGCCGCGACCCCGCTCTGCCGGACCTCGACGGCCCAGACACCGAACCCGCGGTCCCTCCGGTTCAGGGCGTGCCAGCGATCCACCGTCGCCGTCGCCTCGAAGTCACGGGGCGGCAGCCAGCGGGTGACCTCGTCACGGGTGTAGATATCGGTGATCCGGTCGAGGTCGGCGCGGTCGTGGGTCCACTCGCGAACGACGAGGCGTTCGGTCTGGTAAATGGTCATACGCCTACTTTGGCCCAGCCAGGCCGGCCGCGTGCCCGCGAGGAAAAGAGCGCGCCCGCTGTTCTCTTCGGCGGCATCCCGTGCCAGAATTTCATGGGGTGATGAATTATGACTCGGAACACGTGTGTGATCGCCGGGGGCGGTCCCGCCGGGGCGATGCTCGCGCTACTGCTGGCCAGGGCCGGCGTCGAGGTGACGCTCCTGGAGAAGCACGGCGACTTCCTGCGCGACTTCAGGGGCGACACCATCCATCCGTCGACCCTCCAGGTCCTCGACGAGCTCGGCCTGGCCGAGGAATTTCACCGGCTCCCTCACCGCAAGGTGTACGGGCTGGAGCTCCAGACCGACGACACCACGGTGCCGGTCGCCGATCTGTCAGGACTTAAAGGCAAATATCAGTACATCGCCTTCGTGCCGCAGTGGGAGTTCCTCGACCTGCTGACCAGTGCCGCCGCCAGGTATCCGAACTTCCACCTCCTCATGGGGTCCGAGGTCCACGGAGTGATCCGCGAAGGCGACGCGGTGCGCGGGGTGCGCTACCGGGACGCCTCCGGCGAGCACGAGCTGCGCGCGACGCTCACCGTGGCCGCCGACGGCCGCCGCTCCGACGTGCGTAAGGCCGCCGGGCTGGTCCCCGTGGAGCACGGGGCCCCGATGGACGTGGTCTGGTTCCGGCTGCCGCGCGAGCCCACCGACTCCGAGTCGGCGTTCCTGCGAGTGTCGGCGGGCCACCTGATGGTGTCGATCAACCGCGAGACCTACTGGCAGCTCGCCTACGTGATCCCCAAGAACGGCTTCGAGGCACTGCGCTCGGCGGGGATAGCGGCACTGCGCGAGCAGGTCGCCAGGCTCCTGCCCTTCCTGGCGGACCGGGTAGGGCTGCTGTCCGGCTTCGAGGACGTCAGCGTGCTGTCGGTCGCGCTCAACCGGCTGCGCCGCTGGCACCGGCCGGGGCTGCTGATCATCGGTGACGCCGCGCACGCCATGTCGCCGGTCTTCGGCGTCGGCATCAACCTGGCCGTGCAGGACGCGGTCGCCGCCGCGAACCTGCTGGCCGGACCGCTCGCCGCCGGGGCCGAGATCCCCGAGTCGCTGCTCGCGAGGGTCCAGCGGCGGCGCACCCCGCCCACCGTGATCACCCAGTTCGCCCAGCGTGTCGTCCAGAACCGGCTGATCCGGCCGGCGCTGACCGAGCGCACCCGCCCGGTGCGGCTGCCGGGCGACATCGCCCGCCTTCCCGTGCTGGGCCTGCTGGCCAGACGCTTCATCGGCCTGGGCGTCCTGCCCGAACACGTCGCCGACCCCTCGGGGTCTCACCAGGCATAAAGACCTTCTCACCATGTGGACAATCGGGTCCGTTCGCACAGCCGGTTGCAATAGCCTGGTATGTCGTGAGCATCAACCTCGATTCCTGGCGGCAGCTGCCTGCGGCGCAGCAGCCCGTGTGGCCTGACCGCGGCGAGCTGGACAAGGTCGTCACCGAGCTGAAGGGACTCCCGCCCCTCGTCTTCGCGGGCGAGTGCGACAACCTCAAGGCGGACCTGGCGGCGGTGACACGGGGCGAGGCCTTCGTCCTGCAGGGCGGAGACTGCGCCGAGACCTTCGCCGGCGCCACCGCCGACGACGTGCGCAACAAGCTCAAGACGCTGCTCCAGATGGCGATCGTGCTCACCTACGCGGCCAAGGTCCCCGTGGTGAAGATCGGCCGCATGGCCGGGCAGTTCGCCAAGCCCCGCTCGAAGAACACCGAGATCCGTGACGGCGTCGAGCTGCCCGCCTACCGGGGCGACATGGTCAACGGCTTCGACTTCACCGCCGACTCCCGCATCCCCGACCCGGGGCGGCTGCTGCGCGCCTACCACTCCTCCGCGGTGACGCTCAACCTGGTCCGCGCCTTCACCAAGGGCGGCTACGCCGACCTGCGCCAGGTGCACGCCTGGAACCAGGACTTCGTGGGCGAGTCCCCGGCCGGCAAGCGCTACGA
Organism: Streptosporangium sp. NPDC002544; assembly: GCF_040295965.1. NCBI lineage: Bacteria > Bacillati > Actinomycetota > Actinomycetes > Streptosporangiales > Streptosporangiaceae > Streptosporangium > Streptosporangium sp. NPDC002544. Next base: position 1,655 of record NZ_JBEOWJ010000072.1, on the reverse strand, counting down.
GCAGCTCGCCCGCGAGATCGACCAGGCGCTGGCCTTCATGCGCGCCTGCGGGGCGGAGCCCGAGGAGTTCCATACCGTGGAGTTCTACTCCTCGCACGAGGCGCTGATCCTCGACTACGACCAGGCGCTCACCCGGATCGACTCGCGGACCGGCCGGCCGTACGACGTCTCGGCGCACATGGTCTGGATCGGCGAGCGCACCCGCCAGCTCGACGGCGCGCACGTCGAGTTCTTCGCCAGCATCCGCAACCCGATCGGCGTCAAGCTCGGCCCGACGACCAGCGCCGAGGACGCCCTCGCGCTGATCGAGAAGCTCAACCCCGACAACGAGGCGGGGCGGCTGACCTTCATCACCCGGATGGGCGCGTCGAAGATCCGTGACCACCTTCCCGAGCTGGTGGAGAAGGTGACCGCGAGCGGCGCCCAGGTGGCGTGGATCTGCGACCCCATGCACGGCAACACCTTCGAGGCGCCCAGCGGCCACAAGACCCGCCGCCTGGACGACGTCCTGAACGAGGTGGCGGGCTTCTTCGAGGTGCACCGCGCGCTCGGCACCCACCCGGGCGGCGTCCACATCGAGTTCACCGGCGACGACGTCACCGAGTGCGTGGGCGGCGGTGCCGAGATCGTCGAGGACGACCTGGCCCGGCGCTACGAGACGGCCTGCGACCCGCGTCTCAACCGCGGCCAGTCGCTCGACCTGGCCTTCCGGGTGGCCGAGCTCTACCGCTCGGCCTGACACCCGCTCCCCTCGCGGCCCGGGCCCCTTTGAAGGGGCCGGGCCGCGAGGAGGTCCGACTCCACGCGAACGATCGAGAATCCGCGAAGGGACTCACAGGTTCGCGGAGGCGATCCCCGAGCGGACGAAGGCCCGGTCCGGGTCAGCCCTTCTGGACACCGAGTTCGTTGGCGAGCTCGGCGCGGATCGCGTCCATGTCGAGTGCGCGGACCTGGCCGATGAGGTCCTCCAGAGCGGGCTCGGGCAGCGCGCCCGGCTGGGCGAAGACGACGATGCCGTCCCGGATGGCCATGATCGTCGGGATCGACGTGATCTCGAATCCCTGGGCGAGGGCCTGCTCGGCCTCGGTGTCGATCTTGCCGAACTTGATGTCCGTGTGCTTCGCGGAGGACTTCTCGAAAATCGGCCCGAAGGTGCGGCACGGTCCGCACCAGGCCGCCCAGAAGTCCAGCAGGACGATCCCCTCATCGGCGATGTCGTTGAAGTTCTTCTCGGTTACCTCGATGGTGGCCACCGTTGGCTCCTTCTGTCGTTCACATCTGTTTGGCTGGCATAACCACTTCCCGCCCGCGAGCATTCCATCCCGCCGGCCTCCGTCCCCCTCGAACCGGGTGACCTGGGAGGCCGCCGCCCGTGGGGGGCCACGGGACCCGGGCTCGCCGCGTCCCCGGTGTTCACCGGCCCGGCGAAGACATCGGCCGCCCCGGCCGGGGTGCCCCCATGATCGTTTCCCCGGTCGTCGCGGAGCCGCCCTGCTCACCGGCCTGGCGGCCTGCCGGGAGGAGAACGGGCGATGGCCCGGTGCCGATCGGCACCGGGCCAAAGCCACGAAGCCCATCTCGGCCAGCGGCGGGAGGGCAACCGGGGGAGGCCGACGAAAACGCGGGCGTGGTAGGATCGGCGGGAGGCGAAGGGC
>NZ_JBEOWJ010000071.1:0-14146 GCF_040295965.1 Streptosporangium sp. NPDC002544 | reverse complement strand
GTCCCCGGGGGGGGGGCGCCCCCCCCCGGCCCCCCGCCGGGGGGGGGGGGGGGGTGGCCAGGGGGGGTGGCCCCGGTGCCGATCGGCACCGGGCCATCGCCCGTCAGCCCTTGTCGGCCTGCGGGGGTTGGCCTACAGGGTGAGGCCGACGATCACAGGGTCGTGGTCGGAGGCGCGGAAGGCGTCGGGCTTGTACAGGCCCGGCGGGTTGTACTCGAGGTTGTAGTCGTAGATCCGGCTCTCATCGGAGTTGATGTGCCAGATCGTCGCGCTGGTCACCCGCTTGAGCAGGTCCTTCCCGACCAGGGCGTGGTCCAGCTCGCCGAGCTGGCCGTCGAACAGGTAGCTGTAGCGCAGCGGCTCGGGGACGAACCGCTTGGTCGTGCTGCTGAGGCCACCGGCCTCCAGGACGTCCATCGGGTCCTCCTCGCCGTAGGCGTTGAGGTCGCCGAGCACCATCGGGTTGGTCAGCTTCAGGTCCTTGATCAGACCCAGCGTGGCCTGTGCCTGGCGTACGCGCTCGCCGTTGTAGCAGCTCTGCCCGTCGCCCTGGTCGGCGTCGGGGCCCACGGCCTCCTCGTCGCAGCCCTTGGACTTGTAGTGGTTGACCAGCACGGTGAAGGACTTACCGCCCTGGACCCGGCGGAAGGTCTGGATCAGCGGGGGCCGCCGGAAGACCGGGTCGGTGGAGGACTGCGCCGCGCCCACCAGCTGGATCCTGGCCGGCTTGTAGATCATCGCCACCTGGATCACGTCGGTGCCCGGGTAGGGGTGGCTGAGCGCCGCGTAGGTACCCGCGCCGACCTCGGCGTTGAGCGCGTCGACCAGGGCCTGAATCGCGGTCTGGCCGTTGTTCTGGATCTCCATGAGGCCGACGACGTCGGCGTTGACCCCCTTGAGCGCAGCGACCAGCTTGGTGAGCTGGCGCTTCTGCTCCTCGGGACTGCTCGCGCCGCGCGAGCGGAGGGTGGTGAACCAGTTGAGCGCGTTGAAGCTGGCCACCTTGACGTTGCCGATGACCGGGAACGGGGCGGGCAGGCGCGGGTTGAGCGGCAGGAAGTTGAGCGGCTTGGTCGGCTGGAGCCGGTACTTGCCGAAGCCGTACCCCATGACGCCGGTGACGCCGAAGGCGGTGTCCCCCAGGCGGAGGCGCCGGTCGACATAGGGGATCGTCGGCGGGTTCTCCACCGTGGAGGCGTCGTCCACCAGCAGGCTACGCCGCGCGTTCTTGGCCGTGGTCACGCCCGGCCGGTCGGTCGGCTGGAAGATGCGTCCCTCGGAGGAGACGGTGATCTCGCCGTACCGGCCCAGGTTGTAGTGGTCGCTGAGGGTGAGCGGCTCGGGGAAGGTGACGAGCATGTTCTCGACGGACTCGAAGGTCGTGCCCTCGGCGCGGGGCAGGCTCTGCTTGGCGGGCGCGATGGTACCCGTGCCGCAGACGTCCACCGCGGTGACCGGTGACAGCTCGGTCCAGCCGTTGAACTCCACGACCTTGCCGGTGACCAGGACCCGGTCGCCGACCTTGACGTCCTTGAAGGAGCTGCGGGCGAAGGCGAACAGGCCCTCGGAGGTGGCCGGGTCGGCGTCCGGGGTCGGGTCCTGGAAGAAGAACCCGCTGAGCTGGTTCGTCTCCTGGAAGTCGGCGGTCACGATGCCCTCGACGCGGACGACCTGGCCGGCCAGCGGGCTGACGTCACCGCTGCCCTGCACCTGGGCGATCTGGTGGGTGACCGGGATCTCACACGGCTCCCCCGTCGGGGTGGGGGTCGGCGTGGGCTCCACCGTGGGTTCCACGGTGGGGGTGGGGGTCGGGGTCGGCGTGGGCGTGGGCTCGACGTCGCCGCACGGCGCGGCGTCGGTGGCCCGGTTGCGCGGCGCGGGGGCCGCGGCCTCCACGTCGGCACCGTTGTCGTCGGTGTCGGCGCAGCCGTGGTCCTTGCGCAGCCCCGCCGTGGTGACCGAGAGCCCGGGGGCCGCGGTGCCCTCGAAGTAGTTGGCGGTGCCGTAGCCGATCAGGTCGGCGATCAGCGCCGTCTGCTCCGGGGCGCACAGGACCGAGCCGCCGTTGCACGCCAGGCCCTGGGCCGAGCGGACAAGGGCCACCTTGCCCGCGGAGCCGCTCAGGTTGATCGTCCCGGTGCCGTCCGGGGCGGGCAGCGGTGAACCGTTGGCGCCACCGGCCAGCTGGAGGAGATGGTACTGACCTGGCGCGAGCGTACCCGTCAGGGGGACGACCGGGTTGGCGGCGAAGTTCCCGGTGCCGGTGGCGCTGGCGTACTGGACGGACCAGCCGTCCAGTACCACGGGTGCGGCGCTGCGGTTGAACAGCTCGACATAGTCGTTGGTGAGTGGCGCGCCGGCGCTACCGCCACCACCGTAGACCTGGCTGATGACGACGGTGCCCGGCTCCGCCAGGGCCGGGGATGAGGCGAGGGTCGCGACGCCGGTGGCGGCGAGGCCGACGGTCACGAGGGCGGCGAACGCCCGGGATAAAGCACGCATGACCGGGAGCGTAGAGCTGGATGGATTCCAGGACATCAACCCATAAGTGGATATAAGGCGAATTCAAGAATCTTGACACTTCATGTCTATCCAGCCCGGTCAGATATGGCTTTCCTTGACCTAGAAGTCGCTTGCCTCGGCGCCTGCGGGTATCACTGCGGTTATGAGAACTCTGGACATGGGTTGGGACACCTGCGCCGCCTCCCTGGAGTGCGCCGGATCCGCGCGGCAGCCCTACGGGCGCTGCCTGGCCCATCTGGACGCCACCGAACTCGACGAGGTCGTCCGCGGCCTCTCCCCCGGTTCCGCGATCGACCTGCGGGCCACCGTCGTCGGCCAGGACCTGCTGGAGCGGATCCTCTCCGCGACCCGTGGGCGCCTGGGCCGGGCTCGGTTCGACTGGGCGACCTTTCCCGAGAGCGTGCGGTTCTGCGACATCGTGTTCGGCGGGGACGTCTCCTTCGACCACGCGCGTTTCCAGCGCCTCGCCTCGTTCTTCAACGCCAGGTTCGCCCGCAACGTCTCCTTCAGGGAGGTCAGGTTCGATCGGGAACTCTCCCTGCACGGTGTCGCCATCACCGGGCACGCGGCCTTCGACCGAGTGTCCATCGATGGCGACGCACTGTTCGGAGGAGCGCTTTTCGACCGGACCGCGTCCTTCGAGCAGGCCGACTTTCATGGTTTCGTCACCTTCGACGGCACCGGATTCACCGGGGACGCGACCCTGAGGGGCTGCAGGTTCCGCCGTACCGTGTCGTTTCGCAAGACGAGCTTCGGTGGGCTGGCCGGGTTCGACGGGGCACGCTTCTCGGCGGGCGGCTACCTGGCCCCGATCTCGGTCGGCCGCCACCTGACCCTCGCCGGGGCGTGGGCGGGCAAGGGTCTTGACGTGACCACCGGCGGATGCTCGGTGGACCTGCGGCGACTGGAGGTGGGCGGGCGGCTGACCGTCCGGCTCGACAATGCGCGGGCCGACCTGGAGGGAGCGACCCTGCGCGGCCCGGCCACGGTGCGGGGCCGGGACGGCGCCCGGGTGACCTCGCTGCACGAGGTGGACGCCGAGCAGCTGGAACTCTCCGACCTGGACCTCAGCACCTGCCTCTTCACCGGAATGCGCCACCCCGAGGGGCTCCGGCTGAGCGGCTGCGCGCTCGCCGTCGTCCCGCGCAGACCATGGCCCCGGCTGCGCTGGTGGCCCCTGCGGCGCGCCTCCGACCACGGCTGAGACCCGCCCGCGGGATCCGAACGTGTGCCGGCTCCGGGTCTTCTCAGGGTGGTCCCCGATGCGGAGTCCCGGACGGGCGACCAGGATGGGAGACCCGTACCCTGAACGGGGATCGGGCCGCTGGAGAGCATCTGGAGAGCACCATGGCAGGCAGCGGGGTCATCGACGACTACGTGACCGGGCTCAGCCGCACTCTCCGAGGTCCCAGGGGCCCCAGGCTTGACATGATCGCCGAGGCCCGCGACAGCCTGCTCGACACCGCCGAGGCGCTGGAGGGCGACGGCCTGGGGCGCGAGGAGGCCGAGCGGACCGCGGTCGAGGAGTTCGGGACGATCGGTGAGATCGCGCCGGGCTACCAGGAGGAGCTGTTCATCGCGGCGGGCCGCAGGCTGGCCGCCGTGCTGTTCCTCACCGTGCCGCTCACCACGGTCATGTGGAGCGTGATCTGGAAGATCTTTCCCACCGCCCCGACGGCCTACGAGACCACCCCCGGCTGGTTCGTTCCGGTCGCCCGGGGCCTGGACATCCTCCAGATGCTCATCGGCGTGCTCGGCGGGGTCGCGCTGTTCGCGCTGGGCCGGGGGCTGCGCAGGATCAGACGGCCCCGGCTCGTCACCCGCTTCCTCGGCCTGCTCGTCTGGGCGATGCTGCCGGTCATGCTCGCGCTGACCGGGGCACTGATGTTCGGCTCCAGCGGGCCGGCAGGCTTCGACGACTACCTGCCGGGGGTCGGTGTGGCGCTGGTGAGCCTCCTGCTCTGGGGCCTGCAGCTCTACGGCGCCTTCAAATGCCTGAGCCTCACCCGCCGCGGCCCCGTCCCCGCCTGCTCATAATCCCCGCCCCCACCGGGGGTCAGCGGGTGGTCCGCGGCTCCAGGACACTGCCGATGGCTCCGGCGAACCGCTGCCAGGCGGAGCGCTCGCCGGCGAGGGCCGTGCGCCCTGAGGAGGTCAGCCGGTAGGTGCGCCGCTTGCGCCCGCCCACCGTGGCCCACTCGCTGGCCAGGTATCCCGCCTGCTCCAGCCGGCGCAGCGCCGGGTAGACCGTGCCCGTCGGCACGTTCAGCGCGCCGCCGCTGCGCGCCTGGAGCGCCTCGATGATCGCGTAGCCGTGCAGCGGTTCGTGCTCCAGCACGGAGAGCAGCAGGGCGTCCATGTGGCCGCGGAGCGCGTCGGTGTTCACGCGATCGCCTCCGCGGGCCGGGCGGATCCCTCGTCGCCGCACCCGGCGGCCCGTTCGCTTCGCTCACTCACGTCGTCAGCCTACCTTTCGCATAGGCATGCTACATGTAGGCGTCCTACATGTAGAGTGTCTATAGGTAGACAGACATAACAACGGAGGTGAGAGTGTGGACGTGCTCGACCTGGCCCGGACACAGTTCGCCGTGACGGGAAGTCTTCACTTCCTGTTCGTCGTGCTGACCCTGGGCCTGGCCCCCCTGATCGCGATCATGCACACCCGCTACGCCATCACCGGCAGGCCGGTCCACGAGCGGGCGACCCGCTTCTGGGGCCAGATCTATGTGATCAACTACGCGCTCGGCATCCTCACCGGGCTGGTGATGGAGTTCCAGTTCGGCATGAACTGGAGTGGTCTCTCGCACTACGCCGGCGATGTCTTCGGGGCACCGCTCGCGATCGAGACGCTCGGCGCGTTCTTCCTGGAGTCCACCTTCCTGGGTCTGTGGATCTTCGGCTGGCACCGGCTGCCCAAATGGCTCCATCTGGCGTGCATCTGGGTGGTGACGCTGACCGCCTATGCCTCCGCCCTCTGGATCATGGTGGCCAACTCGTTCCTGCAGAACCCCGCCGGGGCCGTGGAGCGGGGCGGCCACCTGGTGCTGACCGACTTCGGCGCGCTGCTCACCAACCCGATGCTGACCATGGCGCTGCCGCACGTGCTCAGCGCGGGCCTGTGGACCGCTGGTTTCGTGCTGATGGGGGCCAGTGCGTACCAGTTGTTCAGGCGCACCGCCGAACGGGAGTTCTTCACGAGTTCGCTCCGTACCGGAGTGATCGTCTCGCTGGTCGGCGCACTGTTCACGATCGGTTTCGGCTACGCGCAGTTCGGCCCGGCCTCCCAGTTCCAGCCGGGCAAGTTCCACGGCGCCCTGGCCGGCACCGGACTCGGCTTCATGACCATGATTGGTCATCTCCTCCTGCTCCTCATCATGTTCGTGCTGGTGCCGACCATGTACTGGCTGCCGCGCTGGCGCTGGGCGCACCTCCTGCTGATGGCGATCACCCCGCTGCCCTTCCTCGCGTCGATCCTCGGCTGGCTGACCAGGGAGTCGGGGCGGCAGCCCTGGATGATCAATGGCAGGCTCACCGTCGCCGACGCCATGTCCCCCGGGCTGACCTCGGGGATGGTCACCGTCTCGCTCATCGCCTTCGGCGGCGTGCTCGGTCTGCTCGCGCTCGTCGACTACCTGCTGATCGCCCGTACCGTACGGCGCGGGCCCGCCGCCGCCACCCTCGGCGCGAGCGCCCCCGCCGACCCCAACGAGCGCGCGCACGCGCTCAGCTACTAGGGAGCCGATCGTGGACATCCTCTGGCTGGGCGTGTTCGCCCTCCTGCTGATCGGCTACTTCGCCCTGGAGGGCTTCGACATCGGGGTGGGCATGCTGCTGCCCGTGCTCGGCAGGACGCAACGGGACAGGGACGAGATCGTCACCGCCATGGCGCCGTTCGTCCTGGCGGGCGAGGTGTGGCTGGTGGCCGTGGCGGGCGTGCTGTTCGGCGCCTTCCCCGCGATCGAGGGAGAGGTGCTGTTCGGCCTCTACCCGCTGGTGGTGCTGCTGCTGGTGTCGTGGATCCTGCGCGACGCCGGGCTCTGGTTCCGCCGCCGTGCCGACGGGAGCGCATGGCGTACGACCTGGGACTGGGCGATCTGTGCCGGCTCCTGCGGCCTGGCAGTGAGCTGGGGCATGGCACTGGTCGCGCTGGCCGGCGGCCTGTCGGGGCCGACGATCAGCCTGCTCGGGCTGGCGGGCGCCCTGGTGATGGCCGCGCTGTTCGCCCTGCACGGCTGGACGTTCCTCTCCTGGCGGCTGCCCGAGCGGATGACCGGGGCGCGCCGCACCGGGCGGGCGCTCCTGGGCTCGGCGTGCGCCGCGGCCGCGCCCGTCGCGGTGCTGCTCGCCGTGCTCGCCCCCTGGCTTCTGGACCATATGGCACCCGCCGGTACGTTAAGTGTGCTGAGTGTCATGATTCTGCCGTTCGCACCGATCATGGTGGGTGCGCAAGTATGGGTGTGGCGGGCGTTCGGCCCCGGGCGTGCCGCCGGTCGGGTTCCGTCGTTCTTCTGAGGTCTCTAGGGTTGGCATGCACAAGGATCTGGTACGGCTGGCGTTGGGTGAGCGGGCCGTCCGCCGTCATCTGGCCGTGTGCCTGGCCGCCGCCGTCCTGGCCGGGCTGCTCATCCTCCTCCAGGCTGAGCTGCTCGCCGGGGTGCTGTCCGGGCGGTTCGCGGCCCCGGCCCTGATCCTGCTGGCCCTGGTCGTCGGCGCCCGGGGGCTGCTCACCCTGGTGCAGGGAACGGCCGCCGGGCGGATGAGCAGCGGGGTGAAGTCCACCCTGCGCCACCGCCTGCTGGCGCGGCTGCAGGAAGCCGGCCCCGCCAGGCCGGCCTCGGCGCGTTCGGGAGAGCTGGTGACGCTGACCGGCCGCGGTCTGGACGCCCTCGACCCCTACCTGTCGGGCTACCTGCCCGCGGTGGCGGTCGCGGGCGTCGTGCCGATCGCGGTGCTCGTCCGGCTTTTCACCGCCGACCTGGCCAGCGCGGTGATCGTGCTGGTCACGCTGCCGCTCATCCCGATCTTCGGGGCGCTGGTCGGCATGCACACCAAGGCCGTCACCGAACGCCAGTGGAGGGCCCTGTCCCGCCTCGGCGGGCACTTCCTGGACGTGGTCCGGGGCCTTCCCACGCTGCGCGCCTTCGGCCGGGCCCGCTACCAGGCCGAGGTGATCCAGCGGGTGGCCGACGCCCACCGGGTCGCGACGATGCGCACGCTGCGGGTGGCCTTCCTGTCCTCGCTGGTGCTGGAGCTGGCCGCGTCGCTCTCACTGGCCCTGGTCGCCGTGCCGGTGGGCCTGCGGCTGCTGTCGGGCTCCCTTGACCTGTCGGCCGCGCTGCTGGTCCTGCTCCTGGCGCCCGAGGCGTACCTGCCGCTGCGCAACATGGGCAGCAGGTTCCACGCGGCGATGGAGGGCGTCGCCGCCGCCGACGAGGCGTTCGCCGTGCTCGACGGCCACGCGGAGGCTTCGCGTGGCGCGCCCGCCACCGGGCACCCGGGCCCCGGAGCGACGACGGCGCCGGAGATCCGGCTGGAGCATGTCACGGTGCGCTACCCGGGCCGTGCGGAGGCCGCGCTGGAGGACGTGTCGCTGGTGATCGCCCCCGGCGAGCGAGTGGCCCTGGTCGGCGAGAGCGGCGCGGGCAAGAGCACCCTGCTCCACCTGCTGCTCGGCTTCGTCACCCCTGCCGAGGGCCGGGTGCTCGTCGACGGCGCCGAGATCGGCGACCACGACCCCTGGCGGGCGCGCCTGGCGTTCGTACCCCAGCGCCCACACCTCTTCGCCACCTCGGTGGCCGACAACATCAGGCTCGGCGCCCCCGGCGCGACGATCGACGAGGTCAGGGCCGCGGCACGGGCCGCGCAGGCGGAGGAGTTCATCCTGGCGCTGCCCGAGGGCTACGACACGGTGCTCGGCGAGCGCGGGACGAACCTGTCGGCCGGGCAGCGGCAGCGGGTCGCGCTCGCCCGCGCGTTCTGCCGCGCGGGGGCCGGACTGCTCCTGCTGGACGAGCCGACCGCGCGGCTCGACGGCCGCAGCGAGAGCGCGGTCGTCAGCGCGACCCGCGACCTCGCCGAGGGCCGCACCGCCGTGATCGTCGCCCACCGGCCCGCGATGATCGAGCTGGCCGACCGGGTGATCCGGATCGCCGACGGCCGCGTGGTGGCCGGGACGCGAGAGGAGATCGCCTCCCCATGACCGATGTCAACGAGGTCCTGGCAGGCAGGACGCGCGGGCGGATGACCCTTGCCGTGGCGGCGGGGGCGGCGGCCGAGCTGGCCGGGCTCGGGCTGATCGGGTCCGCCGGGTGGCTCATCACCAGGGCCGCCGAACAGCCGCCGCTGGCGGCACTGAGCGTGGCGATCGTCGGGGTCAGGGCGTTCGCGACGACCAAGGGGGTCTTCCGGTACGGGGAGCGGCTGGCCGGACACGACGTGGCGCTGCGAGCCCAGGCGACGACCAGGGAGCGGCTCTACCAGGCGCTCATCCCCGCGCGACCGCTGAACCAGCGGGGGGCCGACCTGCTCAGCCGCATGGTCGACGACACCGACGCGGTGCAGGACCTGCTCGTACGGTGCCTGCTTCCCGCCACCGCGGCGCTGATCACCGGTGTGGCCGCGATGGTGATCGGGTTGTTCCTGCTCCCGGCCGCGGCGCTGGTGCTGCTGGCCGGGCTGCTGGTGGCCGGGGTACTGATCCCCGCGGGCACGGCCGCCGCCGCACGGCGCTGGTCGGCGCGGATCGCCCCCGCACGGGCCGACCTGGCGGCCCGGGTCGCCGACCTGGTGCACGGCGCGGCCGACCTGGCCGCCTACGGGGCGAACGAGCGGGCTCTGGCCGCCGCCGCCGAGGCCGACACCCGGCTGGCGGCGCTGGAGCGCCGGCAGGCACGGGCGAACGCGGTGGCCTCCGCCCTAGGCGTGCTCACCCAGGGCCTGACCGTGGCGGCGATCGTCCTGGTGGCGCAGAACTCCGGGGCGGGCTCCGTGGCCACCGCGGTGCTCGCGCTGACCTCGCTGGTCTCCTTCGAGCCGGTGCTGCCGATGGCCTCGGCCGCCGAGCGGCTGACCGGGGTGCTCGCCGCCCTGCGCCGCCTGCGGGAGGTCGGCGCGACCGCTCCGGCGGTGGCGGAGCCGGCCACCGCGGTCGAGGTGCCCGCCGGGGCGCCGACCATTGAGATCAAGGACCTGGTGGTCCGGCACGGCGCCGGCCGTGCCCCCGCGCTGGACGGGATCAGCCTCACCCTCACTCCCGGCAGGCGGGTCGCCCTGGTCGGCCCCAGCGGTGCCGGCAAGAGCACCCTGCTGTCCGCCCTGATGCGCCTGGTCGAGCCCGAGTCGGGGACGATCAGGGTCAGCGGGGTGGACGTCCGGGAACTGGCGTCCGACGACGTCCGGCGGGTGATGACCGGGCTGACGCAGGACCCGTACGTGTTCCAGGCCTCGGTACGGGACAACCTGCGGCTGGCGGGTCCCGAGGCCTCGGACGGGGAGCTCACCGAGGCCCTGCGGCGGGCGCGCCTGGAACGCTGGGTGGAGCGGACCGGCTGGGACGCCGTCCTCGGGGAGGACGGGCGGACGGTGTCCGGTGGGCAGCTGCAGCGGCTGGCGCTGGCCCGGGCGCTGCTGAACGACCCTCCGGTGCTGCTGCTGGACGAGCCCGCCGAGGCACTGGACGAGACGACGGCGGACGCGCTCATGGCCGACCTGCTGGACGCCACCCGCGGCCACACGACGCTGCTCGTCACCCACCGCCTGCGCGGGCTGGAGCGGGTGGACGAGATCGTCGTGCTGGAGAACGGCTCGGTGACGCAGCGGGGCAGCCACCAGGAGCTGGTCTCCTCCCCCGGCTACTACCGCGACCTGTGGCACTCCGAGGCGCTGACCGCCGGCCGGTGACGCCCATCGGGGCGGACGCGGCCTCCGGGCGACCACCCCGCACCGCCCTCGGCACGGCCGGACGGCGCCGTGCAGTCCGAGACGTGCCCGGGTTCACCGGCATCGTGAAACGGACCGTTTGACCATACCGACCGCCCCTGCCGTCACGATGCCGATGAGCACTTTCCGGTTGAGTTGACACGGCAATGTGGTTTATGGTGCAAACCATAGAGTTTGCGATGCAAACCAGTTTGAATCTTGAAGAGGATTGCCGTGGACGACGCCGAACGGAAACTGAGCCCGCAGGAGACCCTCCGGCTGATCGAGCAGCAGGGCTCGGTGGCGGCCAACCGGCTCACCCCCGACCCGGTGCCGCACTACCTGGCATGGGGAGTCGCCTGGCTGGTGGGATATAGCGCGTTGTTCCTCCACCACGGCCTGTCCGGCACGCCGTACGCGCCGATCCCCTTCCCCCTGGTGCTGGCGCTGCTGTTCGGGTCGATGCTGGCGGCGACGCTGGTCAGCGCGCTGACCATCTGGCAGCTGGGCAGCCCGGTGCGGGGCGCGTCCCAGCAGCGCGGCACGATGTACGGCCTCGCCTGGTTTTTTGGCTCCCTCGCCGTCTGGGTGGCCGGGATACGGTTCGCCCCGCAGCTTCCCTCCGCGGAAGGCAGCCTGCTGTGGGCGAGCCTGTCGATGACGGTGGTCGCCGTCCTCTACATGGCGGGCGGAGCCATCTGGCTCCTCCGCTCGATGTTCGTCTTCGGCGCGGGGCTGGCCGTGCTCAACGCGATCGGCACGGTGGCCGGGCCTGGCTGGCACGCCCTGCTGATGTCGCTGGGCGCGGGAGGCGGATCCATCGCCGCCGGACTGCTGCTCCGCCGGAGCGCCGGACGGTGACCCCCGAACTCGACCCGGTGATCCACGCGCAGGCCCGGTTGCGGGTGGTCGTCACGCTCAACACCCTGGGTGATGGGGACCGGATCACCTTTCCGGGACTGAGGGACCTCCTCGGGATGACGGCGGGGAACCTGTCGGCACACCTCAGCAAGCTGGAGGAGGCCGGCTACGTGGAGATCGTCAAGACCCACCGGGGCCGCACCCCGGTCACCTACGTCGCACTCACCCGCCGCGGGCGCCTCGCCTTCGAGGACTACACGGCGGCGATCCACCGGTTACTGAACCCGGCCACGACACCACCCGCCGGCGACCGCTGACCCCACCAGCCGAGAAAGAAGGCCCCCATGCCAGACCAGCCGATGAGACCGACAGCGGAGATCGTGGCGCGTGCCCTCGGGGTCACCCGGCGCTACGGGGACGTGCTCGCGCTCGACGACCTCTCCCTCGACATCCACGCCGGCGAACTGGTCGGCCTGCTCGGCCCCAACGGCGCGGGCAAGTCCACCCTGATCAACCTCTTCGTGGGGCTGCGCAGGCCCAGCTCAGGCCGGGTCGAGCTGCTGGGCGGCTCCCCCACCGACCCCGCGCGGCGGCTCGGCATCGGCGTCACCCCGCAGGAGACCGGACTGCCGGCGGCACTGCGGGTCGGCGAGGTGGTGGACTTCGTCGCCGCCCACTACCCGCGCAGTGTCGACCGGGGGGCGCTACTGGAGCGGTTCGCCCTGACCGGGCTGGAGCGCCGCCAGGTCGGCGGGCTGTCGGGCGGGCAGAAGCGGCGGCTCGCGGTGGCGCTGGCGTTCGTCGGAGAGCCCCGGATGGTCTTCCTGGACGAGCCGACCACCGGACTGGACGTCGAGGCCCGCCGGGCGCTGTGGGATGGCATCAGACACTTCCACGCCGGCGGTGGCACCGTCGTTCTGACCAGCCACTACCTGGAGGAGATCGAGGCGCTGGCCGAGCGGGTCGTGGTCATCGGGCAGGGCCGCGTGCTCACCGACGGAACCACGGCGGAGGTACGGGGCATCGCCGGCGTCCGCCGCGTCACCCTGACCGCCGGCGACCTGGCCGGGCTGCCCGGCATCCTGCGGACGGAACGGGAGGGCACCCGGACCCACCTGCTCACCACCGACGCGGACGCCCTGGTCCGCGCCCTGGTCCGGGCCGAGATCCCCTTCTCCGACCTGGAGATCCAAGCCACCTCTCTGGAGGAGGCGTTCCTCACCATCACCGCCCGCCAGTCCCGGGCCGCCTGAACCTTCGCCTCCGGAGCTCACGGATTCCCGTCCGGCGCCTCAGCGGGAGGCGATACGACTCATCCAGTCTTCTCGGGAGGATCACCCATGTCGCTTCTTCTCACCCATGCCCGGTACCAGCTCATGGAGACCGTCCGGGTACCGATCGCAGTGATCGGGAACGGCTTCTTCCCCGCCGCCTCGATGCTCTTCTTCGTGGTGCCGTTCGCCGGGGACCATCCCGTCGGGGCCACGTTGGCCACCGCGTCGATGCTGATCTTCGCGGTGATGTCCAGTGCCTTGTTCACCCACGGTCTGGGCATCGCCGAGGACCGTGCCCAGCCCTGGGACCCCTACACCCGTACCCTTCCCGCGGGCCCCTGGCCGAGGTTCGGTGCCCGGATCCTCAACGCGCTGGCCATGACGACGATCGGGATCGTGCCGGTGCTGCTGGTGGCCGCGCTGCTCACCGAGGCCGTCGTGACCCCGGCGCGGCTGCTGCTCGGCCTTGGCGCCCTAGTGGTCGCCTCGGTCCCGTTCCAGCTCCTGGGCCTGTTCATCGGCTACGCGCTGCCCGCCAAGGCCGCGATGGCGGTGGTGCAGCTGACGCTGTTCCCGATGGCGGTGGGTGGAGGACTGTTCATGAATCCGCTGGACGCACCGGCGTTCATCGAGCTGGTCGCGCCCTTCCTGCCCAGCCGGGGCGCGGTCCAGCTGGTCTGGGCCGCGCTCGGCCACGGCACCCCCGAGACGCTGTCGGTGGTCATGTTCGGCCTCTGGACCCTGGTGGCCGGAGCCCTGGCCGTGTGGGCCTACCGGCGTGACGAAGGCCGCCGCTTCTCCTGAGCCCCACGAACGGGTGGTGCCGCCGGGTCACAGGGGACCCGGCGGCACCACCCATCGGTGGTACTACTCGCCGGTCCTCTCGACGAGGGTCGCCGTGGTGGTCGTCGACCGCGCTGCTGGTCCTGCTCCTGACGCCCGAGGCGTACCTGCCGCTGCGCAACATGGCTCGTCACCCACCGCCTGCGCGGGCTGGAGCGGGTGGACGAGATCGTCGTGCTGGAGAACGGCTCGGTGACGCAGCGGGGCAGCCACCAGGAGCTGGTCTCCTCCCCCGGCTACTACCGCGACCTGTGGCACTCCGAGGCGCTGACCGCCGGCCGGTGACGCCTTGGTCACCGGCACACCGTCCCGATCGTCTCCGGCCGGGGGCGAAACAAGTGATCTTGGCCGAATGGACGAACAACTCACCGCTATTAGGAAAACCGGACGAATTCCGCCACCCCCAACCTGTCATACCGTCGCGGTAACCACGCATCGGAGGGCTGGCACGTGTCCGTTGAGCTCCACCACCGCGCCGTCGTCGCGGATACCCACAACGACCTGCTGATGGCCGTCACCGCCAGACCCCCTCGGCGGTGGGCGTCGTTCTTCCGCGAGCGCTGGCTGCCGCAGCTGCGCGAGGGCGGGGTGAACCTCCAGGTGCTGCCGGTCTTCATCGACGAGCAGTACCGCCCCGAGGGCGCGCTCCGGCAGACACTGCGCATGATCGAGTGCGCCCACGTGCTGGCCGAGGGCAACGCCGACGCCGTACGGCTCTGCCTGGACGG
>NZ_JBEOWJ010000070.1:0-14697 GCF_040295965.1 Streptosporangium sp. NPDC002544 | reverse complement strand
GGGGCCCCCCCCCCCCCCCCCAAAAAACCCCCCGCAATCCCCCCAACCCCGTCCCCCCGGCGGGGCGGTCTATCCCCCGCCCCAAACCCCCGCCCACCGGCGGGGTTCTCGGCACCGGAGCACTCACTTCAGTCCACGGAGACGAGCGGCGCGGGGTAGCCGGGGACGCCCGAGGGAAGTTTCCACGGCTCGTGGATCACCCGCTTCGGCAGCGCGGCGAGCTCGGGGACGTAGCGGCGGACGTACTCGCCGTCCGGGTCGTACCTCTTGGCCTGCCGGATGTGGTTGACGGGCCGGTTGGGCCGGGTGTCGTTGCCGGTCCCCGCGACCCACTGCCAGTTGCCGTAGTTGCTGGCCACGTCGCCGTCGAGCAGCCGCTCGAAGAAGTGGTCGGCCCCGACACGCCAGTCGACCCGCAGCCGCCTGACGAGGAACGAACCCACGATCAGGCGGGCCCGGTTGTGCATCCAGCCCTCGGCGAGCATCTGCCGGATCCCGGCGTCCACAATGGGGATTCCGGTCATGCCCTCCTTCCACGCCTGCGCCGCGTGGTCGTCGTCGCGCCACTCGTGCCCGCGCGGGCGGTAGTCGTCCCGGTTGATCCGCGGGAAGGCCCGTGTCACCTGATGGAAGAAGTCCCGCCAGCACAGC
This sequence comes from Streptosporangium sp. NPDC002544, assembly GCF_040295965.1. Taxonomy (NCBI): domain Bacteria; kingdom Bacillati; phylum Actinomycetota; class Actinomycetes; order Streptosporangiales; family Streptosporangiaceae; genus Streptosporangium; species Streptosporangium sp. NPDC002544. The sequence goes on along the minus strand of NZ_JBEOWJ010000070.1, from coordinate 14,046 downwards.
TGCCTGACGAACTCGCCGGTGTCCCCGGCCTCCCTGGCCAGCGCCTCCAACTCCAGCGGCGAGACGCAGCCGAAGCGCAGGTAGGGGCTGAGCCTGGAGGTGCGGTTGCCCGCCATGTCGTCGTGGCCGTCGGCGTAGTCGTCCACGCAGTGTCTCAACCACTGCTCCATCCTCCGGCGCCCGACCCTCTCACCACCCCTGAACAGCTCGTACGTCTCGTGCCCGGGTTCGGGTAGCCTGCCGGGGCTCAGGGCCCCGGGGACACGGACCACACCGGGTGCCTTGAGCACCTCCCTGCGTGGTCGCCGGCTCCAGGCCCGCCAGTAGGGGGTGAAGACCCGGTAGTGGTCACCGCCGCCCGACGGCCTGAGCGCGTCCGGCGGCACGACCGTCAGGCCGGGGAAGGTGCGGAACTCCACCCCCGCGCGCTCGCACTCCGCCGCCAGGCGCCGTTGCCTGCGGTGCGCGAGGGCGCTGACGTCCATGGTGGCGTGGACCGCCCCGGCCCTCGACTCCCCCGCCAGGCGCATCGTCTCCGCGACCGGATCACCCCTGCGCACGACCAGCTCACCGCCCCGCTCACGGAGCGATCCGCGCAGGTCGGCGAGGCATTCGGCGAGAAATCCCAGGCGGTTGCCGACGGGTATGTCGGGGTCGATGACGAAGAGTGGTATGACATGACGTGCGCGCTCGCACGCGGCGGCGAGCGCCGGGTGGTCGTGCACCCGGAGGTCACGGCTGAACAAAACGATCACAGTATCGGTCACGTTTTCCTTTCGCCGGGCCACGCTCCGCCGGTTGCATCCGCCGGGGGCTCGGAACTCGAAGGAATGTCCAGGGAGCGACCGCTCGTGTCGCCTGTCACGCTGGTACGGCAGTAGCGGGCTCGAAATGGGATGAGATGGAAAAGCAGCGACAGGTGACCGCTGATGAGGAGCCGGGATACGGCATCGGCGCCGTCTCACGACGCCTCGGCGTGCCCGCCCCCACGCTGCGGACCTGGAACCTACGCTACGGCGTGGGCCCGAGCCGCCGGAGCCCCGGGGGGCATCGACGCTACGACACCCGCGACCTGTGGCGCCTGGAGGAGATGAACCGGCTCATCAGGAGCGGGGTTCCCCCCTCCGACGCGGCACGGGAGGTCCTGCGGATCGAGGCCGTCCCACCGGCGGCTCCGGAGGTGAGCACCGAGGAGATCCCCTCCTTCCCCCTGGCGGAGCGGCCCGGCATCCCCACGGCGGCGATGCTGGCGCGGGCGGCGATGACGCTGGACAGCCGAACCGTCCACGACTGGGTAGAGGCGTCGCTGGCCAGGCACGGTGTGCCGTGGACCTGGGAGCGGCTGGTGATGCCGGTCTTCGAGACGATCTGCGACCGCCAGGCCGAGAGCGGCGCGAGCGTCGAGATCGAGCACCTGTTCTCCGACCGGCTGCTGGCGGCGCTGATCCGGCTCACCGCACGCCCCGCCCGGCCGGTCAACACCCGCCCCGTGCTGCTCGCCTGCGCCGAGGACGAGCAGCACAGCCTGCCGATCTACGCACTGGCCGCCACGCTGACCACCGAGCACCAGGTGGAGACCCGGGTGCTGGGCGCCAGGACCCCCTACCCGGCGCTGGCGGACGCGATGCGCCGGCTGGGCCCCTCGGTGGTCTTCGTCTGGTCCCAGCTGTCCGCCACCGGTGACCCCGCCCCGCTCGCGTCGCTGCCCGTGCTCCGCCCGCCGAGCCTGGTCGTCGCGGGCGGTATGGGCTGGCGGGAGGGGCTGCCGGTGTCGGTCCCCCACGTCACGTCGTTCCAGGACGCGCTCACCCGCGTCCTCACCGCCCTGGCCTGAGCTCGGCCTTTCCACCGGCGGGCCGGATCCTCCTTCTCCTTCCCGTTGATCGGCGTGCCACCGTGCCCTTGCTTGCGATCACGTCGACCGGCCAGGTATGAATAGGTTTTGAATAAGTTTTCTCGGTGAGCGGAGGCGTCATGACGGACACCCTGAACATCCGGTTCGCCGAGGGCGACGATGCGGCCCTGGCCGAGTGCTTCCGCGCCCACGGCTCCCTCATCCGCTCCTACCTGCGGCGATTCGTACCGCAGCAGGAGATCGAGGACCTTCAGCAGGTGGTGTTCGCCGAGGTCTGGCGGTCACGGCACCGCTTCGACCCGGCCCGCAGCCTCCCCGCCTGGATGCTCGGCATCGCGCACAAGCGCGCGGTCGACCAGCTTCGGACGCGCACCCTGCGTACGGTGCCGCTGGACGTGGTGGCGGATCCGGCCGGCGACGACGGCAGGGCCGACGGTGACGGCATGGCCGAGCGCGACCAGGTGCGCCGGGCGCTGGCCAAGCTGCCCGAGTCACAGCGCCAGGCGATCGAACTGGCCTACTACGGCGACCTGACCCAGCGGGAGATCGCCGAGAGGCTGAGCGTCCCGCTCGGCACGGTCAAGGCCCGTACCGCCCGCGGTCTGCGCCGCCTGTCCGACATCCTCACCCTGGCCGCGGCGTGAACGGCCGTCATGGAGCGGATCTTCGCCCACCTCCGGCTCCCCGCGCGCTGCTGAAGAGCGACCGGCGACCCCGGGACCCGGTGTCCTTCCACGCCCGGCACAAGATGCGGCCGCCGGCCCACCACCCCGCGGCCTACCGGCAGGCGGGGCTGGTGGTGGCTCAGGCGGACACCAGGTGACCGCCTGAGCCTGTGGCCACCGCGGCGGTCAGCCGGGCGGGTTCAGCCTCACCACCGCGAGGGAGCGGGCGGGCAGGGACAGCTCCTCTCCCCGCACCGTCGCCGACGCCTCCGAGGCGAGCAGGATGTGGCCGGGCGCGGACCGTCCTGGCCCGAGCCTGACGGTGAGCGGGACCGGACCGAGGTTGGCCGCCACCCTGAGCCCTCCCCGGTGGACGACCAGCCAGGACTCGCCGTGGTCGACCCGGACCCGATCCAGTCTCGGGTCCGTCAGTTCGGGGTGTGCCCGGCGCAGCGCGATCAGGGCCCGGTACCAGTCGAGATGGGCCCGGTGGGCGTCGTCGTCCAGCTCGCTCCAGTCGAGCTTGGAGCGCAGGAACGTCAGCTCCTCACCGGGATCGGGGGCCTTCTCCGCCCAGTCGTCGTAGCCGAAGCCGACGAACTCCCGCCGCCGTCGGTCGGCCTCGCCCTCGCGCAGGTGCGACTCGACGTGATCTGTGAAGAACAGGAACGGCGTGCGCGCGCCCCACTCCTCCCCCATGAACAGCATGGGGGTGAACGGCGAGGTCAACAGGAGCCCGGCGGCCAGCCGGAGCGCCTCGGGCGCCAGCCGGTCGCCCTCCGCGCGGTTGCCGATCTGGTCGTGGTTCTGCGCGCAGCAGACGAAGCGGTAGCCGGGCAGGTGGGCCGCCGACCGGCCGTGGGACCGCCCCCGGAAGGACGAGTAGGTCCCGTCGTGGTAGTAGGCGCGGGTCAGCACCTTGGGCAGTGCCCCGTGGAAGTCGTCGTAGTAGCCGTGCCGCTCCCCGCTCACCGCCACGTGCAGGGCGTGGTGGACATCGTCGTTCCAGGCGGCCGCCAGACCGTACCCCCCGGCCTCACGGGGGGTCATCAGCCGGGGGTCGTTGAGGTCGGACTCGGCGATGAGGGTCAGCGGCCTGCCCACGGCCGCCGACAGCGCCTCCGTCTCGGCGGCGATCTCCTCCAGCAGGTGGACGGCCCGGTCGTCGCGCAGGGCGTGCACGGCGTCCAGCCGCAGACCGTCGATGTGGTAGTCGCGCAGCCACTGCATCGCGTTGCCGACGAAGTAGGCGCGCACCTCGTCGGAGCCGGGGCCGTCCAGGTTGACCGCCTGCCCCCAGAAGGAGGAGGCGCTGGAGTGGAAGTAGGGGCCGAAGGGGGCGAGGAAGTTGCCCGAGGGGCCGAGATGGTTGTAGACGACGTCGAGGATCACCCCGAGCCCGCGCCGGTGGCAGGCGTCCACGAGGCGCTTGAGCCCGTCGGGGCCGCCGTAGTTGTCGGTGACGGCCCACAGGTCCACGCCGTCGTAACCCCAGTTGCGCCCGCCGGGCACCGGCGGCACCGGCATGATCTCCACGAAGTCGACGCCGAGCTCCGCCAGGTGTTCCAGCCTGCCGATCGCCGCGTCGAAGGTGCCCTCGGGGGTGAAGGTGCCGATGTGCAGCTCGTAGATGACCGAGCCCGGCAGGTCACGCCCCCGCCACAGGGCGTCCCCCCACTCGAAGCGGTCGTGGTCGTAGACCCGGCTCGGGCCGAAGATCCCCTCCGGCTGCCAGCGGGTACGGGGATCGGGCAGCGCCTCGCCCCCGTCCAGCCGGAACCGGTAGTCGGTACCGTGCCCGGCACCGGGCACCTCCGCGGACCACCAGCCGCCGCCCGCGGACGACATCGGGTGGTGGACCTCGCCGATCTCCACGTCCACCGCCGTCGCCCGTGGCGCCCAGACCTCGAACATGGGTCAGTCCCTTTCCAGGAGTGCGACGGGGTGGACCGAGAGCAGGTGGGCGAGCGGGATCCTGCCGGTGTGCTCGGCACCGGAGAGCAGGTCCCGCCAGGTACCGTGCGGCAGGGTGAGCGTGCTGCTCCCCCAGCCGCCGCTCCGCTCCAGGCCGACCGGCAGCCGGGTGGCCACCGCCACCGCCCGCTCCCCCCTGGCGAAGGCGATCGCGTGCTCTCCGGCCTCGATCGGGACGTACGGTGCCGCGGGGTCCAGCCTCCGCCGCAGGTCCAGCGCCCGGCTGGTGATCGCCAGCTTGGCCTCGTCCCATGACAGGCCCTCGGTGGCGGGACTCGGGTGTGCCTGCCCCGGGTGGGCCTGGCTCGCGTGAGCCTGGGCCGCCGAGAGCATCCGGCGGCGCAGCGGGAAGTCGACCGGGCGGCGGTTGTCCGGATCGACCAGGGAGAAGTCGGTGATCTCGTTGCCCCAGTAGAGGTCGGGCACGCCGGGCAGCATGAGCTGGACGAGCTTCTGGCCCAGCGAGTTGGACCTGGCGTACGGCTCGATCCGCGCGGTGAACTCCCTGATCGAGGCGCCGCACTCCTCGACGGCCCGGGTGACGAAGTCGCGGATGCCGCGCTCGTAGGCCGGGTCGGGGGTGGCCCAGGAGATCGAGGTCTTGGCCTCGCGGGCCGCCTTGAACAGGTAGTCGAAGAACCTGTCGGGGCCGATCGGCCAGGAGGCCATCAGGTTCTGCCAGGCCAGGTAGTCCAGGGCCGGGTCAAAGGAGACCTTCGAGGACCACTCGCCGACCGCCGCCGCCCACTCCTCCGGAAGCTCGGACAGCACGGCCAGCCGGGCCCGCACGTCCTCCGAACGCTTGGTGTCGTGGGTGGACAGCGTCGTCATCGTGCCCGGCGGCATCCGCCGACAGAACGCGTGGAACTCCTCGATCGGCTCGCCGAACCTGTCGGGCTCGCCGCCCACCTCGTTCAGGCAGGACAGCGGGTACCAGCGGTAGAGGGCGGTGTCCTCCACCCCCTTGGCCATCACCGGGCCGCAGGTCTGCTGGAAGCGGGCGACCGCCTCGGCGGGCCCGGCCAGCACCCGCTGGACGACCTCCGCCACCGGAGCGCCCTCGGGCAGCCGCCCCGCGGCGACCTGTCCGGCCTCCTCGACGATCTGGGCCGAGATCTCGGGCACCGGCTCGCCCGGCACCACGTAGGCCCGGTAGACCGGCATCGCGGCGAGCAGCTCCACCAGCGTCCGGCGGTCGGAGCCGACGACGGCGTGCAACCTGTCGATCTCCGAAGCGAAGAACAGGCTCAGCACCTCCGCCTTGGACTCGCGGACCACCGCGGCGTAGCCGGCGGGCATGCCGGTCTGCAGGGTGAACAGCTCCACCAGCGGCTCTTTTCCCGCCGGGTCGACGAACAGCCCGGTGATCCGGTTGAGCACCTCGTAGCCGGTGGTCCCGTCGCACTCCCAGTCCGCGGGCAGCCGTTCGGAGCCGATCAGGATCTTCTCCGCCACGGTCCACACGCCCGAGGCGGCGCGCAGCCGCGACAGGTAGCCGCGCGGCTCGGCGAGCCCGTCGGGGTGATCCACCCGCAGCCCCTGGATGATCCCCTCCCGGACCAGCGAGAGGATGACGGCGTGCGTGGCGTCGAACACCTCCGGGTCCTCCACCCGCAGCCCGATCAGCGAGGACACGTCGAAGAACCGGCGGTAGCCGGGCCCGCGCCGCCAGTCGACCAGCCGGTAGTTGGTGTCCGGCAGCGGGAAGACGTGGTCGTGGTAGCGCAGCACGTCGCCATCGGCCACCACCTCCCCCGAATCACCGAGCACCGGCATGTTCACCTTGCCGTCGCCGCCGGCCCAGTCGATGTCGAACCAGGACGCGTACGGCGACTTCTGCCCCTCGGCGAGCACCGACCACAGTTGCGCGTTGCCCGACTCCGGCACCGGGACCGTCATGTGGTTGGGCACGATGTCGACGACGACGCCGATCCCGTGCTGGGCGAGCGTCGCCGACATCGCCCGCAGTCCCTCGATCCCGCCGAACTCCGCGCGGACACGTGAGTGGTCGGTCACGTCGTAGCCGTGCCGCGACTCCGGCACGGCCTGCAGGATCGGCGACAGGTAGACGTGGCTCACCCCCAGGTCCCGCAGGTACGGGGCCAGCTCGGCCACCTTGTCGAACCCGAAGTCGGGGGTCAGCTGGAACCGGTAGGTCGAGACCGGCACCTCGTAGGAGCCGGGCGAGGGCGGCGGCTCGGGTACCTCCTCGGGGAGCCCCGCCGGCTCTGGCACGTCCTCGCCGAACAGTGCCGCCCCGGGGTCCGGCAGGACCTCGCCATGGGCGACCTGCGGCGGGATCACACCGGGCACCGGCTCTCGCGGTACGACAGTGGGCACCGGCTCGGGCGGGACCACGGTGGGCGCGGGCTCCAGGGGAGCGGGCTCGGGGACGGGCTCGGGGGTGGGTTGCGTGATGGGCTCAGACACGGCGCAACACCCTCACCGAGCGGCCGACCACCGGCACGCTCTCTCCGGCCCGGCAGACCCGGGTGTCAACCGTGATCGGCATCGCCGTGTCGATCTCTGTCAGCCACATCTCACCGTAGTCCTTCGGAAGGGTGAACTTGATGACGTCGTGGTGGGCGTTGAACAGCAGCAGGAACGAGTCGTCGACGATCTGCCGCCCCCTGCGGTCGGGCTCGGTGATGGCCTCACCGTTCAGGAAGACGGCCAGCGACCTGGCGTAGCCAACGTTCCAGTCGGCATCGGTCATCTTCTCCCCTCTCGGAGTGAGCCAGGCGATGTCGCTGAGGTTCTCCTCGGAGCCTCGTACGGGCCGCCCGTAGAAGAACCTGCGCCGCCGGAAGACCGGGTGGTCGGCGCGGAGCTTGGCCAGCCGCCGGGTGAAATCGAGCAGCAGCCAGTTCTCCCTGACGTCGGACCAGTCGACCCAGCTCAGTTCGTTGTCCTGGCAGTACACGTTGTTGTTGCCCCGCTGGGTGCGGCCCAACTCGTCGCCGTGGGAAATCATCGGAACGCCCTGGGACAGGAAAAGAGTGGTCAGGAAGTTGCGCTTCTGCTGCTCGCGCAGGGACTCGACGGCCAGCGGGGCGGGCCCCTCCTCACCGCAGTTCCAGGAGCGGTTGTCGTCGGTGCCGTCCCGGTTGTCCTCACCGTTGGCCTCGTTGTGCTTGCCGTTGTAGGAGACGAGATCCTGCAGGGTGAACCCGTCGTGGCAGGTGACGAAGTTGATGGAGGCGGCGGGGCGGCGGCTGTCGTCCTGGTAGAGGTCGCTGGAGCCGGTCAGCCTGGAGGCGAACTCGGGCAGCGAGGCGGGCTCACCTCGCCACAGGTCGCGGATCGTGTCGCGGTACATGCCGTTCCACTCGGTCCACCTGGCGGGGAAGTTGCCCACCTGGTAGCCGCCGGGGCCGACGTCCCACGGCTCGGCGATCAGCTTGACCTGTGACAGCACCGGATCCTGCTGGACCAGGTCGAAGAAGGCGCTCAGCCGGTCGACCTCGTGCAGCTCCCGCGCCAGCGTCGCGGCCAGGTCGAACCTGAAACCGTCCACGTGCATCTCGATGACCCAGTAGCGGAGCGAATCCATGATCATTTGAAGCACGTGCGGGGAGCGCATGAACAGGCTGTTGCCGGTGCCCGTGGTGTCCAGGTAGTACCGCCTGTCGTCGTCGACCAGACGGTAGTAGTCGGCGTTGTCGATGCCCCGCATGCTCAGCGTCGGGCCCAGGTGGTTGCCCTCGGCCGTGTGGTTGTAGACCACGTCGAGGATGACCTCGATGTTCGCCTCGTGCAGGGCCTTGACCATGGCCTTGAACTCCAGCACCTGCCCGCCGCGCTGCCCGGTGCTGGAGTAGGCGTTGTGCGGGGCGAAGAACCCGATGCTGTTGTAGCCCCAGTAGTTCGTCAGCCCCCGCTCGACGAGGACGTGGTCGGTGACGAACTGGTGCACCGGCATGAGCTCGATCGCCGTCACTCCGAGCGCGGTCAGGTGATCGATGATCTCCGGATGCCCGATCGCCGCGTAGCTGCCCCGGATCCGCTCGGGGATCTTCGGGTGGTTGATCGTCAGCCCCTTGACGTGCGCCTCGTAGATCACCGTGTTGTGGTACGGGGTGCTCGGCGGCCGGTCGTGCCCCCAGCCGAAGAACGGGTTGATCACGATGGAGCGCGGCACGAACGCGGCCGAGTCCGCGTCGTTACGGCTCTCCGGATCGCCGAAGCGGTAGTCGTACACCGCCTCGTCCCAGTTCACGTCCCCCTCGATCGCCTTGGCGTAGGGATCGAGCAGGAGCTTGGCCGGATTGCACCGCTGTCCCCTCCGCGGGTCGTACGGGCCGTGCACGCGGTAGCCGTACCGCTGCCCGGGACCGACGCCGGGTAGGTAGCCGTGCCAGACGAAGCCCTCACACTCGGTGAAGTTGACTCGTGTCTCCCGGTTCTCCTCGTCGAACAGGCACAGCTCGACGCGTTCGGCGGCCTCGGTGAAAAGCGCGAAGTTGGTCCCCGCGCCGTCGTAGGTGGCCCCGAGAGGATAGGGATCACCCGGCCAGATCTCGATCATTGCACCGCCCTTCAGCGGTGAACAGATATGCCCCGTCTCAGCCTGGACATGCGCACATCTCCATACCTGCAGGAGTGATCTCGGAGTTGCCCGACGGCATGCCTGGACGGGCCGGGGTCAGGCCGGGCGGAACTCATGGGCCAGCGCGCGGAACGCGGGTTCGTACACGCGCAGTCCCGCCCCGGCGGCGAACGCCTCCGCCGCCCGCAGGTGTGCTCCGGCCCGCTCCTCGTCACCGTCGAGCAGGGCCAGCCGGGCCAGGCACAGGTCGGTCAGCGACCAGCCGAGCAGCCGTCCCGCGTTCGGGGCGAGCCTGCGGTACAGGATCTTCCCCGCGACCCCGTCGCCGAGCGCCGCGCAGATCTCGCTGACGGCGTCCGGTACGAACCGGTAGGCCAGCTCGGGGCCGAGTGCCGCGAAGCCGTCGCGGGCGAGTTCGGCGAAGTCCTCCCGCGCCTCGTCCGTCCTGCCCAGGTCGATCAGGGCCAGGCAGCGCAGGAGCCGCCAGGGGATCTGCCCCGGACGGTGGGCGAGCATCTCATCGGAGAGCGCGAGCGCCTCGCCCGCCGCCCCCGCCGCCCGCAGCGAGAGGAAGCGGAACGTCTCCCGCCGCAGCAGCGCGTCGCCCCTGCCCAGCGCGCCCTCCGGGTGAGCCGCGCCGGACGCGTCGGCCGCGGCGAGCGCGTCCGTGAACCGCCCGGCCAGGTAGGCGTGGACCGCGCTCTGCCAGGCGGCCAGGCTGACCGCCGAGGGGAGCCGGAGCCTCTCCGCGCTCTCCCGTAGCCAGGCCAGCAGCTCCGCGGCGGGGCCTGCGGCGCCCTGGGCGTTCAGCTCGACGTACTCGTTCTCCCTGCCGATCCACTCGGTGGCCAGGTCGCCGGTGCGGCGGCCGATGTCCACGATCTCGGCGACGACCGCCCGCCGGTGGTCGTGGTCGTGACCGGACCGCAGCAGGATCTCCAGGGCGATCAGCGTCCTGGACAGGGTCCGGTCCTCCCCGGTGCGGCGGGCCAGCCGCACCGCCTCCTCCGCCATCGCCACGCTCCGCTCGACCGGCCGGCCGGTGGAGCCGGTCAGCGCGACGGCGGCGAGCAGCTGGGCCCGCCACGGCGAGCCCTCTGCGAGGTCGGAGGCAAGCACCCGGTCGATACGCCCGGCCAGCCTGTCGATCCCGGTCATCTCCTCGTACATGGCCAGATAGATCGGGTTGGAGAATCCCAGCACCGCCCTGGCCAGCCGGTTGTCGTCGCCGAGCCCTTCGGCGGCCTGCGCGGCGGCCTCCAGCGAGGCGTGGGCCGCGCTGCTCATCCCCGCGGCCGCCTGTGCCTCGGCCAGGTCCAGCAGGAGGTCGCAGCGGAGCGCGCCGTCGGGCCCGGGCAGCCGGTCGATCATCGCGATCGCCTGTTCCAGGTCCTCCACCGCGTCCTCGTGGGCGAACTGCGCGGTCGCCTGGGCCGCCGCGCGCCGGGTGTAGCCGATGGCCCTGCCCGCCATCGCGGGGGTCAGCAGGCCCTCGCGACAGTGGTGGGCGATCTCGGTCAGCCGCGTCCCGCTCCGCTCCTCCAGCACCTCCGCGATCCGCGCGTGCAGCCTCCTGCGGCGTAGCGGCGGCAGCGCCTCGCGCAGCACGTCGCGGACGATGTCGTGGACGAACCGGCAGCTCGGCCCCTCCCCCTCGACCAGCAGCCGGGCCCCCACCGCGGCGTCGACGATGTCGAGAACCCGCCCCTCGGGCAACTCCGCCACGCGCGTCAGGATGTCGGTCGCCGCCTCCCTGCCCAGCAGCGCCGCGACGGTCAGCACTTCCTCGGTGTCGGGCGGCAGGTGGGCCATCCGGCCGCGCACCACGTCCGAGAGCGCCTCGGGGGTCTCCCCCAGCTGTAGCACCTCGCCCAGGAAGAACGGGTTGCCCGCGGTCAGCCTGCCCATCTCCCCGGCCCGCCCCGGGTCGGCGCCCGCCCGTCCCAGATACTCGCGGATCTCCTCCTCCGCCAGGCCGCGCAGCAGGAGCCGCCGCACGTGCGGCAGCCGGAGCAGCACACCGAGGGTGTGCTCCAGCGGCTCGCCGGGACGCACGTCGGTGTCGCGGTACGTGGCCACGACCGTCAACTCCGGGCAGAGCCGGGTGGAGGCCAGGAACTCCAGCAGCCGCAGCGAGGAGGTGTCCGCCCATTGGAGGTCGTCGAGGACCACCAGCACCCGGCCGTGCTCGTTCAGCAGCCGGGCGAACGCCTCGTACAACTCGAACTGCCCCGCCGGCCCCTCTGGTCCGGCCTGCCCGGCTCCGGCTCCGGCGAGTTGTGCCAGTTCGCCGTCCCTGCCGACCAGGTCCTGCACCGCCTGCGTCCAGGGCCAGAAGGGGGGCGCGCCGGTGCCGTCCCAGCAGCGGCCCCACACCACCCGCCGGCCCCGCGCCCGCGCGACGTCGGCTGCGTACTCGGCGAGGCTGGTCTTGCCGATGCCCGGCTCCCCGGCGAGCAGCACCACCCGGTGCCCGTCTCCGGTGACCGCCCGCTCCAGCACCCCGGCCTCCGCCTGCCGGCCCACCAGCCCGGTGCCGTTCTCCAGCCCGGCCGGCTCCGCCGCCCCTGCCGCTCTCTCGGCACCGGTCGCCTCCGCCACGACGGCTGTCTTTCCCGCGTCGGCCGCCTCCGCCGCTCCGCCCGGCTCCGCCGTGTGCCTGGGTCGCAGCGCGGGATCCTGACCAAGGATGCGCCGCTCCATCTCCCGCGACCGGGGGTCGGGGTCCAGCCCCAGGTCCTCCATCAGCAACCGGCGTCCCTCGGCGAGCAGGCCGAGCGCGTCCGCCTGCCGTCCCGCCTGGTAGAGCGCGTGGGCGGCGAGCGTCCGCAGCCGCTCCCTGAACGGATGGGCGGCGACCAGCTTGGTCAGCCCGCTCGTCACCGCCGCTCCCCGGCTGAGCGCGAGCTCCGCCTCGGCCAGGTCCTCCTCGATCGTCAGCCGCAGCTCGACCAGGTGCACGCGCTCCTCCGCCGCCCAGGAGGACTCCGCGAGACCGTCAAGCGGTTCTCCGCTCCACTCCCCCAGGGCCAGCCGCAGCTCCCGCACCGCCCCCTCGTGATCTCCCGCCGCGCCCAGGCTCCTGCCCTCGGCCACCTGCTCCCGCACCCTGCCCAGGTCGATCGCGGCGGCGGGGACATCCAGGACATAGCCTCCCGGCCTGCTGGTCAGGACCTTCGGGGGCACCTCTCTCGGCCTGCCCGGCTCGAAGACGCGACGGAGTTTGGAGACGTACGCCTGCACGGTGTTGAGCGCCCCCGGAGGAGGGGCGTCCTCCCAGAGGGCGTCGATCATCCGGTTCGGCCCGACCGGTCGCGGGGCCGCGAGGACGCACATCGCCAGCACCAGCCGCTGCTGGTAGGGGCCGATGTCCAGTACCGCCCCGCTGTCGGCGATCACCTCGACCGGGCCAAGCACACGAAAATCCATCCGGCCACCTCGCTCGCGAACTGCGCCGATATTAACCTTTCGCACCAGCTGTCCCGTCCAACCCGTAACAGTCCCGAGGCTTCCAGCTCCGCATATTCTCGATCGGACGCGTTAACCTCCGTCCAGACCACCCATCAGGGGGTTCCGGTGGACTGCCGGAAAACAGCGGAGCTCTGGTCGCCGCCCTTCCCGGGCAGCGGCCCTTCTTCACGAGTGGAGGACATGAGGAATGGGTGGATTCAAGAAGTTCCTGCTGAGAGGGAACCTCGTCGAGCTGGCCGTGGCGGTCGTGGTCGGGGCGACCTTCAGCGGACTGGTGCAGGCCCTGGTCAAAGACCTCATCACGCCGTTGATCGGGGCGGTCACCGGCGGCCGGGAGCCGGACTTCTCGGATTACGTGTTCACGGTCAACGGCGCCAAGTTCATGTACGGCGACTTCATCAACCACCTGCTGAGCTTCCTGATCATCGCCGCGGTCATCTACTGGCTCGTCGTGATGCCGATGACCCGGCTGATCGGCTACTTCGACCGGAACAAGGAAGCCACCGAGAAGGAGTGCCCGGAGTGCCTCAGCGACATCCCGGTCGCTGCCAGGCGCTGCGCGTTCTGCACCGCGGTGCTGTCGGAGATCCCCATCGCCGACAGGCCCCCGGCGTAGGCGTCTTCTCCTCCTGGGCGGTACGACCTTCCGGTCGGCCGGTGAGAATCCTTCGGAGGAGAATGAGAGCGTGAGCTTCGAACTGGCCGTCTGGCACGAGCCCAAGCCGATCATCAGGGAACACGCTGAGAACGTCTTCCATACGTTCCGTCACGGCAAGCCGCATGGCGCGAGCCCCCACCCCGAAGGGCAGGAGCCCGAGGAGGGTCACCCCGGGGTGGCGGCGTTCGTCGAGCGGCTTCCCGAGGCCGAGCCGCTCTCCGCGGCCTTCGCCCTGGTGACCGTGGACCTGGAACGGGCCGACGAGGTGGCGTCCGAGGTCTTCGCCCTGGCCGCCGAGTGCGGACTGGTCTGCTACGACCCGCAGCGCGGCCTGGTGCACAACCTGTCTCCACGAGGCGTCTATCCCACCATGGAGATGCGTACCGGCGACGGGATGATCGTGGTCGGTCCCGACCTTCAGCTCATCTCCGACGCGCTCGCCACCATGTCACCGCAGAACCCGTTCACGGCGCTGGTCGTCTTCGGCGAGCACTTCGTCCAGAGTTCCCCGGAGATCTCGGGCTACGAGCTGGAGTACAAGGACAGCGTCCGGGACCGGATGTTCCGCACCCATGTTCCCGACCTGGAGGCGGTTCAGACTGCTTTCACCGAGTACGCCACTGGGGAGCGCGCTTTCCTGGAGCGGCACGACTGGCGTCTCGTCTGACTTTTCCGGGTGCGGTTTTCGCTGTGCGCTGCGGTGAGCGGGTGTTCCGGACCGGCATCTCGTCTTCGGCGTGCCCGCTGCGCTGCTTGTTCGCCGTGCCCGCTGTGCGGGTTTTGCGCTGTGCCCGCTGCGGTGGGCGGGTGTTCCGGCCGGCCGTCTCAGTGGCCGTCTGGTGATTTCGGCCTCCGGCCTGCTCGGGTGTGGTGG
>NZ_JBEOWJ010000069.1:0-25955 GCF_040295965.1 Streptosporangium sp. NPDC002544 | reverse complement strand
ACCATCGAGGCCGGGCCGTTCACCGCCGCGATCGACACCTCCTTCTCACGCCCGGCCAGCAGCTCGGCGACCTCCTCCTCGGTGGTCTGCACCGCCACCATCGCCCCACCCGCGGGGAGCGCCTGCATCAACCGCGCCCGACCCGCCACCAACGCACACGCATCCTTCAGGGACAGCACCCCGGCCACATGCGCCGCGGTGATCTCCCCGATCGAGTGCCCGGCCAGCGCATTCGGCCGCACTCCCCACGAGGAGACCAGCCGGAACAACGCCGTCTCCACCGCGAACAGCGCCGGCTGCGCCCACCCGGTCTGATCCAGCGCCTCCGCCTGGTCACTGCCCGGCTCGGCGAACAGCACCTCGCGCAACGACCCGTCCAGCAGCGGATCCAGCTCGGCGATCACCTCATCCAACGCCGCCGCGAACACCGGGAACCGGTCATACAACTCCCGGCCCATCCCAGCCCGCTGGCTGCCCTGCCCCGTGAACAGGAAGGCGAGCTGTGGCGGCGTCGCGGCCACCCCGCGCACCACACCGGCACCCGGCATGTCCTCGGCCAGCGCATCCAGCCCGGCCAGCACACCGTCACGGTCGCCGGCCAGCACCACCGCCCGATGCTCGAACACCGACCGCATCGTGGCCAGCGAGAACGCGGTATCGACCAGCGCCACCTCACCCCGGCCCTCCACGTGCGAGACCAGCCGCCCGGCCTGCGCCCGCAACGCCTCCGCCGTACGACCCGACACCAACACCGGAACCACGCCGCTCACCGCATCAGCCGCCGGCGCCCGGTCCTGTGAAGCGTCTTCTCCCACCGGTGTTTCCGGTCCTTGTTCGAGGATCACGTGCGCGTTGGTGCCACTGATCCCGAACGACGACACACCCGCCCGGCGCGGGTGGCCGTTCCGCGGCCACTCGGCCGGCTCGGTCAGCAACTCCACCGCACCCGAGGACCAGTCCACATGCGACGACGGCGCATCCACATGCAACGTCCGAGGCAGCACCCCGTGCCGCATCGCCATGACCATCTTGATCACACCGGCCACACCCGCGGCCGCCTGGGTGTGACCGAGGTTCGACTTGATCGAGCCGAGCAGCAGCGGACGGTCCTCCGGCCGATCCTGCCCGTACGTCGCCAGCAACGCCTGCGCCTCGATCGGGTCACCCAGTGTGGTGCCGGTGCCATGACCCTCGACCGCGTCCACCTCGGTGGGGTTCAAGCCCGCGACGGCCAGCGCCTGACGGATCACCCGCCGCTGCGACGGACCGTTCGGCGCGGTCAACCCGTTCGACGCACCATCCTGGTTGACCGCCGAACCCCGTACCACCGCCAGCACCTGATGGCCGTTGCGGCGCGCGTCCGACAACCGCTCCAGCACCAGCATGCCCACACCCTCCGACCAGCTCACCCCATCGGCCGCATCGGAGTAGGACTTACACCGCCCATCGCCGGCCAGCCCGCCCTGCGCACTGAAACCGATGAACGCTCCCGGAGTGGCCATCACGGTCACACCACCGGCCAACGCCAGCGAGCACTCCCCAGACCGCAGCGCCTGCGCCGCCATATGCATCGCCACCAGCGACGACGAACACGCGGTGTCCACCGTCACCGCCGGACCCTCCAACCCCAGCGCATACGAGACCCGGCCGGTTGCGACACTGCCCGCCGTACCGGTGCCGATGAAGCCCATCGCCTCCGGCGGGAGATCGACGCTCATCCCGTAATCGTGATACATCACGCCGGCGAACACACCCGTGTGACTGCCCCGCAAGGAGGTCGGGTCAATCCCGGCCCGCTCGAAGGCCTCCCATGACGCCTCCAGCAGCAGCCGCTGCTGCGGATCCATCGCCAGCGCCTCACGCGGCGAGATCCCGAAGAACCCCGGATCGAACTGCGCGGCGCTCTCCAGAAAGCCGCCCTCGTGCACATAGCTGGTGCCCTGGCTCTCCCGATCCGGGCTGTACAACGCCCCCAGATCCCAGCCCCGCGTCGTCGGGAACTCACCGATCCCGTCCCCGCCCTCGGCCACCAACCGCCACAAATCCTCCGGCGAGGTGACCCCACCCGGGTAGCGGCACGCCATGCCCACGATCACGATCGGATCGTCCGCGACCGGCACCACCGACGCGGGAATGACCACATCGGCGTCCTCACCGAACAGCTCGGCCAGCAGGAACTCCGCCAGCACGGCCGGCGTCGGATAGTCGAACACCAGCGTGGACGGCAACCGCAACCCGGTCACACCGTTCAGCCGGTTCCGCAACTCCACCGCGGTCAGGGAATCAAAGCCCAGCTCACGAAACTCCCGCCGGACGTCCACCGCCGCGGAGTCGGGGTGTCCGAGGACGGCAGCGGCCTGAGTGCGGACCAGGTCCACCAAGGCCTCGACACGCTCGGCCGCCCCCAGCGGGGCCAGCCGCCCCAGCAACGTCGCGGCCACCACCGAGCCGGACGCCGCCGACCGGCGACCGCCCCGTACCAGACCCCGCAACAACGCCGGCACCTCGCCATAACCGCGCATCGACGGCAGATCCAACCGGACCGGAATCAGCACCGCATGCTCAAGCGCGACAGCGGCCTCGAACAACGCCAGCCCCTGCTCCACCGACAGCGGCGGCATGCCCGTCCGGGCGATCCGCCGCATATCGGCGTCACTCAGCGTGCCGGTCATCCCGCTGTCCTGAGCCCAGGCACCCCAGGCCAGCGACAGCGCGGGCAACCCCTCGGCCCGCCGCAACTGAGCCAGCCCATCCAAGAACGCGTTCGCAGCCGCGTAGTTACCCTGCCCAGCCGAGCCCATCACCCCGGCCAGCGAAGAGAACACCACGAACGCCGCCAGATCCAGACCCCGGGTCAGCTCATGCAGATGCCAGGCCGCATCCACCTTCGGCCGCAACACGCTGTCCAGCCGCTCAGGCGTCAGCGACGGAATCGTCCCATCGGCCAGCACACCCGCGGTGTGGATCACCGCGGTCAGCGGATGCTCGGCCGGAACCTGCGCCAGCAGCGCCGCCACCGCATCCCGATCCGCCATGTCACACGCCGCGACCGTGACCTCGACACCGTGCGCGATCAGCTCCGCCTGCAACTCCACCGCACCAGGAGCATCCAAACCCCGCCGACTGGTCAGCAGCAGACGCCGCACACCCCGCTCGGCCACCACATGCCGAGCCAGATGACCACCCAGACCACCGGTACCACCAGTGATCAACACCGTGCCCTCCGGGTCCCAGACCCGGCCCGCCGCGTCGCCGACGTCAGATCCTGGCGCCACCCGCGCCAGGCGCGGAACCCGCAGCTCACCCTCGCGTACCGCCACCTGCGGCTCACCCGAGACCGGCACCCCGAGCAGGGCCGGCCGCGAGGACTCCTGATCATCCACGTCGACCAGCACGAACCGGCCCGGGTTCTCCCACTGCGCCGACTGCACCAGACCCCACACCGCCGCAGCCGCCAGATCAGCGACCGCCTCACCCTCCCGCGCCTCGACCGCACCCCGCGTGACGAACACCAGACGCGAGGCCTCGAACCGCTCATCGGCCAACCACCCCTGCAACAGACCCAGGACACGGGCGACCAACTCGTGGACCGACTCCACCACACTCTCGGCGTCGGCCGACCCGACAGTGACCATGACCACGTCCGGCACCGAATCCAGCGAGGCGAGATCCCCGCTCAGCTCGACCACACTCGCACCGGTCTCCGCGCCCGGCATCTCCGCCAGCGCGGTCCACTCCAGCCCGAACAGCGAATCCCGCTCCACCCCACGACCACCGCCGACGAGCTGGTCGGGCGAGAACGAGCGCAGCACCAGCGACCGCGCCGACACCACCGGCTCCCCAGCCGCATCCACCGCGCTCAGCGACACCGCATCATCGCCCACCCTGGCCAACCGCACCCGCAACAGCGCCGCACCACCCGCGTGCAGGCTCACCTCCCGCCAGGAAAACGGCAACCGCGTACCCGCCGCGGCATCCAGCCCGACGAAGGCCACCGCGTGCAACGCCGCGTCCAGCAGAGCCGGATGCACCCCGAACGCCCCCGCATCCGACGCCACCTGCTCAGGCAGAACGACCTCGGCGAACACCTCACCACCGGCACCGTGCCAGACCGCCCGCAACCCCTGGAAGAGCGGGCCGTACTCGAACCCGCCCGCGGCCAGTTCTTCGTAAAAACCGTCCAGCGCGATCGCGGTCGCGCCGACCGGCGGCCACACCGCCGCATCGAACGGCATGGCGGCCCGGCTGCCCGTGGCGAGCATGCCGGTGGCGTGCCGTACCCACGGCACATCGTCACCAGCCTGCGCCGACCGGGAATAGACGTTCAAAGCACGTCGGCCGGTCTCCTCCGGCGCACCCACCGCGATCTGCACCACGACCGCATCGTCCTCACCCAGCACCAGCGGCGCGGCCAGCGTCAACTCCTCCACCAGGTCACAGCCGACCTGGTCACCCGCCCGCACCGCCAACTCCAAGAACCCGGTCCCCGGGAAGAGCACCATCCCGGCCACCGCATGATCGGCCAGCCACGGATGGGTCCGCAGCGAGATACGCCCGGTCAGCACCACCCCATCGGAATCGGCCAGCCCGACCGTCGCGCCCAGCAGCGGATGCCCCGTCGCGGTCAGGCCCAGAACGCGGGCATCACCGCTCTGCCTGGCGTTCGGCCAGAACCACTGGTGCTGGAAAGCGTAGGTCGGCAGATCGACCCGGCGCCCACCCGGCAGCACCGCCCGCCAGTCCACCGGCACCCCGTGCACATGCAGCTCGGCCAGCGCCGCCATGGACGCGACCTGCTCGTCGCGGTCCTTACGCAACACCGGCACCAGCACCGCGTCCGACTCCTGCACCTCCGCGTCGGCGGCCAGGGTATCGGCGGCCATCGCGGTCAGCACACCATCGGGCCCCAGCTCCAGATACGCCCGCACACCCCGCGCGTGCAGCGTACGGACCCCGTCGGCGAAACGGACCGCGCCACGGACCTGATCCACCCAGTAGTCCGGCGAGCACAGCTGCTCGGCCGTGGCCACCTCGCCGGTCAGGGTGGACACGATCGGAACCCTCGGCGCGCTGTAGATCAGCGTCCGAGCCAGGGTCCGGAAGTCCTCCAGCATCGGCTCCATCAACGGCGAGTGGAACGCGTGCGACACCCGCAACCGCTTCGTCCGGACCCCCCGAGACTCCAACTCGGCAGCGATGGCCAGGACCGGCTCCTCCACCCCGGCGATCACCACCGAGGCCGGACCGTTCACCGCCGCGACCGACACCTCCTTCTCACGCCCGACCAGCAGCTCAGCGACCTCCTCTTCAGAAGCCCGCACCGACACCATCACCCCACCGGCCGGCAGCGCCTGCATCAACCGCGCCCGGCCCGCCACCAACGCGCACGCGTCGGCCAGCGACAGCACCCCGGCCACATGCGCCGCGCTGATCTCCCCGATCGAGTGACCGGCCAGCGCACCCGGCCGCACCCCCCACGAGGAGACCAGCCGGAACAACGCCGTCTCCACCGCGAACAACGCAGGCTGCGCCCACCCCGTCCGATCCAGCGCCTCCGCCTCCGCCGTGCCCGGCTCGGCGAACAGCACCTCGCGCAATGATCCCTCCAGCAGCGGGTCCAGCTCCGCGATCACCTCGTCCAACGCCTCGGCGAACACCGGGAAGCGGTCATACAGCTCCCGGCCCATCCCCGCCCGCTGGCTGCCCTGACCGGTGAACAACACCGCCAGCTGCGGCTCCGCCCCGGCCACCCCGGCCACCACACTCACACCCGGCAGGCCCTCGGCCAGCGCACCCAGCCCGGCCAGCGCACCATCACGGCCCTCGGCCAGCACCACCGCCCGATGCTCGAACACCGACCGCGTCGTCGCCAGCGAGAACGCCACATCGGCCAGATCCAGACCGGGCTCGCCGTCCACACGCGAAGCCAGTTGTCCGGCCTGCGCCCGCAACGCCTCCGCCGTACGGCCCGACACCAGCACCGGAACCACACCCGCAGCCGGCATCCGGTCCTGCGAAGCGTCTTCTCCTTCCGGTGCTTCCGGCCCCTGCTCGAGGATCACATGCGCGTTGGTGCCGCTGATCCCGAACGACGACACCCCCGCCCGGCGCGGACGACCAGTCTCCGGCCACTCGGCCGGTTCGGTCAGCACTTCCACCGCGCCCGAGGACCAGTCCACATGCGAGGACGGCGCATCCACGTGCAACGTCTTGGGCAGCACCCCGTGCCGGAGAGCCATGACCATCTTGATCACACCCGCCACGCCCGCCGCCGCCTGGGTGTGACCGAGGTTCGACTTGATCGACCCCAGCAACAGCGGCCGGTCCTCGTCCCGGTCCTGGCCGTAGGTGGCCAGCAGGGCCTGCGCCTCGATCGGGTCACCCAGCGTGGTGCCGGTGCCGTGCGCCTCGACCGCGTCCACCTCAGTAGGGGACAAGCCCGCCACGGCCAGCGCCTGGCGGATCACCCGCTGCTGCGACGGACCGTTCGGCGCCGTCAATCCGTTGGACGCACCGTCCTGGTTCACCGCCGAACCCCGCACCACCGCCAGCACCTGATGGCCGTTGCGGCGCGCGTCCGACAGCCGCTCCAGCACCAGCATGCCCACACCCTCGGAATAGCTGGTGCCGTCCGCCGCGTCAGCGAAGGACTTGCACCGGCCGTCACCGGCCAGCCCGCCCTGCGCGCTGAAACCGATGAACACCCCCGGGTTGGCCATCACCGTCACACCACCGGCCAGCGCCAGCGAGCACTCACCCTGCCGCAGCGCCTGCGCCGCCATGTGCATCGCCACCAGCGACGACGAACACGCGGTGTCCACCGTCACCGCCGGACCCTCCAACCCCAGCGCATACGAAATCCGGCCGGTCGCAACGCTGGCCGCCGTACCGGTGCCGATGAAGCCCATCGCCTCCGGCGGGAGGTCGACGCTCATCCCGTAGTCGCTATACATCACGCCGGCGAACACACCCGTGCGGCTGCCCCGCAAGGAGGTCGGGTCCATGCCCGCCCGCTCGAAGGCCTCCCATGACGCCTCCAGCAGCAGTCGCTGCTGCGGGTCCATCGCCAGCGCCTCACGCGGCGAGATCCCAAAGAACCCCGGATCGAACTGCGCGGCGCTCTCCAGGAAGCCGCCCTCGTGCACATAGCTGGTGCCCTGGCTCTCCCGATCCGGGCTGTACAACGCCCCCAGATCCCAGCCCCGCGTGGTCGGGAACTCACCGATCCCGTCCCCGCCCTCGGCCACCAACCGCCACAGATCCTCCGGCGAGGCCACCCCACCCGGATAGCGGCACGCCATGCCCACGATCACGATCGGATCGTCCGCGACCGGCACCACCGACGCGGGAATGACCACATCGGCGTCCTCACCGAACAGCTCGGCCAGCAGGAACTCCGCCAGCACCACCGGCGTCGGATAGTCGAACACCAGCGTGGACGGCAACCGCAACCCGGTCACCCCGTTCAGCCGGTTCCGCAACTCCACCGCGGTAAGAGAGTCGAAGCCCAGCTCACGAAACTCCCGCCGCACCTCCACCGTCTCCGGCGAGGCATGCCCCAGCACCAAGGCCACCTCGGTACGCACCAGATCCACCAGGACCCCGGTGCGCTCGGCCGCCCCCAGCGGAGCCAGCCGCCCCAGCAACGTCGCCACCATCGAACCGGACGCCGCCGACCGCCGCCCGCCCCGCACCAGACCCCGCAACAACGGCGAGACCTCACCCTGCGCGCGCAGCACCGCCAGCTCCAACCGGAACGGGATCACCACCGGCCGGGCCACCCGCCCGGCGGCGTCGAACAGCGCCAGGCCCTGCTCCACCGACAGCGGCGGCATGCCCATCCGGGTGATCCGCCGCATGTCGGCGTCGCTCAGCGTGCCGGTCAATCCGCTGTCCTGGCTCCAGGCACCCCAGGCCAGCGACAGCGCGGGCAGTCCCTCGGCCCGCCGCAACTGAGCCAGCGCATCCACAAACGCGTTCGCGGCCGCGTAGTTGCCCTGCCCAGCCGAGCCCATGACACCCGACAAGGACGAATACACGACGAACGCCGCAAGATCCAGGCTCCGGGTCAGCTCATGCAGATGCCAGGCCGCATCCACCTTCGGCCGCAACACGGTATCCAGCCGCTCAGGCGTCAACGACGGAATCGTCCCGTCGGCCAGCACACCCGCGGTGTGGATCACGGCGGTCAGCGGATGCTCGGCCGGGACCTGCGCCAGCAGCGCCGCCACCGCATCCCGATCCGCCATGTCACAGGCGGCGACCGTGACCTCGACGCCGTGCGCGATCAGCTCGGCCTGCAACTCCACCGCACCCGGAGCCTCCAGACCCCGGCGACTGGTCAGCAGCAGACGCCGCACACCCCGCTCGGCCACCACATGCCGAGCCAGATGACCACCCAGACCACCGGTCCCACCAGTGATCAACACCGTACCGTCCGGATCCCACGGCCGTTCTGCCTCCTCGGCCGGCATCACCCGAGCCAGACGAGGCACCCGTACCGCACCCTCACGGACCGCCACCTGCGGCTCCCCGGAGGCCAGCACCGCGGCCAGCAACGACGGGGACAGCTCCGCATCAACGTCGACCAGCACGAACCGGCCCGGGTTCTCCCACTGCGCCGACCGCACCAGACCCCACACCGCCGCAGCCGCCAGATCAGCGACCGCCTCACCCTCCCGCGCCTCGACCGCACCCCGAGTGACGAACACCAGACGCGAAGCCCCGAACCGCTCATCGGCCAACCACCCCTGCAACAGACCCAGCACCCCGGCCGTCACCGCATGCGCCGACTCCACTACGCCGGTGTCCTCGGAGGAACCGACGGTGAACGTCACCACGTCCGGCACCGAATCCAGCGAGGCGAGATCTCCGGTCAGCTCGACCACGCTCGCACCGGTCTCCGCGCCCGGCACCTCCGACAGCGCGGTCCAATCCAGCCCGAACAACGAATCCCGCTCCACCCCACGGCCACCGCCGACGAGCTGGTCGGGCGAGAACGGGCGCAACACCAGCGACCGCGCCGACAACACCGGCTCCCCCGCGGCATCCACCGCCGTCAGCGTGACCGAGTCGTCACCGGCCCGGACCAGCCGAACCCGCAGCATCGCCGCCCCACCCGCGTGCAGGCTCACCTCCCGCCAGGAAAACGGCAACCGCGTACCCCCCGCGGCATCCAGCCCGACAAAGGCCACCGCGTGCAACGCCGCATCCAGCAGCGCCGGATGCACCCCGAACGCACCCGCATCCGACGCCACCTGCTCAGGCAGAACAACCTCGGCGAACACCTCACCACCGGCACCATGCCAAACCGCCCGCAGCCCCTGGAACACCGGACCGTACCCCAGCCCTCGAACGGCCAGCTCGTCATACAGCCCGTCCAACTCGATCGCGGTCGCGCCGGCCGGAGGCCACACCACCGCATCGAACCGCGCAGCGGCCCGACCATCCGTGGCGAGCGTGCCCGTCGCATGCCGCACCCACGGCACATCCTCCCCAGCCTGCGCCGGCCGGGAATAGACACTCAAGGCACGCCGACCGGACTCCTCCGGCGCACCCACCGCGATCTGCACCACAACCGCGTCATCCTCACCCAGCACCAGCGGCGCGGCCAGGGTCAGCTCCTCGACCACCTCGCAGCCGACCTGGTCACCGGCCCGGATCGCCAGCTCCAGGAACCCGGTACCCGGGAAGACCACCACCCCGCCCACCGCATGATCAGCCAGCCACGGATGCGACCCCACCGACAGGCGGCCGGTCAGCAGCACCCCGTCCGAGTCGGCCAGGCCCACGGCGGCGCCCAGCAACGGGTGCCCGGCGGCGGCCAGCCCCGCCGCGGCCACATTCCCCACCTGGGAACCTGCTCCCACGGGCCAGTACCACTGGTGCTGGAAGGCATAGGTCGGCAGGTCGACCCGTCGCCCGCCGGGCAGCACCTGCCTCCAGTCCACCGCCACGCCGCGGACGAACAGCTCGGCCGCCGAGACCAGCACCCGCTCCAGGCCACCGTCCTCGCGGCGCAACGTCCCGGCGATCACGGTGGTGGCGTCGCTCTCGTCCACGCACTCCTGGACCCCGACCGTCAGCACCGGATGCGGGCTCACCTCGACGAACACCCGATACCGCTGCTCCAGCAACACCCCCACCGCCGACGCGAAGCCCACCGTGCGCCGCAGATTCTCACACCAATAACCGGCTCCCAGCTCCGGCCCCTGCACCCACTGACCCGTCACCGTCGAGAGCATCGGCACCCGCACCGGCCCCGGAACCACCTCCGCCAGGACCCCCGCCAGCTCCTCCCCGATCAGATCCACCTGCGCCGAATGCGAGGCGTAGTCCACCGCGATCCGCCGGACCCGCACCCCATCCTCGGTCAACCGCTCGACCAGCTCCTCGACGGCTTGGACCTCACCGGCCACCACCACCGAATTGGGGCCGTTCACCGCCGCGACCGACACCCGCCCGTCCCAGGCCGCCACCCGCTCGCGCACCCGCTCCACCGGCAGCGCCACCGACGCCATCGCCCCCAGCCCGGCCAGCCGCTCGGCGATCAGGCGGCTGCGCAACGCCACCACCCGCGCACCGTCCTGCACCGACAGACCACCGGCCACCACCGCCGCCGCGATCTCACCCTGCGAATGGCCCACCACCGCATCCGGGCGCAGCCCCAGCGACTCCCACACCGCCGCCAGCGACACCATCACCGCGAACGACACCGGCTGGACCACATCCACCCGATCCAGAGACGGCGCCCCTTCCACCTGACGGACCACATCCAGCAACGACCAGTCCACGAACGGCTCCAACGCCGCCGCACACTCCGCCATCCGCCCGGCGAACACCGCCGACTCCTCCAAAAGCCGCGCACCCATCCCCACCCACTGCGCCCCCTGACCCGGGAACACCCACACCGACCTACCAACGACATCGGCCACACCCGCGACCACGCGCGTCGCCGACTCACCGGAAGCCACCGCGGCCAGCCCCGCCAGCAGCTCCTCATGACCGTCTCCGATGACCACGGCCCGATGCTCGAACACCGACCGCGACACCACCAGCGAGGAGCCCACATCCACCGGGTCAAGCTCGCCGGCCGCCCGCATGTGTGCCAGCAGTCGCCCGGCCTGCGCCCGCACCGCCTCTTCGGTCTTCGCCGACACCACCCACGGCACCACACCCGCGGCCGGACCCCGATCCTCCGCACCCGGCCCGGTCTGCTCGGCCTCCGACCCCTGCTCCAAGATCACGTGCGCGTTGGTGCCACTGATCCCGAACGACGACACACCCGCCCGGCGCGGACGACCGGTCCCCGGCCACTCGGCCGGTTCGGTCAGCAGCTCCACCGCGCCCGAGGACCAGTCCACATGCGACGACGGCTCGTCGATGTGCAGCGTCCTGGGCAGCACGCCGTGCCGCATCGCCATGACCATCTTGATCACACCGGCCACGCCCGCGGCGGCCTGGGTGTGACCGAGGTTCGACTTGATCGAGCCGAGCAGCAGCGGACGGTCCTCCGGCCGATCCTGACCGTACGTCGCCAGCAGGGCCTGCGCCTCGATCGGATCACCCAGCGTCGTACCGGTCCCGTGCCCCTCGACCGCGTCCACCTCGGTGGGGTTCAAGCCCGCGACGGCCAGCGCCTGACGGATCACCCGCCGCTGCGACGGACCGTTCGGCGCCGTCAACCCATTCGACGCACCGTCCTGGTTGATCGCCGAACCACGTAGGATCGCCAGGACCTGGTGACCGTTGCGGCGCGCGTCCGACAGCCGCTCCAGCACCAGCATGCCCACACCCTCGGACCAGCTCACCCCATCGGCCGCATCGGAGTAGGACTTACACCGCCCATCGCCGGCCAGCCCGCCCTGCGCGCTGAAGCCGATGAACGCTCCCGGGGTGGCCATCACGGTCACACCACCGGCCAGCGCCAGGCTGCACTCACCCGACCGCAGCGCCTGCGCCGCCATATGTGTCGCCACCAGCGACGACGAGCAGGCGGTGTCCACCGTCACCGCCGGGCCCTCCAACCCCAGCGCGTACGAGACCCGGCCGGTCGCGACACTGCCCGCCGTACCGGTGCTGATGAAGCCCATCGCCTCCGGCGGGAGGTCGGCGCTCATCCCGTAGTCGTGATACATCAGCCCGGCGAACACACCCGTGTGACTGCCCCGCAAGGAGACCGGGTCCATGCCCGCCCGCTCGATCGCCTCCCACGACACCTCCAGCAGCAGCCGCTGCTGCGGATCCATCGCCAGCGCCTCACGCGGCGAGATCCCGAAGAACCCCGGATCGAACTCCCCCGCCTCGTGCAGGAAGCCACCCGCTTCCACGTAGTCGACGCCCCCCTCAAGGGCGCCATGACTCCAGCCACGTGTCGTCGGGAAGGGAGAGATCGCATCTCCGCCCTCACTGACCAGTCGCCACAGATCCTCCGGCGAGGTGACCCCACCCGGGTAGCGGCAGGCCATGCCCACGATCACGATCGGGTCGTCCGCGACCGGTACCACCGACGCGGGGACGACCACGTCGGCATCCTCACCGAACAGCTCGGCCAGCAGGAACTCCGCCAGCACCACCGGCGTCGGATAGTCGAACACCAGCGTCGCCGGCAACCGCAACCCGGTCACACCGTTCAGCCGGTTACGCAACTCCACCGCGGTCAGGGAATCGAAGCCCAGCTCACGAAACTCCCGCCGCACCTCCACCGTCTCCGGCGAGGCATGCCCCAAGACCATGGCCACCCCGGTACGCACCAGATCCACCAGGACCTCGACACGCTCGGCCGCCCCCAGCGGGGCCAGCCGCCCCAGCAACGTCGCGGCCACCACCGAGCCGGACGCCGCCGACCGGCGTCCACCCCGTACCAGACCCCGCAACAGTGCCGGCACCTCGCCATAACCGCGCATCGACGGCAGATCCAGCCGGACCGGAACCAGCACCGCCTGCTCAAGCGCGACAGCGGCCTCGAACAACGCCAGCCCCTGCTCCACCGACAGCGGCGGCATGCCCGTCCGGGCGATCCGCCGCATATCGGCGTCACTCAGCGTGCCGGTCATCCCGCTGTCCTGAGCCCAGGCACCCCAGGCCAGCGACAGCGCGGGCAACCCCTCGGCCCGGCGCCACTGAGCCAGCCCATCCAAGAACGCGTTCGCAGCCGCGTAGTTACCCTGCCCAGCCGAGCCCATCACCCCGGCCAGCGAAGAGAACACCACGAACGCCGCCAGATCCATGCCCCGGGTCAGCTCATGCAGATGCCAGGCCGCATCCACCTTCGGCCGCAACACGGTATCCAGCCGCTCAGGCGTCAGCGACGGAATCGTCCCATCGGCCAGCACACCGGCAGTGTGGATCACCGCGGTCAGCGGATGCTCGGCCGGAACCTGCGCCAGCAGCGCCGCCACCGCATCCCGATCCGCCATGTCACACGCCGCGACCGTGACCTCGACACCGTGCGCGATCAGCTCCGCCTGCAACTCCACCGCACCAGGAGCATCCAAACCCCGCCGACTGGTCAGCAGCAGACGCCGCACACCCCGCTCGGCCACCACATGCCGGGCCAGATGACCACCCAGACCACCGGTACCACCAGTGATCAACACCGTACCGTCCGGATCCCACGGCCGTTCTGCCTCCTCGGCCGGCATCACCCGAGCCAGACGAGGCACCCGTACCGCACCCTCACGGACCGCCACCTGCGGCTCCCCGGAGGCCAGCACCACAGCCAGCGACGACGAGGACAACTCCGCATCAACGTCGACCAGCACGAACCGGCCCGGGTTCTCCCACTGCGCCGACCGCACCAGACCCCACACCGCCGCGGCCGCCAGATCAGCGACCGCCTCACCCTCCCGCGCCTCGACCGCACCCCTGGTCACGAACACCAGACGCGAAGCTCCGAACCGCTCATCGGCCAACCACCCCTGCAACAGACCCAGCACCCCAGCCGTCACCGCATGCGCCGACTCCACTACGCCGGTGTCCTCGGAGGAACCGACGGTGAACGTCACCACGTCCGGCACCGGCCCCGCCTCGCCCAGCGCCGACAGATCATGATGAACCGCGACCGACTGCCCGGCCGACTCCCACATCCCCGCAAGACCCAGCGCGTCCGGCTCGAACCCGGCGAAGCCGACCATCGCCACCGGCACCGGATCGGCCACGGGAACCTCAGAAAGCGTGCTCCACTCCAGCCGGAACAGCCCGTCACGCTCCGCCACCCGGCCACCACCCGCGGCGGCGAGCTGACCGGGCGAGAACGGGCGCAACACCAGCGACCGCGCCGACAACACCGGCTCCCCCGCGGCATCCACCGCCGTCAGCGTGACCGAGTCGGCATCGGCCCGGACCAGCCGCACCCGCAACGTCGCCGCACCACCCGCGTGCAGGCACACCTCACCCCAGGAAAACGGCAACCGGCCGCCCTCGGAATCGTCCAGCCCCACGAAGGCCACACCATGCAGCGCCGCGTCCAGCAGGGCCGGATGCACGCCGAACGAACCCGCACTCGACGCCGCCTGCTCAGGCAGGACAACCTCGGCGAACACCTCACCACCGGCACCGTGCCAGGCCGCCCGCAACCCCTGGAACACCGGGCCATAGACAAGCAAACCCTCGGCCAGCTGGTCATAGAAACCGTCCAACTCGATCGCGGTCGCGCCGACCGGCGGCCACACCGCCGCATCGAACCGCGCGGCGGCCCGACCGCCCGTGGCAAGCATGCCGGTCGCGTGCCGCACCCACGGCACATCCTCCCCAGCCTGCGCCGACCGAGAATAGACGTTCAAAGCACGTCGGCCGGTCTCCTCCGGCGCACCCACCGCGATCTGCACCACGACCGCATCGTCCTCACCCAGCACCAGCGGCGCGGCCAGCGTCAACTCCTCCACCAGGTCACAGCCGACCTGATCACCCGCCCGGATCGCCAGCTCCAGGAACCCGGTCCCCGGGAAGACCACCATCCCGGCCACCGCATGATCGGCCAGCCACGGATGCGACGAGAGCGACAGGCGGCCGGTCAGCACCACCCCATCGGAATCGGCCAGCCCGACCGTCGCACCCAGCAGCGGGTGCCCCGCGGCGGCCAGACCCGCCGCCGCCACATTCCCCGTACCGGCACCCGCACTGCCATCAGGCCAGAACCACTGGTGCTGGAAAGCGTAGGTCGGCAGATCGACCCGGCGCCCACCCGGCAGCACCGATCGCCAGTCCACCGGCACCCCATGCACATACAGCTCGGCCAGCGCCGCCATGGACACCGTCCGCTCGTCGCGATCCTTACGCAACACCGGCACGAGCACCGCATCCGACCCGGGCACCTCCGCGTCGGCGGCCAAGGTATCGGCGGCCATGGCGGTCAACACCCCGTCAGGGCCCAGCTCCAGATACGCCCGCACACCCCGCGCGTGCAGCGTACGGACCCCGTCGGCGAAACGGACCGCGCCGCGGACCTGGTCGACCCAGTAGTCCGGCGAGCACAGCTGCTCGGCCGTGGCCGCCTCGCCGGTCAGGGTGGACACGATCGGAACCCTCGGCGCGCTGTAGATCAGCGTCCGAGCCAGGGTTCGGAAGTCCTCCAGCATCGGCTCCATCAGCGGCGAGTGGAACGCGTGCGACACCCGCAACCACTTCGTGCGCACCCCGCGCTCCTCCAACGCGACGGCCACCTCAAGAACCGCCTCCTCGACCCCGGCGATCACCACCGAAGACGGGCCGTTCACCGCCGCGACCGACACCTCCTTCTCACGCCCGGCCAGCAGCTCGGCGACCTCCTCCTCGGACGCCCGCACCGACACCATCACCCCACCTGCGGGCAGCGCCTGCATCAACCGCGCCCGGCCCGCCACCAGCGCACACGCATCACTCAGCGACAGCACCCCGGCGACATGCGCCGCGGTGATCTCCCCGATCGAGTGACCGGCCAGAACACCCGGCCGCACCCCCCACGAGGACACCAGCCGGAACAGCGCCGTCTCCACCGCGAACAGGGCCGGCTGCGCCCACCCGGTCTGATCCAGCAACCCGGCCCGCTCGCTGCCCGGTTCGGCGAACAGCACCTCGCGCAACGACCCGTCCAGCAGCGGATCCAGCTCCGCGATCACCTCATCCAACGCCGTCGCGAACACCGGGAACCGGTCATACAGCTCCCGGCCCATCCCCGCCCGCTGACTGCCCTGACCGGTGAACAGGAAAGCAAGCTGCGGCTCCGTCGCGGCCACCCCGCGCACCACACCGGCACCTGGCAGGTCCTCG
The DNA here is from genome assembly GCF_040295965.1 of Streptosporangium sp. NPDC002544. Taxonomy (NCBI): domain Bacteria; kingdom Bacillati; phylum Actinomycetota; class Actinomycetes; order Streptosporangiales; family Streptosporangiaceae; genus Streptosporangium; species Streptosporangium sp. NPDC002544. The sequence continues at coordinate 9,707 of NZ_JBEOWJ010000069.1, read as the reverse complement.
GCCAGCGCACCAAGACCGGCCAGCACACCCTCACGGCCCTCGGCCAGCACCACCGCCCGATGCTCGAACACCGACCGCGTCGTGGCCAGCGAGAACGCGGCGTCGGCCAGACCCAGATCAGACTCACCGTCCAGGAACGACACCAGCCGCCCGGCCTGCGCCCGCAACGCCTGACCCGTCTTAGCCGACACCAGCACCGGCACCACACCCGCAGCCGGCACCCGGTCCCGCGGAGCCTCTTCTCCTACCGGCGCTTCCGGTCCTTGTTCGAGAATGATGTGCGCGTTGGTGCCACTGATCCCGAACGACGACACACCAGCCCGGCGCGGACGACCGGTCTCCGGCCACTCGGCCGCCTCGGTCAGCAGCTCCACCGCACCCGAGGCCCAGTCCACATGCGAGGACGGCTCGTCGATGTGCAGCGTCCTGGGCAGCACCCCCTGACGCATCGCCAGCACCATCTTGATCACACCCGCCACACCGGCGGCCGCCTGGGTGTGCCCGAGATTCGACTTGATCGACCCCAGCAGCAGCGGACGGTCCTCGTCCCGGTCCTGACCATAGGTGGCCAGCAACGCCTGCGCCTCGATCGGATCACCCAGCGTCGTACCAGTCCCGTGACCCTCCACCGCGTCCACCTCGGTGGGGTTCAAGCCCGCGACGGCCAGCGCCTGACGGATCACCCGCCGCTGCGACGGACCGTTCGGCGCCGTCAACCCATTCGACGCACCGTCCTGGTTGACCGCCGACCCACGCATCACGGCCAACACCTGGTGGCCATTACGGCGCGCGTCCGACAGCCGCTCCAGCACCAGCATGCCCACACCCTCGGACCAGCTCACCCCGTCGGCCGCGTCTGAGAAAGACTTGCACCGGCCATCGCCGGCCAGCCCGCCCTGCGCACTGAAACCGATGAACGCGCCCGGGTTGGCCATCACCGTCACACCACCGGCCAGCGCCAGAGTGCACTCACCCGACCGCAGCGCCTGCGCCGCCATGTGCATCGCCACCAGCGACGACGAACACGCGGTGTCCACCGTCACCGCCGGGCCCTCCAACCCCAGCGCGTACGAAATCCGGCCGGTCGCGACACTGCCCGCCGTACCGGTGCTGATGAAGCCCATCGCCTCCGGCGGGAACTCCACGCTTGACGCGTAGTCGTGGTACATGATCCCGGCGAACACACCCGTGTGGCTGCCGCGCAAGGAGACCGGATCCATGCCCGCCCGCTCGATCGCCTCCCACGACACCTCCAGCAGCAACCGCTGCTGCGGATCCATCGCCAGCGCCTCACGCGGCGAGATCCCGAAGAACCCCGGATCAAACTGCCCCGCCTCGTGCAGGAACCCACCCTCACGCACATAGCTGATGCCCTGGCTCTCCCGATCCGGGCTGTAGAAGGCCGCCAGATCCCAGCCGCGCGTCGTCGGGAACGGCGAGATCCCATCCCCACCCTCACTGACCAGTCGCCACAGATCCTCCGGCGATTCGACCCCGCCCGGATAGCGGCAGGCCATGCCCACGATCACGATCGGGTCGTCCGCGACCGGTACCACCGCCGCGGGAATGACCACATCGGCGTCCTCACCGAACAACTCGGCCAGCAGGAACTCCGCCAGCACGGCCGGCGTCGGGTAGTCGAACACCAGCGTGGACGGCAACCGCAACCCGGTCGCGGCATTGAGCCGGTTCCGCAACTCCACCGCGGTCAGGGAGTCGAAGCCCAGCTCACGAAACTCCCGCCGGACGTCCACCGCCGCGGAGTCGGGGTGTCCGAGGACCGTGGCGGCCTGAGTGCGGACCAGATCGACCATGAACCGGGTCCGGTCGGCCTGCGTCAGTGCGGCCAGCTGCCGCACCAGCGCTCCTCCATCGGCCGTATGCGCCAAAGCCGCCGTACGACGGGTGCCCCGCACCAGACCGCGCAGCAGCGGCGGCACCAGCTGAGCGGGCATCGCCGGTATGTTCATCAGGACCGGGAGCACCAGCGGTGCATCCGACCCGATGGCGGCGTCGAACAGCGCCAGCCCCTGCTCGGTGGTGATCGGCGGCAGCCCGGCGGCGGTCACCCGGTGCACATCGACCTGCGACATGCCCCCGCTCATCCCGGTGGCCTGCGCCCACAACCCCCACGCCAGCGACAACCCCGGCAACCCCAGCGCCCGGCGCCGTGCCATCAACGCGTCCAGCCAGGCATTGGCCGCCGCGTAGTTGCCCTGACCACCACCGCCCATCACCCCGGCCAGCGAGGAGAACACCACGAACCCAGCCAGATCCATACCCTGGGTCAGCTCATGCAGATGCCAGGCCGCGTCCACCTTCGGCCGCAACACCGACTCCAGCCGCTCCGGCGTCAGCGAGGGAATGGTCCCATCGTCCACCACGCCCGCGGTGTGGATCACCGCGGTCAGCGGATGCCCGGCATCGACCTGCGCCAGCAGCGCCGCCACCTGATCCCGATCCGCCACATCACAGGCGGCGACCGTGACCTCGACCCCGTGCGCGATCAGCTCGGCCTGCAGTTCCACGGCGCCGGGGGCGTCCAGACCCCGGCGGCTGGCCAGCAGCAGATGCCGCATCCCGTGCTCGGCCACCAGATGCCGGGCCACCTCCGCACCCAGACCACCGGTGCCACCGGTGATCAGCACCGTGCCCTCCGGCTCCCAGCGCCGGGGCATGGTCAGCACGATCTTGCCGGTGTGCCTGGCCTGGCTCATGAACCGGAACGCCTCCCGGCCCCGGCGCACATCCCACGCCGTCACCGGCAACGGCTCCAGCTCACCGGCGGCGAACAGCTCCATCAGCTCGGCCAGAATCTGCCGCAACCGCTCAGGCCCGGCATCCAGCACGTCGAACCAGTGATACTCCAGCCCCGGGAACTGGTCCTGCTCGCGGATGTCCAGCTTGCTCAACTCGATGAACCGGCCACCCGGACGCAGCAGCCGCGCCGAGGCGTCAATGAACTCCCCGGTCAGCGAGTTGAGCACCACATCGATACCCCGCTCACCACACACCTGGGAGAACCGCTCCTCGAACTCCACACTCCGCGAGGAGGCGATGTGATCATCCGGGATGCCCAGCGAACGCAGAACGTCCCACTTGGCCGGGCTCGCCGTGGCGAACACCTCCACCCCCAGCCGCTGGGCCAGCTGGATCGCCGCCATGCCCACACCGCCCGCACCGGCGTGCACCAGCAGCCTCTCGCCTGCCCGCAACCCGGCCAGATCCATCAGCCCGTAATAGGTGGTGAGGAACGCCACCGGAATCGTCGCCGCCTGCTCGAACGAGCAGTGATCGGGAATCTTCACCAAGATTGTGGCCTCGGTGACGACCACCGGACCGAACGCGCCCCCGGCCAGACCGACCACCCGGTCCCCCGGACGCAGGTCCTCAACCTCCGGGCCGACCTCCAGCACCACACCGGCGACCTCAGCCTTGTCCTGGAACCAGCCCAGCGCGTTCAACCCGTCCAGCAGATCCCGGAAGTTCACCCCCGCCGCACGCACCGCCACCCGCACCTGCCCCGCCTCCAGCGGCTCGGCCGCCTGCGGGAACGGAAGCAGCTCCAGCGCGTCCAAGCTGCCCTTGGCCCGGCTGCCCAACCGCCACGCCACCCCACCGGCCGGCGGCAACAGACCCGCCCCCGAGGCCAGCGACGCCAGCCGCGGCGCCCGCACTCCACCGTCACGCACCGCCACCTGCGGCTCGTCCGAGGCCGGCACCGCGAGCAGTACATCGCGCAAAGTCGCGAGCGAGGACTCCTGATCATCCAGGTCGACCAGGACGAACCGGCCCGGGTTCTCCGACTGCGCCGACCGCACCAGACCCCACACCGCAGCGGCCGCCAGATCGGTGACCGCCTCACCCTCACCCGCGGCCACCGCACCCCGCGTGACGACCACCAGCCGCGAACCAGCACACCGCTCATCGGCCAGCCAGCCCTGCAACAGACCCAGCACCCCAGCCGTCACCTCATGCGCCGAGATCGCCATGTCCCCGGCCCGCCTGGTCACGACCTCGGCCAGCACCACCTCCGGCACCGGCCCCGCCTCACCCAGCGCCGACAGATCACGATGAACCGCGACCGACTGCCCGGCCGACTCCCACGCCCCCGCAAGACCCAGCGCGTCCGGCTCGAACCCGGCGAAACCGACCGCTGCCACCGGCACCGAATCGACCATGGGGAGCTCCGACAGCGGAGTCCATTCCAACCGGAACAGCCCGTTCCCCGCCGTCGCCTGCCCCCCGCCCGCGGCGGCGAGCTGGTTAGGCGAGAACGGGCGTAGCACCAGGGACCTCACCGACAGCACCGGCTCCCCGGCGACGTCCACCGCGACCAGCGATACCGAGTCGGCAGCGATCCGGCTCAGCCGTACGCGCAGCATCGCCGCACCGGTGGCGTGCAGGCTCACCTCTCCCCAGGAGAACGGCAACCGCGTACCCGCCTCGGTGTCCAGCCCGGCGAAGGTCACCGCGTGCAACACCGCGTCCAGCAACGCCGGATGCACCCCGAACGAACCCGCACTCGACGCCGCCTGCTCGGGAAGGGCGACCTCGGCGAACACCTCGCCACCCTCGGCCCCCCACCAGGCCGCCCGCAACCCCTGAAACACCGGGCCGTAGACGAGCAAATTCTCGGCCAGCTGGTCATAGAAACCGTCCAGCGCGATCGCGGTCGCGCCGGCCGGGGGCCACACCGTCGCGTCGAACGGCACGATCGGGGCAGGACCGGCCGCGCGGGTGCCCGTGGCCAGCGTGCCGGTGGCGTGCCGCACCCACGGCACATCCTCTCCAGCCTGCGCCGACCGGGCGTAAATGCTCACGCTCCGATGGCCCGTCTCCTGAGCGGCGCCCACCGACACCTGCATCGCGACGACGTCCCGCTCGCCCAGCACCAACGGAGCGACCAGGGTCAGCTCTTCGACCAGGTTGCAACCGACCTGGTCACCCGCCCGGATCGCCAGCTCCAGGAACCCGGTACCCGGGAAGAACACCATCCCTGCCACCACGTGATCGGCCAGCCACGGATGCGAAGCCAGCGACAGGCGGCCGGTCAGCAGCACCCCATCGGAATCGGCCAGCCCGACCGTCGCGCCCAGCAGCGGGTGCCCCGCGGCGGCCAGGCCCGCCGCCGCCACGTTCCCGGTACCGGAACCGGTGCTCTCGGGCCAGTACCGCCGATGCTCGAAGGGGTAGGTCGGCAGATCGACCCGGCGCCCACCCGGCAGCACCGCCTGCCAGTCGACCGGCACCCCGTGCACATGCAGCTCGGCCAGCGCCGTCATCACCGCCATGTGCTCGTCCCGATCCCCGCGCAGCACCGGCACCAGCACCACACCTGTGTCGTACTCGTCCACGTCACGGCCGGCATCCAGAGTGCCGGCGGCCATGGCGGTCAGCACACCGTCAGGGCCCAGCTCCAGACAGGCTCGCACGCCCCGCGCGTGCAGGGTGCGGACCCCGTCGGCGAAGCGGACCGCGCCGCGGACCTGGTCCACCCAGTAATCCGGCGAACACAACTCCTCCGCAGTGGCCACCTGCCCCGTCAACGTGGACACGATCGGAACCCGCGGCGCACCGTAGGTCAACGTCCGGGCCAGGGCGCGGAAGCCCTCCAGCATCGGCTCCATCAACGGCGAATGGAACGCGTGCGACACCCGCAACCGCCGCGTCTTGACCCCCTGCTCCTCCAGAGCGGCGGTCACCTCCAGCACCGCCTCCTCGACCCCGGCGATCACCACCGAGGCCGGACCGTTCACCGCCGCGACCGACACCTGGTCCTCGCGCCCGGCCAGCAGCTCGACGACCTCCTCCTCAGAGGCCCGCACCGACACCATCGCCCCACCCGCAGGGAGCGCCTGCATCAACCGCGCCCGCGCCGCCACCAGCACACACGCGTCCTTCAGGGACAGCACCCCGGCCACATGCGCCGCGGTGATCTCCCCGATCGAATGCCCCGCCAGCACACCCGGCTTGACACCCCACGAGGACACCAGCCGGAACAGCGCGGTCTCCACCGCGAACAACGACGGCTGCGCCCACCCGGTCTGATCCAGCAACCCGGCCCGCTCGCTGCCCGGCTCGGCGAACAGCACCTCCCGCAACGACCCGTCCAGCAGCGGGTCCAGCTCCGCGATCACCTCATCCAACGCCGCCGCGAACACCGGGAACCGGTCATACAACTCCCGGCCCATCCCAGCCCGCTGGCTGCCCTGCCCCGTGAACAGGAAGGCGAGCTGTGGCGGCGTCGCGGCCACCCCGCGCACCACACCGGCACTCGGCATGTCCTCGGCCAGCGCATCCAGCCCGGCCAGCACACCGTCACGGTCGCCGGCCAGCACCACCGCCCGATGCTCGAACGCCGGACGGGTCGTGACCAGCGAGAACGCCGTATCGGCCAACGCCGCCTCACCCCGGCCCTCCACGTGCGAGGCCAGCCGCCCGGCCTGTGCCCGCAACGCCTCCGCCGTACGACCCGACACCAGCATCGGAACCACACCGCTCACCGCATCGGCGGCCGGTACCCGGTCCTGCGAAGCGTCTTCTCCTACCGGTGCTTCCGGTCCTTGTTCGAGGATCACGTGCGCGTTGGTTCCGCTGATCCCGAACGACGACACCCCCGCCCGACGCGGACGACCGGTCTCCGGCCACTCGGCCGCCTCGGTCAGCAGCTCCACCGCACCCGAGGCCCAGTCCACATGCGACGACGGCTCATCCACGTGCAACGTCTTGGGCAGCATGCCGTACCGCATCGCCAGCACCATCTTGATCACACCGGCCACGCCCGCGGCGGCCTGGGTGTGCCCAAGGTTCGACTTGATCGCCCCCAGCAACAATGGCCGGTCCTCGTCCCGGTCCTGCCCATAGGTCGCCAGCAGCGCCTGCGCCTCGATCGGGTCACCCAGAACCGTACCGGTCCCATGCGCCTCGACCGCGTCCACCTCGGCCGACGACAAACCCGCACCGGCCAGCGCCTGACGGATCACCCGCTGCTGCGACGGACCGTTCGGCGCCGTCAACCCGTTCGACGCACCGTCCTGGTTCACCGCCGAACCCCGCACCACCGCCAGCACCTGATGACCGTTGCGGCGCGCGTCCGACAGCCGTTCCAGCACCAGCACGCCCACCCCCTCGGACCAGCTGGTGCCGTCCGCGGCGTCGGAGAACGCCTTGCACCGACCATCGGGTGCCATCCCGCCCTGCGCGCTGAACCCGACGAACACCAACGGCGACGTCATCACCGTGATACCGCCGGCCAGCGCCAGCGAGCACTCCCCCTGCCGCAGCGCCTGCGCCGCAAGGTGCAACGTCACCAGCGACGACGAGCAGGCGGTGTCCACCGTCACCGCCGGACCCTCCAGACCCAGCGTGTAGGACAGGCGGCCCGACAACACGCTGGCCGCCAGACCGGTGACACCATGACCCTGCGTATCCACCTGATTGCTCATGAGCAGGTTCATGTAGTCCTGGCCGTTGGTGCCCACGAACACCCCGGTGTGGCTGCCCTTCAGCGAGACCGGATCGATCCCCGCCCGCTCGATCGCCTCCCAAGTGGTCTCCAGCAGCAGCCGCTGCTGCGGATCCATCGCCAACGCCTCACGCGGCGAGATCCCAAAGAACCCCGCATCAAACCCCGCCGCATCCGCCAGGAACCCACCCTGGGCCTCCCCATCGAATCCCAGCCCTGACGACATCCCCAGATCCCAGCCCCGATCGACCGGGACCGGCGAGATCGCGTCCTCACCCTCAGCCAGCAACCGCCACAAATCTTCAGGAGAGCCGACTCCACCTGGAAAGCGGCATGACATCGACACGATGGCGATCGGCTCGCGCTTGCCCGACTCCACCTCCTCGAGTCGTCGACGGGTCTCGTGCAAATCGGTGGCGACCGACTTGAGGTAGTCAACGAGCTTCAGGTCTTCCGACATAGGAGGAGCCCTCCAGGGTATTCGCGTATGAGCCGGGAGATCACAAGTCTTTGAGACGGCCCAGTTCGCTTTCGATGAAGCCGAGGATGTCCTTGGTACTCGCCGATTCGAGCATGCCGGCGACAGCGATTTCACTAGTTTCCGTGCTGCTCTCGCTCACCTTCGCCAGCAGTTGCCGCAGCCGAGTGACGATGCCGTTCCGGGCGAGATCGTCGAGCGCGGTATCGGAAAGAGCGGTCTCGAACCGGTTGAGATCGGCCAGCAATGACAGCTCCGTGGCCTTGCTCTCTCCCGGAGCGATTTCCGCCAGGAGGTGTTCGGCGAGGATGGCCGGGGTGGGGTAATCGAAGACGAGGGTCGCCGGCAGCCGCAACCCCGTCGCCGCGTTGAGCCGGTTGCGCAGCTCCACAGTGGTGAGGGAGTCGAAGCCCAGCTCGCGGAACTCCCGTCCCGCCTGGATCGCATCCGCCGACGTGTGCCCCAGCACCACCGCCGCCTGCGCCCGCACCAACTCGAGCACCAGCTGAACCTGCTCGGCCTTCTCCAGCCCCGCCAGCCGCTCGGCAACATCAACGCCGCCGCCCATCTGGGTGGCGACCGCCGACCGGCGGCCCGCACGCACCAGACCCCGCAGCAGATGCGGCACCTCGGGAAGGGCACGCAGCACCGACAGGTTCAGCGGCACCGCCACCACCATCGGACGATCCGACGCAGCGGCCGTCTCGAACATCGCCAGCCCCTGCTCGGCCGACAACGGAGGCATTCCGGTCCGGTTGATCCGGCGCATCTCGATCTCGCTCAACGTGCCGGTCATCCCATGAGCCTGCGACCAAGCGCCCCACGCCAGCGACAACGCCGCCAGCCCCTCGGTCCGCCGATGCTCGGCCAACGCGTCCAGGAAGGTGTTCGCCGCCGCGTAGTTACCCTGCCCTGGAGCACCCACGACACCGGCCATCGAGGAGAACACCACGAAACCGGCCAGATCCAGATCCCGGGTCAGCTCGTGCAGATGCCAGGCGGCATCCACCTTGGGACGCAGCACCGCATCCAGACCCTCCGCCGTCAACGACGGAATCGTGCCGTCGGCCAGCACACCAGCGGTGTGAACGACCGCCGTCAGCGGATGATCGGCATCCACCCCGGCCAGCAACGCCGCCACCTGCTCCCGATCGGCCATGTCACAGGCGACGATCTCGACCTCGGCGCCGTGCGCGATCAGCTCGGCCTGCAACTCCACCGCGCCCGGAGCATCCGCCCCCCGGCGGCTGGTCAGCAGCAGACGCCGCACCCCACGCTCGGCCACCACATGCCGCGCGAACAACCCACCCAGACCACCGGTACCACCAGTGATCAACACCGTCCCCTCCGGATCCCAGACCCGGCCCGCCGCGTCGCCGACGTCAGATCCTGGCGCCACCCGCGCCATCCGCGGAACCCGCAGCTCACCCTCGCGTACCGCCACCTGCGGCTCACCTGAGGCCAGAACCCCAGACAGCACGTCAGACAAAGTCGCGAGCGAAGACTCCCGATCATCCACGTCGACCAGGACGAACCGGCCCGGATTCTCCGACTGCGCGCTACGAACCAGACCCCCCACCGCCGCAGCCGCCAGATCAGTGACCGCCTCACCATCGCCCGCCGCGACCGCACCCCGAGTGACGACGACCAGACGGGAATCAGCCAGCCGGTCATCGGCCAGCCACCCCTGCAACAGGCCCAGAACATCCGAGGTCAACTCGTGCACCGACGCCACGACCCCGCCGGCTCGGCCAGAGACCG
>NZ_JBEOWJ010000068.1:0-26610 GCF_040295965.1 Streptosporangium sp. NPDC002544 | reverse complement strand
GTCGGCCCGCATCCGCTGCTGACGTTGGGGATCGAGCAGGCGGTGGACGCGGCGGGGGTCACCGCGGTGGTGGCCGGGACCTTGCGCCGCGACGAAGACGGGCTGGACCGGGTGCTGGTCTCGGCGGCCGAGCTGTTCGTCCGCGGGGTGGCGGTGGACTGGCAGAGTGCGCTGGAGGGTGGCCGCCGGGTCGACCTGCCGACGTACGCCTTCCAGCATCGGCGTTACTGGCCGAGCGGGGTGCGGATCGCCGATGCCCGAGGGCTTGGCCTCGCCGCGGCGAGGCATCCGCTGCTGGGCGCCACTGTCGGGCTCGCCGACTCCGACGGTGCACTGCTCACCGGCCTGATGTCGGTGCGCGCGCACCCCTGGCTCGCCGATCACGCGGTGGCCGGTACGGCGCTGTTCGCCGGCACCGGGTTCCTGGAGCTGGCGATCCGGGCGGCGGACCAGGTCGGCTGCGACCGGGTGGAGGAACTCACCCTGGCCGCCCCGCTGGTGCTCGCCCCGGACGGCGCGGTCGCCGTCCAGGTGGTGGTGAGCGCATCCGACGAGACAGGCCGCAGGAACCTGGCGATCTACGCGCGGCTCGCCGACGCGCCGGACCAGCCCTGGGTGCGGCACGCGGCCGGCGTGCTGGGGGTGGGAGCGCGTACGGCGCGGTTCGACACGGCCGTGTGGCCTCCCGTGGGTGCGATGCCCATCGCATTGGACGGGCTGTACGACGACCTGGCCGAGGGCGGTGTGGCCTACGGGCCCACCTTCAAGGGGTTGCGGGCGGCCTGGCAGCGTGACGGGGAGATCTTCGCCGAGGTCGAGGTGCCCGAGCAGGTCGGTGACGCCGGACTGTTCGGCCTGCATCCCGCCCTGCTGGACGCGGCGTTGCAGCCGGCCTCGTTCATGGACCTGGTGGAGCCGGGCCAGGGGCGGTTGCTGTTCTCCTGGGGTGGCGTCTGCCTGCACGCCAATGGTGCTTCGGCGTTGCGGGTGCGGCTGGTCAAGACCGGAAGCGGTTCGGTGTCGCTGGCGGCGGTGGACACCGAGGGCGCGCCGGTGCTGACGGCGGAGTCGCTGGTGTTCCGGCCGGTGTCCGCGGACCAGATGCTCGCCTCTGGCGGCCAGGGGCTGGAGCGGGACGCGCTGTTCGCGCTGGAGTGGGTGGTCGCGCCCACGATCGTCTCTCCGGTGGACGCGGTGGCCGGGCTGGACTGTGTCGAGCTGGACTGGTCGGAACCCGGTCGGCCGGGACTGGGTGACCTGCGCTGGGCCGAGCCGGGTCAGGCCGAGCCCGCGGGCGGTCGCGTCTCGCTGGACCGGGTGCCGGACGTCGTGGCCGTCGAGATCGGCTCGCCCGTCGAGGCGGGCGGGGCGTCGGCGGCACAGGAGCTGACCGGCCGGGTACTGGAGCTGCTGAGACAGTGGCTGGCCGATGACCGGTTCACCGAGTCGAGGTTGGTGCTGGTCACCCGGGGCGCGGTCGCCGGCGGGGAAGACGAGATGGTCACGGATCCGGCGGCGGCCGCGGTCTGGGGGCTGGTACGCGTCGCGCAGACCGAGAATCCCGACCGCTTCGTGCTGGTCGACGTGGACGAGCGGGAGACCGGGCTGTCGGCACTGCCCGAGGCGCTGGCCTGCGGCGAGCCCCAGGTGGCGATTCGCGAACACGTGGTCCGCGTTCCCCGGTTGGTCCGCCTGACGCCGGCTGGAGACGGCGCGCGGCGGCTGGATCTCGACGGCACCGTTCTGATCACGGGTGGTACGGGTGGTCTGGGGAGCAACCTGGCCCGGCACCTGGTGGCCGAGCACGGGGTCCGGCACCTGCTGCTGGCCGGCCGGAGGGGCCTGGAGGCTCCTGGTGCGGTGGAGTTGCAGGCCGAGCTGATCGCGCACGGGGTCGAGGTCACCATCACCGCCTGCGACCTGGCCGATCGGGACCAGGTGGCGGAACTGCTCGTCGGCGTGCCGGCGGAACACCCGCTCACCGCGGTCATCCATACCGCGGGCGTCCGTGACGACGGCATGATCCCGTCGCTGGACGCGCAGCGACTGGCCAATGTGTTCGGGCCCAAGGCCGACGGCGCCTGGCACCTGCACGAGCTGACCCGGGATCTCGATCTGGCCGCCTTCGTCATGTACTCCTCGATGGCCGGGCTGGCCGGCGGCGCGGGGCTGGGCGGCTACGCGGCGGCCAACGCCTACCTGGACGCGCTGGCCCAGCACCGCCGGGCCCAGGGCATGCCGGGCCTGTCCCTGGTGTGGGGACCGTGGGCGGCGGATGCCGGCATGGCCGGCGAGCTCTCCGAGACGGACCTCCGCCGGCTGACGGCCGCGGGGTTCCACCTGTTCTCCTTCGCCGAGGGCCTGGCCCTGTTCGACGCGGTCCTGGGCTGCGACACGCCGGTGGTCGCACCGGTCCGGCTCAACCTGCCGGCGTTGCGGGCGTTCGGCGAGGTGCCGCCGCTGTTGCGCTCGCTGGTGCGGGGCACGCGCCGTACAGCGGCGGCGGCCCCGGTGTCGGGTGCGGACGGGGCGTTGCTGCGGCAGCTGGCCGGGCTGGCCCCCGCCGACCGCAGCCGGCTGGTGATCGAGCTGGTCCGGGCACAGGCCGCCACGGTGCTGGGACACGCGTCCCCCCAGATGGTGGAGGTGCGGCGGGAGTTCCGCGAGCTGGGCTTCGACTCCCTCACCGCGGTCGAGCTGCGCAACCGGCTGAACGCCGCGACCGGGCTGCGGCTGCCCGCCACCCTGGTGTTCGACTACCCGACCCCCGTGGTGCTGGCGGAGTTCCTGCTGGCCGAGCTGCTGGGTGAGCACGGTGATGTCGCCGTTCCGACGGCGATCGCGTCGGTGGCCGACGACCCGATCGTGATCGTGTCGATGGCGTGCCGCTATCCGGGCGAGGTGCACTCTCCCGAGGATCTGTGGCAGCTCGTCACCGAGGGGCGCGACGCCATCTCCCCGCTGCCGGTCGACCGTGGCTGGCAGGTGAACGGCGACCTGGACTTCCAGGGCGGCTTCATGCCCGACGCCGCGGAGTTCGACGCCGGGTTCTTCGGGATCTCGCCACGTGAGGCGCTGGGGATGGATCCGCAGCAGCGCGTTCTGCTGGAGACCACCTGGGAGGCGGTCGAGCGAGCGGGGATCGACCCGCTGTCGCTGCGGGGCAGCGACACGGGTGTCTACGTCGGTGCCAGCGGTTCCGGCTACATCCCGTCGGACGAGGCCCGTGGCTTCATGGTGACGGGCCAGGCGGGGAGCGTGACCTCGGGCCGGCTGTCCTACACGCTGGGGCTTGAGGGGCCGGCGGTGACGGTGGACACCGCGTGCTCGTCGTCGCTGGTGGCGATGCACCTGGCGGCGCAGGCGCTGCGCGCGGGTGACTGCTCGCTGGCGCTGGCCGGTGGTGTGACCGTGGTGGCCACGCCGATGGGGATCATGGAGTTCAGCGCCCAGGGCGGGCTGGCCGCCGACGGGCGGTGCAAGTCCTACTCGGATGCCGCCGATGGCACCAGCTGGTCCGAGGGCGTGGGCATGGTGGTCCTGGAGCGGCTGTCCGACGCGCGGCGCAACGGTCACCAGGTCCTGGCCGTCCTTCGGGGCTCCGCGGTGAACCAGGACGGCGCGTCCAACGGGTTGACCGCGCCCAACGGTCCTTCGCAGCAGCGGGTGATCCGCCAGGCACTGGCCGGTGCGGGCTTGACCCCCGCCGAGGTGGACGCGGTGGAGGGCCACGGCACGGGCACGGCGCTGGGCGACCCGATCGAGGCGCAGGCGCTGCTGGCGACCTACGGTCAGGATCGGCCGGAGGACCGGCCGCTGCTGCTCGGATCGCTGAAGTCGAACATCGGTCACACCCAGGCGGCCTCCGGCGTGGCCGGTGTGATCAAGATGGTCATGGCGATGCGGTACGGAGTGCTGCCCAGGACGCTGCACATCGACGAGCCGTCCTCGCACGTGGACTGGGCCTCGGGCGCGATAGAACTGCTGACCGAGCCGGCCGAGTGGCCGCAGGCCGATCACCCCCGCCGGGCGGCGGTGTCGTCGTTCGGAATCAGCGGCACCAACGCCCACGTGATCATCGAGCGGATCGAAGCGCAGGATGCGGAGTCCGAGGGCCAGGAGTTCGAGAGCCGTCCCCCCGCGTCGGACGGTGCCGTGCCGGTCCTGGTCTCCGGCCGGTCGGCGGAGGCGTTGCGGGCGCAGGCCGAGCGGCTCGCGGCGTACGTGGACGGCGACCCCGGTCTGCGACTGGCCGATGTGGCGTTCTCGACGGCCACCACCCGCTCGGCGTTCGAGTATCGGGCGGCCGTGGTGGCCGCCGACCACGCGGGTTTGGGGGCCGGCCTGCGGGCACTGGCCGAAGGCCGGCCGGGTGCGGGTGTACTGCAGGGGCCGACCGCGGCCGAATCGAAGCCTGCGGTGCTGTTCACCGGTCAGGGCAGCCAGCGGGCCGGGACGGGCCGGGAGCTGTACGACCGGTTCCCGGTGTTCGCCGAGGCGTTGGACGCGGTGATCGCCGAGCTGGACCCGCTGCTCGATGGCCCGCTGCGCGAAGTCCTGTTCGCCGAGCCGGGTACGGCTGAGGCGGGGGCGCTGGATCAGACGGGGTGGGCGCAGCCGGCCCTGTTCGCGCTGGAGACGGCGCTGTTCCGGCTGGTCGAGTCGTGGGGACTGCGGCCGGAGGTCGTGACGGGGCATTCGATCGGGGAGATCACCGCGGCGCACGTGGCCGGGGTGCTGTCCCTGCCGGACGCGTGTGCGCTGGTGGCCGCGCGAGGCCGGATGATGCAGGCGCTGCCGCCGCACGGGGCCATGGTGGCGGTGCAGGCATCCGAAGCGGAGATCGCAGAGCTGCTGGCGGCCGGTGATGCGACGCAGGTGTCGGTCGCGGCCGTCAACGGCCCGACGTCGGTGGTGATCTCCGGGGATGAGCAGGCCGTGCTCGAACTCGCGGCCGCGCTGGAGGAGCGGGGCCGCAAGACCCGGCGGTTGCGGGTGTCGCACGCGTTCCATTCGCCGTTGATGGAGCCGATGCTGGCGGACTTCCGGGCACTGGCCCGGACGCTGACCTTCAGCGCGCCGCGGATCCCGATCGTGTCCACGGTGACCGGTGAGATGGCCACGGCCGAGCAGTTGTGCTCGCCCGACTACTGGGTGGACCAGGTCCGCCAGGCCGTACGGTTCGCCGACGCGGTGCGGGCGCTGCACCGGCAGGGCGTGACGGCCTACCTGGAGCTCGGGCCGGATGGGGTGCTGACCGCGATGGCCCAGGACACCCTGGCCGAGCTCACCGCTCCCGACTCGCCGGCCCAGCTCTCCGACGCCGATCCGGTACTGGTGCCGGTGCTGCGCAAGGACCGGGACGAGCAGAGCGCGATCACGGCGGCGCTGGCGCAGCTGCACGTGCATGGAGTGCCGGTGGATTGGCAGGCGGTGCTCCGCGGCGGGCGCCGGATCGACTTGCCGACGTACGCGTTCCAGCGGCAGCGCTTCTGGCCCGATGGCACCGGTTCCCAGCTGAGGAACGTGGCGGCCGCGGGACTGGCCGCCACCGGGCACCCGCTGCTGGGTGCCGCGGTCGGGCTGGCCGACTCGGCCGGAGTGCTGCTGACCGGGCGGCTGTCGCTGCCGTCGCATCCGTGGCTGGCCGACCACGCGGTGGGCGGCATGGTGATCTTCCCGGGCACCGGGTTCCTTGAGCTGGCGATCCGGGCCGGTGACCAGGTCGGCTGTGACCTGGTGGAGGAGCTGACCCTGACCACGCCGCTGGTGCTGGGCGAGCGGGACGCCGTCGTGGTGCAGGTGTGGGTGGGCTCGGCGGCGGAGTCCGGTCGCCGCAACCTGAGCATCTATGCCCGGCCGGCCGAGGCCGCCGACGAGGAGCCGTGGGTCCGGCACGCGGTCGGTGTGCTGGCGGCGGCCGATGGCCGGTCCCGCACCGGCGACATGGCCGGCTTCGACGCGGCGGTGTGGCCGCCGCGGGAGGCTACGCCCATCCAGCTGGACGGGTTGTACGACCAGTTCGCCGCGGGCGGGTTCCATTACGGGCCGGTGTTCCAGGGGCTGCGGGCTGCCTGGCGGGGAACTGACGGCGCGGTGTACGCCGAGGTCGTCCTGCCCGAGCAGGCACAGTCGAGCGCGAGTTCGTTCGGGGTGCATCCGGCGCTGCTGGACGCGGCGCTGCACGGCGTGACCTTCGCCGGGCTGGACGATGCCGAGAGCGGCCGGATGCCGTTCTCCTGGGGTGAGGTGTGCCTGCACGCCGCTGGCGCCTCGGTGCTGCGGGTGCGCCTGGCCAGGACCGGCGGCGACGCGGTCTCGGTGATCGCGGTGGATGCCGCCGGGGAGCCGGTGCTCTCGGCGCGGTCACTGGTGCTGCGGCCGGTCGCGGCCGGCCAGCTGGCCGCCGGCAGCGGCCGCGACCCGTACCGGGACTCGCTGTTCCAGCTGACCTGGACGGCGTCGCCCGAGACGCCGGCAGCGGTCGACACCGAGCTCGACTCGGTTGAGCTGACCTTGACTCCGACATCGGTACCGGCACTGGAGCTGGCGGCGCTGGAGACGGTGCCGGAGGTGGTGACCGTTGCGGTCGGCTCCGCGGGGTATGGCGACGTGGTCGCATCGGTTCACGAGCTGACCACTGCGGTGCTGGGCCTGCTGCAGGCGTGGCTGGCCGATGACCGCTGTCGCCGCTCCCGGCTGGTGTTCGTGACCAGGGGTGCCGTCGCGGCGAGCGAGAGCGAGGCTGTGGCGGACCTGGCGGCCGCTGCCGTGTGGGGACTGGTGCGGTCGGCACAGTGGGAGGAACCCGGCCGGTTCGTGCTGGTCGACGTGGACGGGCAGGAGTCCTCGCCTTCGGCGCTGTCGGGGGTGCTGGCCGCGGCGTCGGCGTTGGGTGAGCCGCAGATGGCGGTGCGCGAGGGTGGGGTGCGGGTGCCGCGGCTGGCGCGGGTGGCGCTCGGCTCCGACCTTGGCGATGACCTGAACGAGGGCGGTACCCGGGCTTGGGATCCCGAGGGCACGGTGTTGATCACCGGTGGTACCGGTGGTCTGGGTGCGTTGTTCGCGCGGCATGTGGTGGCCGAGCGTGGGGTGCGGCATCTGCTGCTGACCAGCCGCCGAGGCCTGGACGCCCCCGGCGCCGTGGAACTGCAGGCCGAGCTGATCGCGCACGGCGTTGAGGTCACGATCGCGGCCTGCGACATGGCCGACCGCGACCAGGTCGCGGGCCTGCTGGCCGGGGTCCCGGCCGGGCACCCGCTGACCGCGATCATTCACACGGCGGGTGTGCTGGACGACGGGACCATCTCCTCGCTGACACCGCAGTCGCTGGACATGGTGCTGCGGCCCAAGGTCGACGCCGCCTGGCATCTGCACGAGCTGACCCAGGGGCTGGACCTGGCGGCGTTCGTGGTCTTCTCCTCCCTCGCCGGGGTGATGGGCAACGCCGGGCAGGGCAACTACGCCGCTGCCAACGTCTTCCTGGACGCGCTGGCCCAGCAGCGGCGGGCCGCGGGACTGCCCGCGCTCTCGTTGGCCTGGGGTGCCTGGACCCAGGACGTCGGGATGACCGGCACGCTGGACGACGCCGAAATGCGCAGGATGGCGCGGGCGGGGATGCCGCCACTGTCGCCGGAACAAGGCCTGGCGTTGTTCGAGGCTGCTACCGGGCTGGAGCGTGCGCTGCTGATCCCGGTCCGGCTTGAGCCGTCGGCACTGCGGGCGCAGGGCGCGGTGCCGGCGTTGTTGCGGGGTCTGGTGCGGGGTGGGCGGCGGTCGGCGGCGTCCGGTTCGGTGGTGGCGGCGACGTTGTTGCAGCGGTTGGCTCCGCTCACAGCGGCCGAGCGTGCCGAGGTCCTGGTGGATCTGGTGCGTACCGAGGTGGCCATGGTCTTGGGCCATGCCTCGCCCGGTACGGTGGAGGTGCGGCGGGAGTTCCGCGAGCTGGGCTTCGACAGCCTCACCGCGGTCGAGCTGCGCAACCGGCTGAACGGTACGACCGGGTTGCGGTTGCCGTCCACGCTGGTGTTCGACTACCCGACGCCGACGCTGCTGGCGGAGTTCCTGCTGGCCGAGCTGCTCGGCGAGGACGCCGGCGCGATCATCCCCACGTCCATCGTGCCGGTGGCGGACGACCCGATCGTGATCGTGGGCATGGCGTGCCGCTATCCGGGCGGAGTCACCTCTCCGGAGGACCTGTGGCGGCTGGTCACCGAGGGCGCGGACGCGATCTCGCCCTTCCCGACGACCCGCGGCTGGAGCCGTGACGCGCTTTATCCGGGCACCGAGGGACGAGCCGTCAACTACGTCCAAGCGGGTGGCTTCCTGCACGAGGCCGGGGAGTTCGATCCGGGGTTCTTCGGGATCTCGCCGCGTGAGGCGCTGGCGATGGATCCGCAGCAGCGGTTGCTGCTGGAGACCACCTGGGAGGCGATCGAGCGGGCCGGGATCGACCCGGTCTCGCTGCGCGGCAGCCACACGGGCGTGTTCGCCGGCGTGATGTACCACGATTACGCGAACAGCATGCCCTTCCCGGCGGATGTGCTGGGCTTCATGGGCACCGGCACCGCCGGAAGTGTCGCGACCGGCCGGCTGTCCTACACGCTGGGGCTGGAGGGTCCGGCGGTGACGGTGGACACCGCGTGCTCGTCGTCGCTGGTGGCGTTGCACCTGGCCGCGCAGGCGCTGCGCGGTGGTGACTGCTCGCTGGCGCTGGCCGGTGGTGTGACCGTGATGGCCACTCCGGGGCCGTTCATCGACTTCACCGGGCAGGGTGGGCTGGCCGGCGACGGCCGGTGCAAGTCCTACTCCGACGCGGCCGACGGCGCGGGCTGGTCCGAGGGTGTGGGCATGCTGGTGTTGGAGCGGCTGTCGGACGCGCGCCGCAACGGCCATCAGGTGCTGGCGGTGGTACGGGGTTCGGCGGTCAACCAGGACGGTGCGTCGAACGGGTTGACCGCGCCGAACGGTCCGTCGCAGCAGCGGGTGATCCGTCAGGCGCTGGCCGGTGCGGGCTTGTCCTCCACCGAGGTGGACGCGGTCGAGGGCCACGGCACGGGCACGGTCCTGGGTGACCCGATCGAGGCGCAGGCGCTGCTGGCCACCTACGGCCAGGACCGGGACGAGGACCGGCCGCTGTTGCTGGGGTCGATCAAGTCGAACATCGGTCACACCCAGGCGGCGGCTGGTGTGGCCGGTGTGATCAAGATGGTCATGGCGATGCGGCATGGGGTGCTGCCCAAGACGTTGCACGTGGATGCGCCGTCGTCGCATGTGGACTGGTCCTCGGGTGCGGTGGAGTTGCTGACCGAGCCGGCCGAGTGGCTGCGGAACGGTCATCCGCGTCGGGCGGGCGTGTCGTCGTTCGGGATCAGCGGCACCAACGCGCATGTGATTCTCGAGCAGGGGCCGGAGGTTCCGGAACTCGAAGAGGTTTCGCAGGACCGGGCGCCTGCTGTGGGTGTGGTTCCGGTGCTGGTGTCGGGCCGGTCGGTGGAGGCGTTGCGGGCGCAGGCCGAGCGGTTGGCGGCGTTCGTGGATGGCGATGCTGGTCTGGGTCTGGCCGACATCGCGTTCTCACTGGCGACGACGCGGTCGGTGTTCGAGCATCGGGCGGTGGTGCTGGCCGAGGGCCGTGAGGGTGTGCTGGCCGGTCTTGGTGCGCTGGCCGAGGACCTGCCAGGTGCCGGTGTGGTGCGCGGGGTGGCCGCGACGGAGCCGCAGCTTGCTTTCCTGTTCACCGGTCAGGGCAGTCAGCGGGCGGGGATGGGCCGGGAGCTGTATGACCGGTTCCCGGTGTTCGCGACGGCGTTGGATGAGGTGATCGCGGAGCTGGACCTGCTGCTGGACGGGTCGTTGCGCGAGGTGTTGTTCGCCGAGCCGGGGTCGGCCGAGGCGGGGTCGCTGGACCAGACGGGGTGGGCGCAGCCGGCGCTGTTCGCGCTTGAGGTGGCGTTGTTCCGGCTGGTGTCCTCGTGGGGGGTGCGGCCGGGTGTGCTGGCCGGTCACTCGATCGGGGAGATCAGCGCGGCGCATGTGGCCGGGGTGCTGTCGCTGGCCGACGCGTGTGTGCTGGTGGCGGGCCGGGCGCGGTTGATGCAGGCGCTGCCGGCCGGTGGGGTGATGGTGTCGGTGCGGGCTTCTGAGGAGGAGGTCGCTGAGCTGCTGGTCGGGCGTGAGAAGGAGGTGTCGGTCGCGGCGGTGAACGGTCCGGCCTCGGTGGTGATCGCCGGGGTGGAGGAGCCGGTCCTGGCCGTCGCCGCCGAGTTGGAGTCTCGGGGAATCAGGACGAAGCGGTTGCGGGTGTCGCACGCGTTCCACTCGCCGTTGATGGAGCCGATGCTGGAGGACTTCCGCGCCCTGGCCGGCACGCTGACCTACAACCCGCCGCGAATCCCGGTGGTGTCGACGATGACCGGGCAGGCGGCCACCGCCGAGCAGCTGTGCTCGCCGGACTACTGGGTCGACCAGGTCCGCGGCGCGGTCCGCTTCGCCGACGGCGTGCGTGCCCTGCACGCGCGGGGCGTGCGGGCGTATCTGGAGCTGGGCCCCGACGGCGTGCTGACCGCCATGGCTCAGGACACCCTTGCCGCCGAGGATCAGTCCGTCGCGGACTTGGTGCCGGCGCTGCGCGGGGACCGCGATGAGCAGTGGTCGGTCATGTCGGCGTTGGCTCAGTTGCATGTGTGTGGGGTGGTGGTGGATTGGGGGTCGGTGCTCCCGCGCGGGCGGCGGGTGGAGTTGCCGACGTATGCCTTCCAGCACCAGTGGTTCTGGCCTGATGGCAGTGCGGGTGCCAGTTCGGGGAATGTGGCCGCGGCGGGGTTGGTGACGGCGGGGCATCCGCTGCTGGGCGCGACAGTCGGGCTGGCCGATTCCGATGGGGTGGTGCTGACCGGGCGGTTGTCGCTCTCGTCGCATCCCTGGCTGGCCGATCACGCGGTGGCCGGGATGGTCTTCTTCCCGGGGACCGGATTCCTGGAGCTGGCGATCCGGGCGGGTGACCAGGTCGGCTGCGACCTGGTGGAGGAGTTGACGCTGGCGGCTCCGTTGGTGCTGGGCGAGGACGACGCGGTCGTGGTTCAGATCGCGGTGGGTGCGCCGGAGGAGACCGGTCGGCGGACCTTGGGTGTCTATTCCCGGCCGGTGCGGGCCGATGAGGAGGTGCCGTGGGTGCGGCACGCCACCGGCACGCTGGCCACCGGCACTTCGGGTACCGGTGCTGTGGATGTCGCGTCGTTCGATGCGGCGGTGTGGCCGCCGGCCGGGGCGACCGCGATCGAGCTGGACGGGCTGTATGAGGAGCTGGCCGTCCGAGGGCTGGGGTACGGTCCGGTGTTCCAGGGGCTGCGGGCGGCCTGGCGGGGCGAGGCCGGTGAGGTGTTCGCCGAGGTCGCGTTGCCTGAGCAGGTGGCGTCGAGTGCAGGTGCGTTCGGGGTGCATCCGGCGCTGCTGGACGCGGCGTTGCACGCGGTGACGTTCGTGGGGCTGGACGCCGCGGCGGGTACGCGGTTGCCGTTCTCCTGGGGTGAGGTGTGCCTGCACGCCGGTGGTGCGGCGCTGTTGCGGGTGCGGCTGGCCAGGGTGGGCGATGATGCGGTGTCGCTGGTCGCGGTGGATGCGGCCGGGGAGCCGGTGGTGTCGGCGCGGTCGCTGGTGCTGCGCTCGTTCTCGCCCGAGCAGCTTGTTGGCACCGGTGGTGGCCGTGGTGTGGAGCGGGACTCGCTGTTCGGGCTGGAGTGGACCGCGCTGGCGGAGGTGCCGGGCGCGGAGACCGGTGCGAGTGTGGTCGAGCTGAGCGGGGATCTCGCCTCGCTGGACCCGGCGCCGGACGTGGTCATGGTCACCGTCGGGTCGGCCGGCGCCGAGAGCGTGGTGGAGTCGACTCACGAGCTGGTCGCTCACGCCCTCGGCCTGCTGCAGGGTTGGTTGGCCGATGAGCGGTTCGAGGCTTCGCGTCTGGTGTTCGTCACGCGGGGTGCGGTCGAGGCGCGGGAAGGTGATGTGGTCGCTGATCTGGCGGCTGCGGCGGTGTGGGGTCTGGTGCGGTCGGCGCAGTGGGAGAACCCGGGCCGGTTCGTGCTGGTCGACGTTGACGCGGAGTTGCTTCCGTCGTCGCTGGCCGCGGTGCTGGCCTCCGGGGAGCCGCAGGCGGCGGTCCGTGAGGGTGCGGTACGGGTGCCTCGTCTGGCTCGGGTGATGCCGGCCGAGGAGGCGGGGCGGTCGTGGGATCCGGAGGGGACGGTGCTGGTCACCGGTGGTACCGGTGGTCTGGGTGGTCATCTGGCTCGGCATCTGGTGGCCGAGCGTGGGGTGCGGCGTTTGTTGCTGACCAGTCGCCGGGGGCTGGAGGCTCCGGGTGCGGTGGAGTTGCAGGCCGAGTTGATCGCGCACGGGGTCGAGGTCGAGATCGCCGCGTGTGATGTGGCCGACCGGGATCAGGTGGCGGCCCTGCTGGCCGGGATCGATGCCGACCATCCGCTGACCGCAGTCGTTCACACCGCGGGTGTGCTGGCCGACGGGACGATTCCGTCGCTGACGCCCGAGCGCCTGGACACCGTGCTGCGGCCCAAGGTCGATGCCGCCTGGCACCTGCACGAGCTCACCCAGGGCCTGGACCTGGCGGCGTTTGTTGTGTACTCGTCGGCCTCGGGTGTCATGGGCTCGGCTGGGCAGGGCAACTACGCGGCCGCGAACACGTTCTTGGACGCGCTGGCTCAGATGCGGCGGGCCGAGGGACTGCCCGCGCTGTCGCTGGCGTGGGGTGCCTGGAGCCAGGACACCGGATTGACCGGCACGCTGAGCGACGCCGACATGCGGCGGATCGCCAGGATGGGTACGCCGCCGCTGTCGGTGGAGCAGGGTCTGGCGCTGTTCGAGGCCGCTGTCGCGCTTGAGCATGCGGTGCTGATTCCGCTCCGGTTGGAATTGGCGGTGCTGCGCTCCCATGGCGAGGTGCCGGCGTTGTTGCGGGGTCTGGTGCGGGGTGGGCGGCGGTCGGCGGCGTCGGGTTCGGTGGTGGCGGCGACGTTGCTGGGACGGTTGGCTCCGCTGGGGGCGGCCGAGCGTGCCGAGGTCCTGGTGGATCTGGTGCGTACCGAGGTGGCCTTGGTGCTGGGGCACGTCTCGCCGGAGACGGTGGAGGTGCGGCGGGAGTTCCGCGAGCTGGGCTTCGACTCCCTGACCGCGGTGGAGTTGCGTAACCGGCTCAATGCCGCGACCGGGTTGCGGTTGCCGGCCACGCTGGTGTTCGACTACCCGACGCCGACGCTGCTGGCGGAGTTCCTGCTGGCCGAGCTGCTCGGTGAGGACGCCGATGTGGTGGTTCCCGCGCCCGTCATGCCCCTGAGCGACGATCCGATCGTGATTGTGGGCATGGCGTGCCGTTATCCGGGCGGGGTCACGTCTCCGGAGGATCTGTGGCGGCTGGTCACCGAGGGCGGGGATGGGATTTCGCCGTTCCCGACGACGCGCGGCTGGGATCTGGGGGCGTTGTACAGCCCGGATCGGGAGCGCCGGGGGACCAGTTATGTGCGTGAGGGTGGTTTCCTGCACGAGGCGGGGGAGTTCGATCCGGGGTTCTTCGGGATCTCGCCGCGTGAGGCGCTGGCGATGGACCCGCAGCAGCGGCAGCTGCTGGAGACGTCATGGGAGGCGATCGAGCAGGCCGGGATCGACCCGGTCTCCCTGCGTGGCAGTCGTACCGGCGTGTTCGCCGGCATCTTCTACCACGACTACGGGATGAGCGCCGAGTTCCCGCCGGAGGCGATGGGCTTCGTCGGCACCGGTACGGCGGGCAGTGTCGCGACCGGCCGGATTTCGTACGCGCTGGGGTTGGAGGGCCCGGCGGTGACGGTGGACACCGCCTGCTCCTCCTCGCTGGTGGCGATGCACCTGGCCGCGCAGGCGCTGCGCTCTGGGGAGTGCTCGCTGGCGGTGGCCGGTGGTGTGACGGTGATGGCCACACCGGGGGCGTTCATCGATTTCAGCGCCCAGGGCGGGCTGGCCGGCGACGGACGGTGCAAGTCCTTCGCTGACGCGGCCGACGGGGTGAGCTGGTCGGAGGGTGTGGGCGTGCTGGTGCTGGAGCGGCTGTCGGACGCTCGGCGTAACGGGCATCGGGTGCTGGCGGTGGTGCGGGGTTCGGCGGTCAACCAGGACGGTGCGTCGAATGGGTTGACGGCGCCGAACGGCCCGTCGCAGCGGCGGGTGATTCGTCAGGCGCTGGCCAGTGCCGGGCTGACTCCCGCCGAGGTGGACGTGGTCGAGGGGCACGGGACCGGTACGACGCTGGGTGACCCGATCGAGGCGCAGGCCCTGCTGGCCACCTACGGCCAGGACCGGGACGAGGACCGGCCGCTGCTGCTGGGTTCGATCAAGTCGAACCTCGGTCACACCCAGGCGGCCGCGGGTGTGGCGGGTGTGATCAAGATGGTCATGGCTCTCCGGCACGGGGTGCTGCCCAGGACGTTGCATGTGGACGCCCCGTCGTCGCATGTGGACTGGGCATCGGGTGCGGTGGAGCTGCTGACCGAGGCCAGGGGGTGGCCGGAGGCCGGTCGTCCGCGTCGGGCGGGTGTGTCGTCGTTCGGGATCAGCGGCACCAACGCGCATGTGATCTTGGAGCAGGGGCCGGAGGCTACTGAGGCGGAGTCGCGTGGTGAGGACCGGGCGCCGGCCGCGGGTGTGGTGCCGTGGGTGGTGTCGGGCAAGACCGAGGAGGCGTTGCGGGCGCAGGCTCGTCGTCTGGGCGCGCACCTCGACGTGCACGGCGATCTCGACCCGGTGGATGTGGGCTCCTCGCTGGTGGTGTCGCGGTCGGTGTTCGAGCATCGGGCCGTGGTCATCGGAGACGGCCATGAGGAGCTGCTGGCGGGGCTGGCCGCGGTGGCTTCCGGTGAGTCGGCGACGCGCGTGGTTTCGGGTGTGGCCGATGTCGTTGGTAGGTCGGTGTGGGTGTTCCCGGGTCAGGGGGCGCAGTGGGTGGGGATGGGTGCGCGGCTTTTGGAGGAGTCGGCGGTGTTCGCCGGGCGGATGGCGGAGTGTGCGGCGGCGTTGGAGCCGTTCGTGGACTGGTCGTTGCTGGATGTGGTGCGGGGTGTGGAGGGGGCTCCGGGGCTGGATCGGGTGGATGTGGTGCAGCCGGTGTCGTTCGCGGTGATGGTGTCGCTGGCGGCGGTGTGGGAGTCGCTGGGGGTTCGTCCGGATGCGGTGGTGGGGCATTCGCAGGGTGAGATCGCGGCGGCGGTGGTGGCCGGTGGTCTGTCGGTGCAGGACGGTGCGCGGGTGGTGGCGTTGCGCAGTCGTCTGATCGCGGAGCGGTTGGCGGGGTTGGGGGCGATGGCGTCGGTGGCGCTGCCGGTGGAGCGGGTGCGCGAGCGGGTGGCGGTCTGGGACGGGCGGGTGTCGGTCGCGGCGGTGAACGGCCCCAATTCGGTGGTGGTGGCCGGTGAGGTCCAAGCCGTGGAGGAGCTGGTCGAGCGGTTGACCGAGGATGGGGTGCGGGTCCGGCGGATCGCGGTGGACTACGCCTCGCATTCGGCCCAGGTGGAGCAGTTGCGTGAGGAGCTGGCCGGGGTGCTGGCGGGGGTGGCGCCGCATGCCGTGCGGGTGCCGATGCTCTCGACGGTGACGGGCCAGTGGGTGGAGGGGCCGGAGCTCGACGGCGGGTACTGGTGTGAGAATCTGCGGCGCACGGTGGGCTTCGCGCCGGCGGTGGCGCAGTTGCTGGAGCAGCGGTATCGGGTGTTCGTCGAGGTGAGCCCGCATCCGGTGCTGACGGTCGGGGTCCAGGAGTGCGTGGACGAGACGGACGCCACCACTGTGATCGCCGGGACGTTGCGCCGCGAGGACGGTGGCCTGGACCGGGTACTGGTCTCGGCGGCCGAGCTGTTCGTCCGCGGCGTGGCGGTGGACTGGCAGGCCCTCTTCCCGGGTGCTCGCCGCGTCGACCTGCCCACCTACGCCTTCCAGCATCAGCGGTTCTGGCCGAACGCGCGGCAGAGTGGGGATGCTCGGGTGCTGGGGCTGGCCGCGACGGATCATCCGTTGCTGGGCGCGGCGATGCCGCTGGCCAACTCCGATGGGGTGGTGCTGACCGGGCGGCTGTCGCTGCGGTCGCAGCCGTGGCTGGCCGATTACGTGGTGGCGGGTTCGGTGCTGGTGCCGGGCGCGGCGTTCGTGGAGCTGGCCGTGCGGGCCGGTGACCAGGTCGGCTGTGAGCTGGTGGAGGAGCTGACCCTGGACGCGCCCCTGGTGCTGGGCGAGGGTGACGCGGTTGCGGTGCAGGTGTGGGTGGGCGCCGCCCAGGAGACGGGCCACCGGCCGGTGAACGTGTATGCCCGCCCGGCGGACGCGGCCGATGAGGTGCCCTGGGTACGGTACGCGACCGGTACGCTCGCGGCCGGTGCTCCGGAAGCCGTGCCGTTCGATGCGGCGGTGTGGCCGCCGGCCGGCGCGACCGCCATCGAGCTGGAGGGGCTGTACGACGATCTGGCCGAGGAGGGGTTCGCCTATGGCCCGGCGTTCCAGGGGCTGCGGGCAGCCTGGCGGGGCGCTGACGGTGAAGTCTTCGCCGAGCTGAGTTTGCCGGAGCAGGTCAGCGGGGCCGGTTCGTTCGGGTTGCACCCGGCGCTACTGGACGCGGCGTTGCACGCGGTGACCTTCGCCGGGTTGGAGCCGGTGGAGGGGAGCCGGTTGCCGTTCTCCTGGGGTGAGGTGTGCCTGCACGCGGCCGGGGCGTCGGTGCTGCGGGTGCGGCTGGCCAGGGTGGGCGGCGATGCGGTGTCGCTGAGCGCGGTGGATGTGACGGGTGCGCCGGTGGTGTCGGCGCGGTCGGTGGTGCTGCGGCCGGTCTCGGCCGAGCAGCTGGGGGTCTCCGATGGTCACGGGGCCGGGCGAGACACGCTGTTCCGGGTGGAATGGGCCGTGGCAGGCGGCCTGCCGGAAGCCGATCAGGTACCGGTGGCGCTGCTTGGCCTGGACACGCTGGGTGTCGCGGCGGCGTTGCGGGCGTCCGATGACGACGCGGCCGGGGGTTCGGGTGGCGCTTTGCTGCCGGTGCACGCGGATCTGGCGTCGCTGGTTGAGGCGGGTCCGGTCCCGGCAGTGGTGGTGACGGAGGCGGTCTCCGACCCGGCGGCCGGGGTGGTGGAATCGGCGCATGAACTGACCGCCCGCGTTCTGGACCTGCTGCAGCGGTGGCTGGCCGATGAACGCTTCAGCGACTCCCGGATGGTGGTTCTCACCCGGGATGCGGTGGTGACCGGTGCCGGCGCGCAGGGTGCGCAGGGTGAGGCGGTACCGGACCCGGTCACGGCGGCGGTGTGGGGTCTTGTCCGTAGCGCCCAGTCGGAGAACCCGGGCCGGTTCGTGCTGGTCGACGTGGATGATCAGGAGTCCTCGCGGCCGGCCCTGCTCGACGCACTGCTCGGGGTGCTGGCCTCGGGCGAGCCGCAGGTGGCGGTACGCGAGGGGGAGGTGTGGGTTCCGCGTCTGGCGCGGGTGCTGCCCGGTGATGCCGGGGCGGATGTCTCCGGTGACAACCCCGGTGCCTGGGATCCGGAGGGCACGGTGTTGATCACCGGTGGCACCGGTGGTCTGGGCGCGCTGTTCGCGCGGCATGTGGTGGCCGAGCGAGGTATGCGGCATCTGCTGCTGACCAGCCGCCGGGGGGCGGATGCTCCGGGTGCGGTGGAGTTGCAGGCCGAGCTGATCGCACACGGTGTCGAGGTCACGATCGCCGCCTGCGACATGGCCGACCGGGACGCGGTGGCGGCCCTGCTGGCACAGGTGGACGACGAGCACCCGCTGACCGCGGTCGTCCACACCGCCGGTGTGCTGGCCGACGGCACGATTCCGTCGCTGACGCCCGAGCGGCTGGAGGCGGTGCTGCGTCCGAAGGCGGACGCGGCCTGGCACCTGCACGAGCTCACCAGGGACCTGGACCTCGCGGCGTTCGTGCTGTTCTCCTCCATGGCGGGGGTGATGGGCAACGCCGGGCAGGGCAACTACGCGGCGGCGAACGCGTTCCTCGACGCGCTGGTCCAGCTACGCCGGGCCGAAGGGCTGTCTGGATTGTCGCTGGCCTGGGGCTTGTGGGCGCAGGAGACCGGGATGACCGGCGGGCTGGGGACGATAGATCTGCAGCGGATGGCGCGGGCGGGGATGCCGGCGCTGTCGGCCGAGCAGGGGCTCGCGATGTTCGAGCTGGCTGCCGCGTCGCAGCACGCGGCGGTGGTGGCCGCGCGGCTGGAGCTGTCGGTGCTGCGCACGTTCCCCGAGGTGCCGCACCTGATGCGCGGCCTGGTGCGCGCGGGCCGCCGGTCGGCGGTCTCCGTCCCCGTGGGCGGGGACGCGGAGCTGGTACGGCGGCTGGCGGGGCTGGGTGAGGCCGAGCAGGTGCGGCTGGTGCTCGAGTTGGTGCGGGCGCAGGCGGCGGCGGTACTGGGGCACGCCTCGGGAGAGGCCGTCCAACCCGGACGCGAGTTCCGTGAGCTCGGTTTCGACTCCCTCACCGCCGTTGAGCTACGTAACCGGCTCAACGGCGTCACCGGGCTGCGGCTGCCGGCGACGCTGGTGTTCGACTACCCGACGCCGATCGTGCTGGTGCGGTTCCTGGTGTCGGAGCTGCTGGGCCGGCAGGACCTGGCGGTGGCGTCGGGCAGGGTGGCCGGGCCGAGAGCGTCGGTGGCGGACGATCCGATCGTGATCGTGGGGATGAGCTGCCGGTTCCCCGGTGGGGTGAACTCGCCGGAAGAGCTGTGGCGGTTGCTGGCCGAGGGCGAGGACGCGATCTCGCCCTTCCCCGCCGATCGGGGCTGGGATCTGGAGATGCTGTCGGCGGGAGGCTCCAATGGTCAGGGCGTTAGTGCGACCGGTCAGGGTGGGTTCCTGGCGGATGTGGCCGGATTCGACGCCGGATTCTTCGGGATCTCGCCGCGTGAGGCGCTGGCGATGGACCCGCAGCAGCGGCTGCTGCTGGAGGGGGTGTGGGAGGCGGTCGAGCGGGCCGGCATCGACCCGGTCTCGCTGAAGGGCAGCTCCACCGGTGTGTTCGTGGGCACCAACGGCCAGGACTACGCGAGCCTGGTGATGAACGCTCAGGCGGATGTACAGGGTCACGCCATCACCGGCATGGCGGCCAGCGTGCTGTCGGGGCGCCTGTCCTACACCCTGGGCCTGGAAGGCCCGGCGGTGACGGTGGACACCGCCTGCTCGTCGTCGCTGGTCGCGATGCACATGGCCGCGCAGGCGCTGCGCTCGGGCGAGTGCGGCCTGGCGCTGGCCGGCGGTGTCACGGTGATGACCACCCCGCTCGGGTTCATCGGCTTCAGCGCCCAAGGAGGGCTGGCGCCTGATGGCCGGTGCAAGGCGTTCTCCGACGGCGCGGACGGCACCAGCTGGTCCGAGGGCTTGGGCGTGCTGGTACTGGAACGGCTGTCGGACGCCCGCCGCAACGGCCACGAGGTCCTGGCGATCGTGCGTGGTTCGGCGATCAACCAGGACGGTGCGTCCAACGGTCTGACCGCGCCTAACGGTCCTTCGCAGCAGCGGGTGATCCGCCAGGCGCTGGCCGGCGCCGGTCTGTCGCCGTCCGAGGTGGACGCGGTGGAGGCGCACGGCACCGGGACGACGCTGGGTGACCCGATCGAGGCCCAGGCGCTGCTGGCCACGTACGGACAGAACCGTGAGACCGACCGGCCGCTGCTGCTGGGGGCCGTCAAGTCGAACATCGGTCACACGCAGGCGGCCGCCGGTGTGGCCGGTGTGATCAAGATGGTCATGGCGATGCGGCACGGAGTGCTGCCCAGGACACTGCATGTGGACGCGCCGTCCTCGCACGTGGACTGGACCTCCGGCGCGGTGGAGCTGCTGACCGAGGCGACCGAGTGGCCGGAGACCGGCCATCCGCGCCGGGCGGGTGTGTCGTCGTTCGGGATCAGCGGCACCAACGCCCACGTCATCCTGGAGCAGGGGCCGGTGGCTCCGCGGATCGAGGCCGGAACGGTGCCGCGGGACGAGGCACCGGCCGCGGACGTGCTGCCGGTGTTGGTGTCGGCCCGTACGGCGGAGGCGCTGCGGGCGCAGGCCGGGCGGCTGGTCTCGCACGTGGGGGACCGCGGTGAGGTGGCGCTGGCCGATACCGCGTTCTCGCTGGCCACGACCCGTCCGGCGTTCGAGCATCGGGCGGTGGTACTGGCCGCCGATCGCGATGGGGTGCTGGCCGGACTGGACGCCCTGGCCGAGAACCGGCCGAGCGCGGGTGTGGTGCGCGGCGTGGCGGGAGCGGAGCCGAGGCTGGCGGTGTTGTTCACCGGTCAGGGCAGTCAGCGGGCGGGGATGGGCCGGGAGCTGTACGAGCGGTTCCCGGTGTTCGCGCAGGCGTTGGACGAGGTGATCGCCGAGCTGGACCCGATGCTTGACGGACCGCTGCGCGAGGTGCTGTTCGCCGAGCCGGGCGGTGACCAGGCCGGGTTGCTGGACCAGACGGGGTGGGCGCAGCCGGCCCTGTTCGCGGTGGAGACCGCCCTGTTCCGGCTGGTCTCCTCGTGGGGGATTCGGCCCGAAGTACTGGCCGGGCACTCGATCGGGGAGATCAGCGCGGCGCATGTGGCCGGGGTGCTGTCGCTGAGCGATGCGTGCGCGCTGGTGGCGGGCCGGGCGCGGTTGATGCAGGCGCTGCCGACCGGTGGGGCGATGGTGGCGGTGCAGACCTCCGAGGAGCAGGTCGCCGAGCTGCTGGCCGGACGCGAAGACCAGGTGTCGATCGCGGCCGTGAACGGTCCCACCTCGGTGGTGATCGCCGGAGTCGAGGAGCCGCTGCTCGCGATCGTCGCGGTGCTGGAGGAATGCGGGATCAAGACGCGACGGTTGCGGGTGTCGCACGCGTTCCACTCGCCGTTGATGGAGCCGATGCTGGAGGACTTCCGCACGCTGGCGAGCAGGCTCACCTACGGTGCGCCGAGGATTCCGATCGTGTCCACCCTGACCGGGCAGGCGGCCACGGCCGAGCAGCTGTGCTCGCCGGACTACTGGGTGGAGCAGGTCCGCGGCGCGGTCCGCTTCGCCGACGGCATCCGCACCCTGCACGGCCAGGGCGTCCGGGCCTACCTGGAGCTCGGCCCCGACGGTGTGCTGACCGCCATGGCCCAGGACACCCTCGCGACCGAGCCGGAGGCGTCTGAGTCGCACACGGTAGTGGTGCCGGTACTGCGCGGGGACCGGGACGAGCACCAGGCCGTTACCGAGGCGCTGGCCCGTCTACACGTGCACGGCGTACCGGTGAACTGGCAGACGGTGCTGCCGCGCGGGCGCCGGGTCGACCTGCCCACCTATGCCTTCGAGCACCAGCGGTTCTGGCCCGAGACCGGTGCCCCCGCCAGGGGTGCCGCCATGGCGGATCCGGTGGACGCGGAGTTCTGGGCCACCATTGAGCGTGAGGATCTCCAGTCCCTCGCGGCGCGGCTGGACGTGGAGCAGGAGACGCTCGGCGCGGTGCTGCCGGCGCTGACGTCGTGGCGACGAGCCCGACGCGAGACGTCCGTCGCGGACTCCTGGCGATACAGGGTCATCTGGAAGCCACTGACCAGCGTCTCGGCCGCCGTCGTGCCGGGCACCTGGCTGGTCGTGGTGCCCGCGGAGCAGGCCGGCGATGCCTGGTCGGAGTCCGTGGTCCAGATGTTCGGGGCGGCGGCCGTACGGCTGGACGTATCCGGCCAGGACCGGGCCGCGCTCGCCGAGCAGGTACGCGAGCGCCTCGGCGCCGACGCGGAGCCGGCCGGGGTGGTGTCGCTGCTGGCGCTGGGTGAGACCACGGAGCCGGGTGTCTCGGACGGCTCGGCGCTGACGATGACCTTGCTGCAGGCACTGGGCGATGCCGGTGTCGAGGCGCCACTGTGGTGTGTCACGAAGGGCGCGGTCTCGCTCGGGCGGTCCGACACGGCGCCGATCCCGGCTCAGGCGGGCGTGTGGGGCCTCGGCCGGGTGGCCGCGCTGGAGTACCCCCAGCGCTGGGGTGGCCTGATCGACCTTCCCCAGACGCTGGACCAGCGGGTGGTGACCTGGCTGGCGGGCGTCCTCACCGTGCCCGGCTCCGAGGATCAGGTGGCGATCCGCTCGACCGGCGTCTACGGCCGCAGGTTGGCTCACGCCCCTTACCGGGGCACTGACGCCACGCTGCGACCGCGCGGCACGGCCTTGATCACCGGTGGCACCGGCGCGCTCGGTGCTCACGTGGCCCGGTGGCTGGCCGCCCAGGGCGTCGAACATCTCGTACTGACCAGCAGGCGGGGCATGGCGGCAGGCGGTGCGGCCGAGCTGCGCGACGAGCTGACCGCGCTGGGTGCCCGGGTGAGCATCGTGGCATGCGACGTGGCCGATGCGGACGCACTCGCGGCGGTGCTGGCCGACATCCCGGCTGAGTACCCGCTGACCGGGGTCGTCCATGCCGCAGGCATCAGCCCGGCGAACAACCTGGACGGGCTGGACGCCGCCGAGCTGGCCGAGGTGATGCGGGCGAAGGTCGTCGGCGCGCTGAACCTCGACGCGCTGCTGGGCGACCGCGAGCTCGACTTCTTCGTGCTGTTCTCCTCGATCGCCGCGGTGTGGGGCAGCGGTGGCCAGGCCGCCTACGCCGCCGCCAACGCCTCTGTTGACGCTCTTGCCGACCGGCGGCGGGCACGCGGGGTCGTGGCGACCTCGGTCGCCTGGGGCCCATGGGTCGGGGATGGCATGGCCGCCGCCGACGGGGCACAGGACTACCTGTCCAGGCGTGGCGTGCGGGCGATGGGGGCGGGAGCGGCCGTCACCGCGCTGTGGCGGGCGGTCGCGCACCGGGACGCGACCGTGGCGGTCGCGGATATCGCCTGGGAGCAGTTCGCCCTGACGTTCACCGCCGTACGGCAGAGCGCTCTGCTCGGCGATCTGCCGGAGGTGCTGAGCCTGGTCGAGGCGGGCCGTACCGTCCGGGAAGAGGAGCAGTCGGCCGTTTCCGCCCTGCGGGCGCGGCTGCGTGAGCTGGAGGCGGGCGAGCGGTCGCAGGTCCTGCGGGACATGGTCCGCGAGCAGGTCGCCGTAGTGCTGCGGCACTCCAACGCGGATGCGATCGAGACCGAGCGGGCCTTCAAGGATCTCGGGTTCGACTCGCTGACCTCGGTCGAATTCCGTAACGCGCTCCGTGCCGCGACCGGCTTGAACCTGCCGGCGACGCTGGTCTTCGACTACCCGACGCCGGCCGTCCTGGCGGACTTCCTGCTGGCGGAGTTGCTGGGCGAGCAGGTGCGTGCGGGGGTGCCGTCGGCGGTGCTGCCGGTGGCGGACGATCCGATCGCGATCGTGTCGATGGCCTGCCGCTATCCGGGCGGGGTGAGCTCTCCGGAGGACCTGTGGCGGCTGGTCGCCGGAGGCCAGGACGCCATCTCCCCGCTGCCACGGGACCGAGGCTGGCAGACGCGCGGCGAGCTGGACTTCCAGGGCGGGTTCCTCTTCGACGCGGCCGAATTCGACCCGGGGTTCTTCGGCATCTCGCCGCGCGAGGCGCTGGCGATGGACCCGCAGCAGCGGTTGCTGCTGGAGACGTCCTGGGAGGCGATCGAGCGAGCGGGGATCAACCCGGTCTCGCTGCGCGGTAGCCGTACCGGCGTGTTCGCCGGGGTGCTCTACCACGACTACGGGACGAGTGCCGAGTTCCCGCCGGAGGCGATGACCTTCGTCAGCAACGGCAGCGCTGGGAGCGTCGTCACCGGTCGCGTCGCGTACGCGTTGGGGTTGGAGGGCCCGGCGGTGACGGTGGACACCGCCTGCTCGTCGTCGCTGGTGGCGATGCACATGGCCGCGCAGGCCCTGCGATCGGGTGAATGCAGTCTGGCCTTGGCCGGTGGCGTGACGGTGATGGCGTCGCCGTTGGTGTTCGTCGATTTCAGCGGTCAGGGTGGGCTGTCGTCGGACGGCCGGTGCAAGGCGTTCGCCGACACCGCTGACGGCACGACCTGGTCTGAGGGTGTGGGCGTGCTCGTGCTGGAGCGGCTGTCGGACGCTCAGCGCAACGGTCACCAGGTCCTGGCGATCCTACGTGGTTCGGCGATCAATCAGGACGGTGCGTCCAACGGGTTGACCGCGCCGAACGGTCCTTCGCAGCAGCGGGTGATCCGTCAGGCGCTGGCCGCTTCGGGGCTGTCGTCGGCCGAGGTGGACGTGGTCGAGGCGCATGGAACGGGCACGACGTTGGGTGACCCGATCGAGGCGCAGGCGTTGCTGGCCACCTACGGCCAGGAGCGAGATGAGGATCGGCCGCTGCTGCTGGGGTCGATCAAGTCGAACCTCGGTCACACCCAGGCGGCGGCCGGTGTCGCGGGTGTGATCAAGATGATCATGGCG
Source organism: Streptosporangium sp. NPDC002544 (assembly GCF_040295965.1). Lineage (NCBI taxonomy): Bacteria > Bacillati > Actinomycetota > Actinomycetes > Streptosporangiales > Streptosporangiaceae > Streptosporangium > Streptosporangium sp. NPDC002544. The sequence continues at coordinate 2,235 of NZ_JBEOWJ010000068.1, read as the reverse complement.
ATGCGGCACGGCATCGTGCCGAAGACGTTGCATGTTGATACGCCGTCGTCGCATGTGGACTGGGCCTCGGGTGCGGTGGAGCTGCTGACCGAGGCGGTGGAGTGGCCGCAGACGGGCTGGCTGCGCCGGGCGGGTGTGTCGTCGTTCGGGGTCAGCGGCACGAACGCGCACATGATTTTGGAGCAGGGTCCGGAGGCGCCGCAGGCCGAGCCGCGGGTGGAGGACGTGGCGCCGACAGCGGGTGTGGTGCCGTGGGTGATCTCGGGCAAGACCGGTCAGGCGCTGCACGATCAGGCGGGTCGCCTGGGTGCGCACCTGGAGGCGCACGGTGATCTCGACCCGGTGGATGTGGGCTCGTCGCTGGTGGTGTCGCGGTCGCTCTTCGAGCATCGGGCCGTGGTCATCGGAGACGGTCATGAGGAGCTGCTGGCGGGGCTGGCCGCGGTGGCTTCCGGTGAGTCGGCGACGCGCATGGTCGCGGGTGTGGCGGACGTCGATGGGAAGTCGGTGTGGGTGTTCCCGGGCCAGGGGGCGCAGTGGGTGGGCATGGGTGCCGCGCTGCTGGAGGAGTCGGCGGTGTTCACGGGGCGGATGGCCGAGTGCGCGGCGGCGCTGGAGCCGTTCGTGGACTGGTCGGGGTGGTCGTTGCTGGATGTGGTCCGTCAGGTGGAGGGTGCTCCGGGGCTGGATCGGGTGGATGTGGTGCAGCCGGTGTCGTTCGCGGTGATGGTGTCGCTGGCGGCGGTGTGGGAGTCGTTGGGGGTTCGTCCGGATGCGGTGGTGGGGCATTCGCAGGGGGAGATCGCGGCGGCGGTGGTGGCCGGTGGTCTGTCGGTGCAGGACGGTGCGCGGGTGGTGGCGTTGCGCAGCCGCCTGATCGGTGAGCGGCTGTCCGGGCATGGGGTGATGCTGTCGGTGATGGCGCCGGTGGAGCAGGTGCGCGCGGCGCTGGCCGAGGATGGTCTGCTGGATCGGATCTCGATCGCGGCGGTCAACGGGCCCCGGGTGGTCACCGTCGCCGGTGACGGGGATGCGATGCGGGTGCTGGAGCGGCGGTTGTCGGCCGAGGGGGTGATGCGCTGGCAGTTGGCCGGTGCGGACTTCGCCGCGCATTCGCCGCAGGTCGAGCGGTTCCGTGACGATCTGCTATCGGATCTGGCGGGGGTGGTGCCGCGTGCGGCGCGGGTGCCGATGCTGTCGACCGCGACCGGGCAGTGGCTGGAGGGCACGGAGCTGGATGCCGGCTACTGGTATGAGAACGTGCGGCGGACGGTGGAGTTCGCGCCGGCCATCGAGCGGTTGCTGGCGGAGCGGTATCGGGCGTTCGTCGAGGTCGGCCCGCATCCGTTGCTGACGTTGGGGATCGAGCAGGCGGTGGACGCGGCGGGGGTCACCGCGGTGGTGGCCGGGACGTTGCGCCGTGACGAGGGCGGCATGGACCGGGTGCTGGTCTCGGCGGCCGAGCTGTTCGTCCGCGGGGTGGCGGTGGACTGGCGGGCGGTGCTTTCGGGCGGGCGCCTGGTGGAGCTGCCGACCTACGCCTTCCAGCACCAGAGGTTCTGGCCGGGCCCGAAGCAGGGGGGCGATGCTCGTGCGCTGGGGCAGGCGGCGACGGGGCATCCGCTGCTGGGTGCGGCGGTGGGCCTGGCCGACTCGGATGGGGTGTTGCTGACGGGTCGTCTGTCGCTCGCGTCGCATTCGTGGCTCGCCGATCACGCGGTGGCCGGTACGACGCTGTTCGCCGGCACCGGGTTCCTCGAGCTGGCGATCCGGGCGGCGGACCAGGTCGGCTGCGACCGGGTGGAAGAACTCACCCTGGCCGCCCCGCTGGTGCTCGGTGCGGACGATGCGGTCGCCGTCCAGGTGGTGGTGAGCGCATCCGACGAGACAGGCCGCAGGAACCTGGCGATCTACGCCCGGTTGGCTGACGCGCCGGACCAGCCCTGGGTGCGGCACGCGACCGGTGTTATCAGCACGGGTGCTTCGCCTGCCGTGCCGTTCGATGTGGCGGTGTGGCCGCCGGCCGGGGCGTCCGTGATCGAGCTGGACGGGTTGTATGAGGAGCTGGCGGAGGAGGGCTTGGGGTATGGTCCGGCGTTCCAGGGGTTGCGGGCGGCTTGGCGGGGTTCTGATGGTGAGGTCTTCGCTGAGGTGGGTCTGCCCGAGCAGGTCGGTGGGGCGGGTGCGTTCGGGTTGCATCCGGCGTTGCTGGATGCGGTGTTGCATGCGGTGAGT
>NZ_JBEOWJ010000067.1:0-27047 GCF_040295965.1 Streptosporangium sp. NPDC002544 | reverse complement strand
GCTCCGGGGGTGCTGGTGGGCGCCGCGGCGCCCCCCCGGCGCGTCTTTGTTGACCGGGGGGGCCACCGGGGGGGGCCGCCCCCCCTCCTGGCGGGCCCCCCCCCGCGCCAGGAGATCAGACCCTGAGTGTGAGGACGTGCTCGACCAAGGTGATCAAGGTCGATTTCACCGCGTCCCTGGACCGGGCGTCGGTCCGGACGACGGGGATGTGCGGGGCGATCGTCAGAGCCTCCCGCACCTCCTCCTCACCGTGAATGTGCGATCCGCCGAACCCGTTGAGGGCCACAACGAACGGTAGTCCGGCCTCCTCGAAGTAGTCGATCGCCGGGAAGCTGTCGGCCAGCCGCCGGGTGTCGACGAGCACGATCGCACCGATCGCACCCTTCACGAGGTCGTCCCACATGAACCAGAACCGGTGCTGACCCGGCGTACCGAACAGGTACAGGATCAGGTCGCGGTCCAGCGAGACCCGGCCGAAGTCCATGGCGACCGTGGTGGTTCGCTTTGTCGGGATGTGCGAGAGGTCGTCGACGTCCGCGCTGGCCTCTGTCATCACCGCTTCCGTGGTCAGCGGCATGATCTCGGAGACCGCGCCGACAAAGGTCGTCTTGCCGACACCGAACCCGCCGGCGACGACGATCTTCGTCGACGTCATCCCGGCGTCAGAGCCTGCGAAGCCCACTGAGCACCCTTTCAAGCAAATTGAGATCCGGCTTACCCGCATCCAGCGACGGCTGATGGATCTGCACCAGGCCCTCGGCCGCCATGTCCGCGATCAGTACCCGGGTCACGCCAAGTGGCATGCGCAACAGGGCAGAGAGCTCGGCAACCGAGCGCACCTGCCGGGACAGCGAAATGATCGCCTGATATTCCGTGGAGAGCGTGGCGGGATCCACCCCCGCCAACGTCGCCGAGGAGACCAGTGCCTCGAGAGCTAGCTGCATCCGGGGGGCGGTCCTGCCCCCGGTCACAGCGTACGGGCGAATCAACCGGTCTCGCCCGCTCTTGGCCTGAGACGTGTTCTGGGGTTCCTCCCCCGGCCCACGCCAACCTGGTGCGTCCATATCACCCCCCTATCGCTGAACCGACTGCAGTTCGGCCCGTAGCGCAGGCGTAAGCGCCTGCCCGGCACGCTCTGCGAGCAGTGTCATCTGGTAGGCCACCAGGCCCATGTCGCAGTCCGGCGAGGCCAGTACGGCCAGCGCGGAACCATCGCTGATCGACATGGTCAGCAGAAGGCCCCGCTGCATCTCGATCACTGTCTGTGCCACAGGACCACCCTCGAAGACTCGTGAGGCGCCCTGGGTGAGGCTGATCAGACCGGCCGTGATAGCGGCGAGCTGGTCCGCCCGGTCCTTGGGAAACCCCTGGGAGTAGGCCAGCGGGAGCCCATCCGCGGAGACGATCACCGCGTGCGCCACTCCGGGCATCTCCTTGACGAACTCGGTGATCAGCCAGTTGAAGCCGCGGGCGGCCTGGCTGAGTTGGTTGTTCACTGCTGGTTCTCTCCCTCGACGGCCTTGGCGCGCTCGCTCATCTCAGCGCGTCCCTGCCGTACGCCTTGCTGGAAACTGGACAGGCGGCTGCGCACCCGATCCGCCGATATCGGCGGCATCGAGGGGGCCGGCGCAGCCGGTGCCGCCGAGGCGGCTCCGGGAACGAGGTTCGCCTTGGGCACCCGCTTGGGAAGGCCCGCTCCGGTCACGCCGCCCTCCACCGGCTTCTTGGCGACCTCGGCGGCCGCCCAGCCCTGATCCGAGGGGGTGCTCCACGGCTGCCTGTCGGCCGCGGGCGCGGCCGGTCTGGGCGGCTGTGCCTGCTGCTGCGGCGGCTGCCCCGGCTGCTGCTGAGGCTGCGGCGCGGAGTGCGAGATCTGCGGGAAGTTCTGGGTCTCCAGTCCCTGCGGACCCCGCCTGACCCGCTGCTCCAGCAGCCGGGGCCTGGCCTCGGCGACGGGCTCGGGATCGGACTCTGCCTCCTGCTCCTGTTCCGGCTCGGGTGCGACGGACGTGCTGCTGCGGAACCAGTCGGACCCCACCGCCGCGAAGATCGGCAGGAACTCCTCCGGCTCCGGTTCCGTCGGCGAGACCTCGACCGCGGGAAGGGCCTGGGTGTTCTCCACCGGTTCCAGCCGCTGCGGTGTCCACAGGTCGGACGAGGAGGTCTCGGGCCAGGCCGAGGGGAACGACGGCGCCGGGGTCGACGCCAGCGGCGACGACCACAGGTCCTCCACCGCGGAGGCGGGCACCACCGGCCCCGACCAGAGATCCCCGGACGTCGGCGCCGGCACCTGGGGAGGCGTCTGAGGCTGCGCCTGGGCAGGCTGTCCGAGGCCGGCCGGCGGTCGGCCGCCGCGCCCGGCGCCGGTCCCGAACGGGTCCGGGTTCGGAGCGGAGCCGAACGGGTCGGGGTTCACCGAGGAGAACGAGCTTGCGGGACCGCCGAAGGAACCGGACGGCATACCGCCCTGCCCGGCCATCGCCATCTCGGGCAGCACCGTGCCCTGGGCCACCACCTGCACCGGCAGGAGCACGACGGCGCTCAGGCCGCCGGTCTCCGGGCGCCTGAGCTGGACCCTGATCCCGTGGCGCATGGCCAGGCGGCCGACCACGAACAGGCCCATCCGGCGGGAGACCGAAAGGTCCACCGCGGGAGGCTCGGCCAACCGGCGGTTGGCCTCGGCCAGTTCCTCGTCGCTCATGCCGATGCCCGCGTCGGTGACCGCCAGGATGACGGCGCCCATCTCGTTGCCGTTGCTGGTCACCGTGATCTTGGTGTCCTGCGGCGAGAAGAAGATCGCGTTCTCGACGAGCTCCGCGACCAGGTGGACGATGTCGTTGACAGCCTGGCCGATGATCGAGATGCCCGACTCGACCCGGAGGTTCACCCGCTCGTAGTTCTCGACCTCCGACAGCGAGGCGCGGACGACGTCGCTGAGCGGAACCGGCTCACTCCACCGGCGGCTCTGCTCCTGACCGGCGAGGACCAGGAGGTTCTCGGAGTTCCGGCGCATGCGGGTGGCCAGGTGGTCCAGCTTGAAGAGGCTGCCGAGCCGGCTCTCGTCCTGCTCACCCTGCTCCAGGTCGTCGATGAGGTCGATCTGGCGTTCCACGAGCGACTGGGTGCGCCGGGAGAGGTTGACGAACATCGCGTTGATGTTGCTTCGCAGCCGGGCCTCGTCACCCGCCAGCCGGATGGCCTCGCGGTGCACCTCGTCGAAGGCCCTGGCCACTTCCCCGATCTCGTCACGGGAGGCCACCCCGATGGAGGGCACCTCGATGTTCGGGGCGTGGTCTCCGGACTCCCGCAGCACCCGGACGGTCTCGGGCAGCCGGGTGTCGGCCACCTCAAGCGCCTCGCTGCGCAGCTTGCGCAGCGGCCGGACGAGCGTGCCGGCCACCCAGGCGGTGATGAGCAGGATCAGGACCAGCAGGACCAGGATCGAGACACCGGAGATCGCGGCGCTGCGCTGCTCGGCGCTCTCCATCTCCTGGCTGCGGGCGACCACCGCGGCCGACAGGCCGCGCTCGACGGTCCGCATGTTGTCCACGATCGCGGAGGAGGCGCTGTACCAGGTGTCGGCGCTCCTGAGCCAGCCGCCGCCGATCCGCTCCAGCGGCTTGTTCTCCCGCATGAGGGACATGACAAGGGCGCGCATGGAGTCGGCCTGGTCGACCTTGGGGCCGTTGACCACGTCGCGGAAGCGCTTGATCTCGGCGGCCGAGGCGGTCGCCCGGAAGGCGTTTTCCTCGCTCAGCTGGCTCCGGTACGCGCCCAGCAGGTCGGCGGGGTCGTCGAAGTCGAACTTGCGGTCCAGGAAGCTGACCAGGAGGGTGCCCCGCTGCCTGGCGACCTGCTCCTTGGCCCGGGTCAGCGCGCCCAGCGCGAGCGCGTCACCGATGAGGCGCTCGTCGCCGCCGCTGCGGCCCAGGTCGTCGTGGAGGGTGATGAAGTCGGTGATCATCCGCGAGTACATGCCGAGGGCCGCCCGGGGCAGCACGCTGCCGTCGGTCATCAGCCTGCGCAGACCGGGGAGACCGTTGAGCCAGCGGCGGATCTGGGCGACCTCGGTACGGACCCGGACCGCCTGCGACTCGTCGAGGTCCTCCATGGCGGCCAGCGTCTGCTTGCTGCTCCGGTCGACCACCCCACGCTGCTCCCTGACCTTGGTGAGCCGGGCGCGAGTGGCGCCGGCGACGTACCAGGCGGTGAGGTCGCGCTCCTCGGCCATCTCGTGGGCAAGCGTGCCGAGCGACTCGACCAGTGAGGCGACCTCGGTCATCCGGCGGTACTCACCGGCCGTGGCGAGGGCGGTGGTCAGCTGAAGTCCGGTGAGCAGGACGGCCGCGGCGGTCGGGAGCAGGATCAGCGCGACCAGACGGGGACGCACGCGCCAGTTCGCCGGCAGGAGTCGACTGCCCACCCCTGACGCGCGGTGGCTCCGGCGGTCTTGTGTCATCACTGGCCTACGTAACCCCTCGCCGGATTTGGAAACGGCGAAAGCAATTTGAGCACATCCTTTATGTCACTTCGAATGGAGTAAATGCCGATAAATCCCCGCAAAAAGGACATACGGCTACAAAGTTTTCAGGCCGGCCGGAAGGAATCCTTCACCTCCGGAGCCTGGTGCTTGATCATCAGGTGGCGGGTCACAGAGTATTCCCCAACCGCCTCCTGACTCATGTCCTTGCCGAAGCCGCTCCCCTTGACCCCGCCGTGCGGCGCCTCAGAGGCGATGGGCAGATGGTCGTTCACCCAGGTCACGCCCACATCGAGCCGATGCGACACGCGCAGCGCCCTGGCCACGTCCCTGGACCAGACCGATGAGGCCAGCCCGTAGACGGTGTCGTTGGCCAGCCGGACCGCCTCGTCCTCTCCGTCGAAGGGCAGGGCGACCAGTACCGGACCGAAAAGTTCACCCTGAACGATCTCACTGTCCTGGGTCGCGCCGGAAACCAGCGTGGGCGGGTAGTAGAAACCGGGCCCTTCGAGCGGGGCGCCGCCGCAGAGCACGGAGGCGCCCGCGGCGACGGATCGCTCCACGAAGCCGTGCACGCGGTCGCGGTGCACCGCGGAGATCAGCGGGCCGATGTCGGTGGCCGGATCCCAGGGGTCGCCCACACTGATCCGCGCCAGCGTCGCGTGCAGCGCCTCGACCGCCTCGTCGTACACCTCCCGGGAGATGTAGACGCGAGTCGCGGCCGTGCAGTCCTGGCCGGTGTTGTAGGTGGCGCCCATCGCGACGCCCCTGGCCATCTCGGACAGGTCCGCGTCACCGAAGACCAGCGCCGGAGCCTTGCCGCCGAGCTCCAGGTGGACCCGCTTCAGAGAGCCCGTGGCGCCGCGCATGACCGCGCGGCCGGTCGTGGTGGAGCCCGTGACGCTCACCATGTCGACGCCCGGGTCGGTGACGAGGGCCTCGCCCACCTCGGCGCCGCCCAGCACCACCTGGAGCAGGCCGTCGGGCGCGCCGGCCCGGGCGAACAGCTCGGCCATCCGCAGCGTGGTGCCCGGCGTCTGCGGTGCGGGCTTGATGACCACCGCGTTCCCCGCGGCGAGCGCGGGGCCGATCTTCCACACCGCCATGACCAGGGGGAAGTTCCACGGGGCGATCGATCCGACGACGCCCACCGGACGACGCACCAGCACCGAGGTGTAGCCGGAGCTGAGCACCCCCGCACCGGTGCCGTCCAGCGAACGGGCCGCCCCGGCGAAGAAGCGGAGGTTGTCCGCCGCGAACGGCAGCTCGCCGTCGCGGAAGACCGCCGCGGGCTTGCCCGTCTCGACGACCTCCAGCCGGGTGAGCTCCTCGGCGTCGGCCTCGACGAGATCTGCGAAGCGCAGCAGCACCCTGGCCCGCTCGGCCGGGGTCGCGGCGCTCCATTCCCGGAACGCCACGCGGGCCCGCCGCACGGCGGCGGCCACCTCCTCGATCGGGGTGTCGGCGATCTCCCTCAGGAGCTCGCCGGTCGCCGGATTGATCAACTTGCCCATGGAACTTCCCTCATCGTGGTGGTGCGGAGAGCCGTCAGGCGCCGGCCCGCTCGATCAGGTCGGCCGCCCTGCGCAGGCCGTCCCGCCCGCGGATCTCCTCGCCCGCGGCTGCCAGGCGCTCGCGGAGCGCGCCGTCGCCCAGGAGCCTGTCCAGCGCGCCGGTCAGCTCCTCGTCGGAGAAGGTGTAGGTGGACAGGCGCACACCGTAGCCGAGCTCGTGGACGCGCTGCGCGTTGTCGTACTGGTCCCAGAACAGGGGCAGCAGGATCATCGGCTTGCCGAAGTGCAGCGCCTCGGTGGTGGTGTTGTTGCCGCCGTGCGTGATGACCAGGTCGACCATAGGAATGATCTTGGTCTGCGGGACGAACTCGGCGCCCCACATGTTGTCGGCCAGCTTGATCTCCTCGTGCAGCGGACCCATCGAGACGATGAAGCGGTGCGGGGTGGTGGCCAGCACGTCGATGACCCGCTGCATGAGCGAGACGTCCGCCGAGCCGAGCGAGCCCAGCGAGAAGTAGACCAGCGAGCCGTCCCGCCCGGCCAGCGACGCGGGGAGCTCGAAACCACCGTCCGTCTCGCGCACCGAGGAGTCCAGGCGGTGCCAGGAGTCGCCCAGCGGCCGGGCGTCGACGTAGTCGGCGATCTCGGGGAAGACGTAGAGGTTGAGGTCACCCTCGTGGATGAAGTCCAGGTCCGGCAGCGGGTCGGCGCCCTGCTCGACGACCCACTCGTTGAAGGCGGTCCAGATCTCGCGGTGGGTGCGGTCGTACTCGGCGTTGAAGGCACCCCACTGCGACCGGTCGTCGGCGGGCAGCCCGGAGAAGACCGGGGCGACGCCCTCACCGCGCACCTCCAGCGGGTTGCAGGAGACGATCCGGACGAACGGCTTGCCCGCCGTCAGCAGCGCCGGGAAGGTGATGACGTTGTCCTCGACGATGACGTCCGGCTGGACGCGCTCGATAATCTCCTTCAACTGCGGCTCGCAGTACTTGGCGCCGTCGATAAGCGCCTCCCAGATCGGCTTGGTGACCGTCTCCAGCTGCTCCAGAGTGGACTTCCGGTATTCCGGTGCGGTGTCCCTGATGAAGTCCTTCCAGAACTGCCCGGCGTCCTGCTCCTCTTCTGCCGGAGGCGCGAGATCGACCAGGTCCTCCTCGAATCCGAGGGCCTCCAATTTCCCCTTCCAGGAGGCCTCAGCTGCGAAAACGACTCTATGCCCACGCTTACGAAGAATGTCACCGATGCCGATGCAGTTGTTCGTCGGCCCGTAGGCGCTCTCCGGCATGAACAGGATCGTGAGGGACATCACGCCTCCTTACGTCTAGAGGTTGCGGCTTTTGAAGAATGGTGGAATTCTCGGCTAGCAAAAATTCTAGAAAACAGTCACTATGGACCCCGGCACAGAGCGTGGTTTTCAACGAGCGGGGGAATATGACGCGCAAGGGACGGGCGGACCGGCGCCTGGATCTCATCGCGGCCGCACATCGGGCGATCATCCGGCACGGCACCGAGGGAGTGCACCTCAACCATGTCGCGGAGGAGGCCGGGCTCACCTCCGGGGCCGTCCTGTACCACTACCCGCGTCTCAGCGAACTGCTGGTCGACGCCCACCACGCCGGGATGGAGCGCTTCTACGAGCAGCGGCTCAAGCGGATCAAAGGCATGCGCGACCCCGTGGAGAAGCTTGTCGTGACCGTCCGCTCGGGGCTGCCGCACGGTCCGGACGACCCGGACGTCCGGCTGCTCAACGAGCTCGGCGGAGCCGCGCCCCGCAACAGGATGTACGCCCTGCTGCTGACCACCCTCTACGACCGCCAGGTCTCGCTCTACCAGAGCATCCTGGACACCGGGGCCGCGTTGGAGACCTTCACGCTGTCGGGCGACTCCCTGCTCATCGCCCGCAACCTGGTCGCGCTCGAGGATGCGTACGGCTATCGCATAACGGCCCGCCACCCGGTGATCGGCCCGCAGGAGGCGGCGGAACTCATCCTCGACTACGCCAGGACCGCGACGAACCACCCGCTCAACTCGTCTCATTGAGGGATCAGCACTCCGTCCCCCTCGGCCCAGCCGAGCGCCACCTCAGAACCCGCCTGGACCTGGGTGGCCCCCTGGGTGGCCACCAGCACGGGCTGCCGGCGCCCGCTCACCTGTACCGACACGTGCGAGACGCCGCCGTAGAAGCTCACGTCGACGACCTCGCCGCTCAGCACGCCCTTGCCCTCGTCGTCCAGCCTGATCCGCTCCGGTCGTACGGCGAGCAACGCGGGCGTGCCGTCGGGCAGGTCCGACGTCCCGGGAAGGATGCCGAGTTCCTCGCCGGCCAGGCCGACCGAGCAGGCCCTGCCCTCGAAGATGTTGTTGGCCCCCACGAAGCCGGCGACGAACGGCGTGCGCGGGTGCTCGTACAGCTCCACCGGGGCGTCCACCTGCTCGACCCCACCGGCGTTGAAGACCGCGATCCTGTCGGCCAGCGACATGGCCTCCTCCTGGTCGTGGGTGACCACGACGAAGGTGATGCCGACCTCGTTCTGGAGCCGCTTGAGCTCCAACTGCATCTCCGCGCGCACCTTCTTGTCCAGCGCGGACAGCGGCTCGTCCAGCAGCAGCAGGCGCGGCCGCTTGACGATCGCGCGGGCGAGCGCGACCCGCTGCCGCTGGCCGCCGGAGAGCTGATGCGGCCTACGGCCGGCCATGGCCTCCAGCCCGACCTTCTCCAGGACCTCGTCGACCCGGCCGCGGACCTCCGCCCTGCCCAGCTTCTCCCGCTCCAGGCCGTACGCGACGTTCTTGGCCACGGTCATGTGCGGGAAGAGCGCGTACGACTGGAACATCAGGTTGACCGGGCGGCGGTGGGCCGCCTGGCCGAGCAGGTCGTCGCCGTCGAGCGTGACGGTGCCCTCGTCGGGCGACTCGAAGCCCGCCAGGATCCGCAGGAGTGTCGTCTTACCGCAGCCGCTGGGGCCGAGCAACGCGAAGAACTCGCCCTGCCGGATCTCCAGGGAGACGTCCGACAGCGCCGTGACGTCACCGAACCGGCGGCTGACACCCGTGATCTTCAGCATTAGGACAGCGACTCCGTCAGTCGGGTCATCCGCTGGGTCACGATCACCGCGGTGAAGCTCACGAGCAGCAGCAGCGTGGCCAGGGCGTTGATCTCGGGGGTGACCCCGAAGCGGACCATTGAGTAGATGACGATGGGCAGGGTCGGCGTGGTGGGCGCCGCCGTGAAGAACGCGATGACGAACTCGTCGATCGAGAGGGTGAACGCGAGCAGCGCGCCGGCCAGGATGCCCGGCGCCAGCTGCGGCAGCGTGATCCGGAGGAACGTGGTGAACGGCGTCGCCCCCAGGTCCCTGGACGCCTCCTCCAGGGAGGTGTCGGCGTGGGTGAGCCGGGTGCGGACCACCGCGGTCACGAACGCCATGCCGAACACCGTGTGGGCCAGCAGCACCGAGTGCAGCCCGAGGGTCGACTTGATCATGGCGTAGAACACCAGCAGGCCGATGCCCAGCACCAGGTCGGGCAGGACGGCCGGCAGCACGCCGAGCGCGTCGAGCGCCCGCGACCTGGTGTGGCGGGCCAGGCCCACGGCCAGCAGGGTGCCGAGCACCGTGGCCAGCACCGTGGAGCCAACGGCCACGATCAGCGTGTTGACCAGGCCCTGGCGAATGTCGGCGTTCTCGGCGAGCGTGCCGTACCACTTCAGGCTGAAGCCCTCGTGGACGTAGGGGGACTCGCCAGCGTTGAAGGACATCACGACGAGCACGACGATCGGCGTGTAGAGGAAGACGTAGGTCGCCCAGAAGGGGACGTACAGCAGTCGGGGTCTACGCACGTCGGGCACTCCATGCCTGCGCGAGCAGCAGGACGATCAGCACGGCGATGAGCGCCAGTGCGAGGGTGGACCCGAACGGCCAGTCGCGTGCCTTGAGGAACTGGTCCCTGATCAGGTTGCCGACCATGATGGAACGGCCACCGCCGAGCAGCTCGGGGATGATGAAGTTGCCGAAGCTCGGTACGAACACGAACAGGCAACCGGTGAACACACCCGGCAGGGTCAGCGGCAGCGTCACCGAGGCGAACGTGCGGACCGGCCCGGCGCCGAGGTTGGCCGACGCCTCGCGGAGCTGCGGGTCCAGCTTCTCGATCGCCGCGTACAGCGGCAGGACCATCAGCGGCAGGTACGAGTACACCAGGCCGGTGACGATGGTGCCCTGGTTGTAGAGCAGCTCCAGCGGCTTGTCGATCAGTCCCAGGTCCATCAGGGTGCTGTTGACCAGCCCGGGACCGCTCAGCAGGACGATCCAGGCGTAGATGCGTACCAGGAAGTTGGTCCAGAACGGCAGCACGACCGCGACCAGCGCGATCGTCTTCCACTTCGACGGCAGCTGGGCGATCAGGTAGGCCGTCGGGTAGCCGACCAGCAGGGCGATCAGCGTGGCGATCGCGGCCAGCTTCAGCGAGCCGATCAGCACGTCGAGATAGAGGGGGTCGAGCAGGCGGGTGAAGTTCTCCCCCGTCGCCTCGTAGACCACGCCGCCGAAGCGGCCCCTGCGAAACACCGTGAAGCTGATGAGCAGCGCCAGCGGGATCACCAGCAGGACGATCAGGTATGTCAGTCCGGGCCCCAGGAAGACGAGCCTTCCCAGGGCACGCGATCGGCGCGCCCGTGATCGCACGGACGCGCCGGAGGTGGTGGAGCGTGTCACTGCTGGGCCGCGACCTCGGTCGCGAGCCTGGTGAACTTCAGTGAGTCCTCGCCCAGGTCGATGATCGACTCACCCTTGAGCAGGTCGGACGGGCTCATCTGCAGCGGGGCGTTGGCAGCCTTGAGCTCGGGGTTCATCGCGTCCATCGCGGCCTTGTTCGGGACCTTGTAGAGGATGTTCTCCGCGGCCCAGCCGTGCACCTTCGGGTCCAGGATGTAGTTGATGAAGGCGTGTGCCGCCTCCTTGTTCTTGGAGGACTTCAGCACGACCATGGTGTCCACCCACAGGTCGCTGCCCTCCTTCGGCACCACGAACTTGATGTTCTTCTCGGTGGTCGGGCACCAGCCGTCCCACGCCTCGACCATCACGGCCTCGCCGCTCTTCAGCTTGTCGCCGAAGGTGGTGTCGTCGTAGCCGAGCAGCTTCGGCTTGGTCTCCAGCAGCTTCGCCTTGACCTTGGCGATCTCCTCGTCGCTCTTGGTGTTGACCGAGTAGCCGAGCGCCTTGATGGCTGGCAGGGCCAGCCAGCGCTCGGTGGTCATCATGGTGACCTTCTTGACCGCGTCGGCCGGCGGGTCGAGGATGTCGTTCCAACTCGTCGGAGCGGTCTTCAGCAGGTCGGTCCGGTAACAGATGCCGGTGGTGCCCCAGGTATAGGGAACCGAGAAGACGTTGCCCTTGTCGTAGGAGAGCTCCTTGGCCTCGGGGTAGAGGTTCGCGAGGTTCGGGATGAGCTCGGGGTGGAGCGGCTCCAGCAGCCCGGCCTCGTTGAGCGCCTGGGCGTACTGACCGGAGACGAAGGCCACGTCGAGCCCGGTGTCGGCGCCGCTGGTGAGCTTCGCCATGATCACTTCGTTGGTGTCGTGCAGCGTGACCTTGAGGTCGGTCTTGAGCTTCTCCTTGACCTCGGTGGCCAGTTCCTTGGGGGTGTAGCCGTCCCAGACGGAGATGGTGATGCTCTGCTTGGAAAGGTCGGCGTTCGGGTTGAGCTGCGCCGATGAGGCACTGGCAGCGGGCGCGGCGGTCTCCGCGGCCCCCCCGCCACATGCCGAGACTGCGAGCGCGAGGCCGACGGCCAGGGCGGCAGCCGGAAGATTACGGGGGTACCGGGTGCGGGACACGGCCGCTACTCCTTCAGAATTCAGTGTAAGTGGGGTAGACCGGCCGTTGGGGACACGGCAGACCAAAGCAGGAGTGTTGCAGTCAACATTATCTTGAGCAAGACTTCCCACGACATCACCCCTGGAAAGTTGGGTCCGTTTGTTAAATCCAGCTTCAATCTGGAACCGGCTCGACACGGTTCCCCGAGCCGGCGACGGACGGAGCAGCGCCCTCCTTGACGCTCTGACCAGTGCAGATCCCTCCCCCTTCAGAGTTCGCCGGTTCCATCCGCTTCCCTCCCCGGCTGTCACAGTTTTCTCAACCGACACTCAATTGTCATGGATCGACGGAGCCGCAGGGACGGGTGAGCGCGGGTTCGACGTCGACCAGACCAACCACTCGGTGGTCGTCGGCGAGAAGGTGGTCGTCAAGTGGCTCACCCCGCCCGTGCCGCTCCCGGCGCCCGCGCCCGACATGTTCGCGCACCTGACATCGGTCGGCTTCACCGCGACCGCCACGCCCTACGCGGCCCTCTCCCGGCGCGCGGACGACGGCTCCGAGATGTTGCTCGCCCTCGTCACCGCCTACCTCCCCGAGGCGAGGGACGGCTGGGAGTGGTGCGTGGACGAGGCCGTCTCCTTCGGCACCTCCTTCGCCGCCGACCTGGGCGCCCTCTCGGCCGACCTGCACGCGGCGATGGCGACCCCGTCGGTGACCTTCCCCGACCCGGTACGCACGGCGGAGGGCCCGTGGTCGCTCCGGGCCGGCGAGGCGCTGGAGGAGGCGCTGGCACTGACCGACGGCGAGGACGGCGAGTGGCTCGCGGCCCACGCCGGCGCGCTCCGCGCCGACCTGGCTCCGCTGGCCGCCGCGGGCGCCACCCCGCTGATCCGCATCCACGGCGACCTGCACGTCGGCCAGATGCTCCGCTGGCGGGACGGGTACGCGGTGATCGACTTCGACGGCAACCCGACCGTCGCGGACGCCGCCCCCTTCCAGCCCGCCGCCCGCGACCTCGCCCAGCTCACCACGAGCCTCGAACACGTCGGCCAGGTCGCGGTCAGGCGCCGCGACGCCGATCCGGCGATGATCGCCGAGTGGGCCGTCGCGGCCCGCGCCACCCTGGAGTCGGCCTACTCAGACCGCCTGGCCGAGCTGGGCCATGCCGGCCTTTTGGACCGTTCCCTGCTGCGCCCGTTCGAGGTCGAACAGGAGTGCCGCGAGCTCGTCTACGCCGCCCGGCATCTCCCCCGCTGGCGCTACGCCCCGATGGGCGTACTGCGGTCCCGCTACCGGTGACCGTTGAAACCGATGAAGGAGAGCACGTGATTCCCGAGCTGTACCTCACCGATCTGGAGGCCAAGCCCGCCGCGCTGACCGGCCTGGCGAGCGCCCTGGAGGCCGACGACCTGTTCGCCGGAGTACCCTCCGGGATCCGGCGGGTGGTCTTCCTCGGCATGGGCAGCTCCCGGTACGCCGCCCGGGTGGCCGCGCTGCGCCTGCGGGCCGCCGGGGTGGACGCGGTGGCCGAGTACGCCTCCGCCGCCCTGACCTACCCGCCGAGCCCGGACACCCTGGTGGTCGCCATCTCCGCCACCGGTGGCAGCAGGGAGACCCTCGACGCGGTCGCCCGCGTGCGTGGCCGCTCCTTCGTCCTCGCGCTGACCAACGCGCCGGGCTCGCCGGTCACCGAGGGCGCCGACCTGGTGGTCCCGATGCTGGCCGGCGAGGAGCGCGGCGGCGTGGCCTGCCGGACCTTCCAGCACACCCTCGCCCTGCTCCTGGCACTCGGAAACCGCCTCACCGCCTCCGGCGGGGACTCACCCGCACTGCTCCGCCGTACGGCCGAGGCCACCGCCGATCTGCTGGAGCGCCGCGACGAGTGGCTGGAGCCGGCGGCGGCACTGCTCGACGGCCCACACGGCGTCTACACGATCGCCCCCGCCGAGCACCTGTCCTCCGCCGAGCAGTCGGCCCTGATGTTCCGGGAGGGGCCGCGCAGGGCGGCCGACGCGTGCGAGACCGGCGACTGGGCCCACGTGGACGTCTACCTCACCAAGACCCTGGACTACCGCGCCATCCTGTTCCCCGGTTCTCGCTACGACGAGCAGGCCATGGACTGGATCCGGCAGCGCGGCTCCACGGTCCTGGCCGTCGGCGGCGACCTCCCCGGCGCCAAGGCCGCCGTCCGCTACCGCCACGACGACGACCCCGACGTGGCGCTCCTGACCGAGACCCTGGTGGCCGAGCTCGTCGCCGCCAGGTGGTGGCTCGCCCCGAGCTGACCCGCCCACAGCGGGCCCACGACGGGCCTCAGATCTGGTCGAGGCCGCTGAGGACGCGTTCGAGGAGGTCGGGACCGGGACCCGCCGCGTCGACCTTGGGGTGGTGGATCCGCACCAGGCCCTCGGACTCCATGTCGGAGACCAGGACGCGGGTCACGCCGAGAGGGACGCCGAGGAGGGCGGAGATCTCCGCGACCGAGCGGACCCGGCGGCACAGATCGCTGATGAGGCGGTACTCCCGGATGTAGGACAGGCCGAGCTGGGCCGGGGTCGAGGTCGAGACCATCGCCTCCATGGCGAGCTTGGCGCTCGGCACGATCCGCCCTCCGGTCACGGCGTACATCCGGACCAGCGAGCTCTCCTCCTCGACCGGTTCGCCGTACTCCGGGTCGTACCCGAAGCGCCCGTCCTGCCCACCGTCGGAGTTGTCGGCCCGCACGGCTACCGGTCCTGGTCCGGGAGCTCGTTGCGCGCCCTGCGCACGCCCTGCTGGAAGCTCGACATCCGTTCGCGGAGCCGCTCTGCCGAGACCGGGAGCGCGCCCGGCCCCGGGTCAGGGTTCGGCTGTGACCGCGCGAGCGGCGCCACCGAGCCGGGTACCAGGTTCGCCCTGGGGGTGCGTTTGGGCAGGCCGGCCCCGGTCGTACCGCCGTGTGCGGGGGCGCTCGCCGCCTGGGCTGCCTGCCAGCCCCCGTCACCGGGCGAGGACCACGGCTCGGGCTCGTCCCGGGGGCTCTCCGGAGCGGGATCGCCCGTGGCCGCACCGGTATCTCTGGAGGCGGTGTTCCTGAACCAGGCGGACTCGACCGAGGCGAAGATCGGCAGGAAGTCGTCCTGTTTCGCCGGCGGCGAGGTCCCCACCCTGGGCAACGGCCCTGTCTCGTCCGCCCGGGCCGGACGGGGAAGGGAGTCGAGCGGGCCGGGGTGCGGCGCCGGGAACTCCCCCTGTGGGCGGGACCGCTCCGGGGGCGGACTCCACACGCTCGGCGCGCTCGCGTCCGGCCGCCCGTCCCACGCGGGTGCGGGCCACGTCTGCGCGGGGGGCGCCGCGAGCACGGGAACCCTCGGGGGCAGGCCCTCGGCGCCGGGCGGCCCCGCGCCGGGAGCCTGCGGGAACGACGGGCCGGCAAGGGGCGCGACGCCCGCGGGTAAGGCGGCGGGGAGCCGCGGGTAACCGACCTGCTGGGGCGCGGGGGGCGGCGTGACGAGGAGTGTCTCCGGGAGGAGGACCATCGCGGTCAGGCCGGTCCCCTGGGGGCGAAGCTGGACACGGATGCCGTGCTTGAGCGCGAGACGGCCGACCACGAACAGACCCATGTGGCGGGCGACCGAGGCGTCGGCGGCCTGCGGGTTGGCCAGCCGCCAGTTGGCCTGGGCGAGCTCGTCGAGCGTCATGCCGATGCCCTGGTCGGTCACCGAGATCATCACGCCTCCGCCCTCGATCCGGCTGCTGGACACCGTGACCCTGGTTTTCGTCTGCGAGAACGAGATGGCGTTCTCCACCAACTCGGCCAGCAGGTGGACCACGTCGCTCACCGCGGGGCCCGCGACGGCGACCTCCGACTGGACCCGGTTCGTCACCCGCTCGTAGTTCTCCACCTCCGACAGCGACGCCCTGACCACGTCCATCAGCTCGACAGGCTGCCTCCAGCGTC
This sequence comes from Streptosporangium sp. NPDC002544, assembly GCF_040295965.1. Lineage (NCBI taxonomy): Bacteria > Bacillati > Actinomycetota > Actinomycetes > Streptosporangiales > Streptosporangiaceae > Streptosporangium > Streptosporangium sp. NPDC002544. The sequence goes on along the minus strand of NZ_JBEOWJ010000067.1, from coordinate 11,300 downwards.
GCGCCACCTCCTGCCCGGCGAGGACGAGCAGGTTCTCGCTGTTGCGGCGCATGCGGGTGGCGAGGTGGTCGAGCTTGAACAGGTCCGCCAGCCGCTGGTCGTCGCGCTCGCCGCGCTCCAGCCGCTCGACCAGGCTGAGCTGGCGTTCCACCAGACTCTGGCTCCGCCGGGAGAGGTTGACGAACATCGCGTTCACCGTGTTGCGCAGCTTGGCCTCGTCGCCCGCCAGCCGCACCGCCTCCCTGAGCACCTCGTCGAACGCCCTGGCGACCTCACCGATCTCGTCTCGGGAGAGCACCCCGATCGGCGGCACGTCCGCGACGACCTCCCCCTCGCGCGACTCGCGGATCCGCTGGACGTACGCGGGCAGCCGCTCCCCGGCGACCTCCAGTGCCTCCCCGCGCAGCCGCCGTAGCGGGCTGACCAGCGAGCGCGCCACCCAGATGGTGATCACCAGCACGAGCGCCAGCAGGGTGACGACGGCCATGGCGACCATCAGGGCGTGCCTCTGCTCGGCGTCACCGAGCTGCTGGCTGCGTAGCACGATGTCCCGGGCGTGCCGTTCCTCGACCCCGCGCATGTGGTCGACGACGACGGTGGCCGCGTCGTACCACTCCTTGGCGTCGTCCTTCTTCGCCAGGTCCAGTCCTTTCAGCGAGATGCCGGAGGCCGCGCGGAGCAGGACCAGTTCGCGGAGGGACTCGGCGCGGTCGGTGGCAGGGCCGTTGACCGCCTCGTCGAAGAGGCGGCGGTCCCGGCTTCCGGCCTCGGCGGCGAAGGTCTTCCTCTCGTTGCGCTCCGTGGAGAGCGCGCCGAGGAACTGCTCCATCTGCTCCTGCTCGAACCGCCCCGCCACCAGCACCACGGTCAGCAGCGCCCGCTGGAACGAGACCGCCTCCTTGGCGCGGGCGAGCGCGTCCAGTGCCAGGGCCTGGCCGAACAGGACGTCGTCGGCCGTGCCCTTGCCGAGCTCGTCGTGGAGGGAGATCAGATCGGCGATGACCAGGCTGTAGGCGGCGATGGCCGCGTCGGGCAGCAGCGTCGCCCCAAGAGCCTGGGTACGCAGTGGGGGGAGGTCGTCCAGACGGGTGATCGCGGCCTCGACCTCGTCCCGGGTACGGCCGCTCACCTCCCCGCCGAGCAGGGCGCCGCTCTCGCGAACGCGTATCACGACACCGTCGACCAGGTCCATCTGGGCCCGCACGTTCTCCACCCCGCTCGCGGGGCGGCCAAGGGCGATGAACCAGGCGGTGTGGTCACGTTCCTCGGCCAGTTCGTGGGTGAGCGCGCCGACGTGGCCGGAGAGCCGGGCGAGGTCGTTGATCCGCCGGTAGTCGCCCGAGGCACTCATCGAGGCGAACACCTGGACCCCGCCGAGCAGCACCGCGGCGATCGTGGGCACCAGGATGAGCGCGACAAGGCGCCGACGCACCCGCCAGTTCCGCGGGCGTAGGCCGCTGCCCGCGTCTTGGATCCTCTGTGTGCTCACCGAACGCTGCCTCTCGGTGGATGAACCCCTGGTCGAATTTCCCGCGGTTCCCGGCAATTCGAGCACACCTCGACCTACGGGGCCAAGCGAACACAGCTCAATAAATGCGTATTTCTAGTGAAGTGGTGACTAGGACCTGGAGCCCCAGCTGCGACTGGAACATCAGTTTCAGTCGCCCGAATACCCTTATTACGCATTTCCCGGCTTACCTGGTCGCTCACATCGTTCCATTCGGCGGTTCAGCAGCGCTGAACGGAAACGCGCCGTCCCCGGAAGATCGCAACATTGTCAACTTCTCGGCCCTGGGGGCCGAGCTTGCAGCTCCTCGCCGTCGATGGATTCGACGGTTCAGGCCGCGTCGTCGGCAGCGTGACACACTGCCCGGCGACCGATGTTGATCGCCGCGAAATAATCAGCAGGGCCGGCGAGCCCGCATCCGAGTGGGGTGGCCGCGGACCACGGACCCACCCGGATGCGGCGAGGGCTACACAGACGTGCCGTAGGCCGCGCGGACCCGCAGTACGTGCTCGACCAGAGTGATCAGCGTGCCCTTGACGGAGTCCCGGGAGCGGGCGTCGGTCCGCACGACCGGGATGTGCGGGGCCAGCGTCAGAGCCTCGCGCACCTCGTCCTCGTTGTGCGGGAACTCTCCGTTCCAGCCGTTGATGCCGACCAGGAAGGGGAGCTTGGCCTCCTCGAAGTAGTCGATCGCCGGAAAGCCGTCGGCCAGCCGCCGGGTGTCGATCAGGACCACCGCGCCGATCGCGCCGCGGACCAGGTCGTCCCACATGAACCAGAACCGGTGCTGGCCGGGCGTGCCGAACAGATACAGGATCAGGTCGCGGTCCAGCGAAAGACGACCGAAGTCCATCGCGACCGTGGTGGTGGTCTTGTTCGGAGTCAGCCCCAGGTCGTCGATCCCGGCGCTGGCGTCGGTCATCACCGCCTCCGTGGTCAGCGGCAGGATTTCCGACACCGCCCCCACGAACGTGGTCTTGCCGACACCGAACCCGCCCGCGACAACGATTTTCGTTGACGTCAGGCCACCCTGGCTAGAGCCTGCGAAGTCCACTGAGAACCCTTTCGAGCATGTTGAGATCCGGTTGTCCCTCATTAAGACGCGGCTGATGGATGCGGACGAAGCCCTCGTCGACCATATCCGCCACCAGAACGCGGGCCACGCCAAGCGGGACCTTCAGCAGAGCCGAGATCTCAGCCACAGAGCGGTACGAGCGACAGAGCCTGATGATCGCATCCTGCTCGGGGGTGAGCAGAGCCAGGTCCTCCTCCATGATGAAGGAAGAGGAGACCAACGTCTCCATGGCCAGGTGGAAACGGGGCTCCGACCTGCCACCGGTGACGGTGTACGGACGGAACAGCGGCTCGTCGTCCTCGCTTCCGTCAAACCCCCGCACTGACCCCTCCCCTGAACAAACCCGGCACGGCCCCGGCCACTACCGACCCCGAAGGGACTGTAGCTCGGCGCGGAGCGCGGGGGTGAGCACCTGACCGGCCCGCTCGACGAGCAGGGTCATCTGGTACGCCACCAGACCCATGTCGCAGTCGGAGGAGGCCAGCACGGCGAGCGCGGAACCGTCGCTGATCGCCATGACCAGCAACAGACCGCGCTCCATCTCGACCACGGTCTGGGTGACCGTACCTCCGTCGAACACGCGGGAGGCCCCCACGGTCAGGCTGAGCAGACCCGCGGCGACCGCGGCGAGCTGGTCGGCCCTGTCGGCCGGAAATCCCTCCGAACTGGCGATTCTCAGCCCGTCGGCGGAGACGCACACCGCGTGCGCGACACCGGGCGTGCCGCGGACGAACTCGGTGATCAGCCAGTCGAACCTGCGTGCCTCATGACTCAGGGTCGTCACGAGCCATCCTCCTTGTCGGTAAGGCTCCTGGTAGTGGTGTCGGCTACTTCGGCGCGACCTCGTCGCACCCCCTGCTGGAAACTCGTCAGACGGTTGCGCACCCTGTCCGGGGACATGGACGGCGCCGGGCCGGACAGCGTGGGAGCGGCCGTACCCGGTACGAGATTCGCCCGGGGAGTGCGCTTGGGCAGACCCGCAGCGGTGATCCCGCCGAGGGTGGGGTCGCTCACCGCCTGGGCGGCCTGCCAGCCGGCGTCGGACGGGGTGTTCCAGCCGTCCGGGTCGCCCGACGTCGCGGATCGCTCCGCCTCCGCTCCCACCGGGGGGGAGACCGGCTCGTGAGCCGCCTGGTGGACCGATACACCCGCCGGTGGTGTGGACTGCTCGCCGGACGTGCTCGCCGGCGCAAGGGGTGCGGGCATCCCGCCTTCCGCCGGATCTTCCGCCCGGCGGAACCAGGCCGACTCGACCGAGGCGAAGATGGGCAGGTACTCCTCCTGCTCGGCTTCGAGCGGGGAGACGCCCACCGTGGGCATCGCCCCCGCCGGATTCTCGTACCCATACTCGTACTCGTACTCGTATGAGGACTCACCCCATGAGGAGATTCCCTGGGTGGGGACACCCCCGCCGCCTTTCGGCCCGCCGACCTGGCGCTTGGGCAGTGGCGCGCCACCTGCCGGAGCACCGGACGAGTCCGCCTGACCTGCGGAGGCCTGCCGTTCCGCGGCGAAGTGGTCACCGGGCAGCGAGGTCGAGCCGAACGAGGGTGCGCCCGGGGTGGACGCCTGCCCGAACGAATCCCGCCCGAACGAGGAATGCTCGAACGAATCCTGCCCGTACGAGGGTTGCCGGACGGGCGGGCGACCGATGGGCGCCTGGGCGGAGAAGTCCCCCGAGGCCGCCTGCTCCGCCCCCCAGGAGTCCGCCCCCCAGGAGGGGGTCCGCGCCGGCTGGTCCTCCTGAGCGACGAGTTCCGGCGGGAGCAGCACCATGGCGACGAGGCCGCCGCCCTCCTGCGGGCGCAGCTGCACCCGGATGCCGTGCCGCAGGGCCAGGCGGCCGACCACGAACAGGCCCATCCGCCGCGACACCGAGACATCGACCACGGGCGGCTCCGCCAGCCTGCGGTTCGCCTCGACCAGTTCCTCGTGAGTCATGCCGATGCCCGGGTCACTGACCGCGAGCAGCGCGCCGCCGCCCTCGATCGCACTGCTGGAGACCACGACCCGGCTGGCCCGGGGGGAGAACTGGATGGCGTTCTCCACCAGCTCGGCGACCAGGTGCACGATGTCGTTGGCGGCGCTGCCCGCGACCGAGATCGTACGGTGCACCCTGACCTGGACCCGATCGTAGTCCTCGACCTCCGACAGGGAGGCGCGCACGACGTCGACGAGCTTGGCCGGCTTGCTGCGCCTGCGGGGCGGCTCGTGACCGGCGAGAACCAGGAGGTTCTCGGAGTTGCGCCGCATGCGGGTGGCCAGGTGGTCGAGCCTGAACAGGTCGGCCAGGCGGTTTCCGTCCTCCTCGCCCTTCTCCAGGCCGTCGATCAGCGAGATCTGCCGCTCGACCAGGGTCTGCGTACGACGCGACAGGTTGACGAACATCGCGCTGACGTTGGAGCGGAGCTCGGACTCCTCGGCGGCCAGGCGAACGGCCTGCCGGTGGACCTCGTCGAAGGCCTTGGCCACCTCGCCGATCTCGTCGGTGCTCTCGACCGGGATGGGGGCGATCTCGGGTGTCCTGGTGTCGCCGGAGACCCGTAGCCGTTGCACCACCTCGGGAAGCCTGAAGCCCGCGACCTCCAGCGCCTCGGCTCGCAGGCGGCGCAGCGGCGTCACCATCGAGCGGGCGATGACCACCGTGAGGCCGAGCACCAGCAGGAGCAGGATCAGGATCAGGGCGGACGTGATGATCGCGTTGCGCTGCTCGGTGTCCTCCAGCATCCGGGCCCTGGCGACCACGTCATCGGCGACCCTGGTCTCGACCTTCCGCATCAGGTCGAGGACCGCGGTGTTGTCCGAGAACCACTGCTTGACATCGTTGGAACCCGACAGCAGCCGTCCGGTGTGCCGGGGGTCGCCGGCGAGCACGATCGCTCTGGACTTGGTCAGCTCGGCCCGGTACACCCTCTCGTCGATCATGGCGCTGGCGAGGAGCTGGCCGTTGGCCGGGCTCGCCTCGACGCTGAAGTCCGCCTCGAACTCGTTCATGCGGGAACGAGAGGCGATGAACTTCTCGATCTCCTGCGGGTTGATCAGCGAGGGCGCGTAGTAACCGGCCAGCAGGCGGGCGCGCTGCTTGGAGACCTCCTCCTTGGCGTACGCCAGGGCACTGAGCGCGCGGGTGTTGCCGATGATCTCCGAATCGTCGCTGACCAGCGTGAGCTCCTCGTGGAGCTTGAGCAACGGGGCGATCATGTGGCTGTAACGTTCCACCCGGGTCGTGCCCGGCAGGCGGCGCAGCTCGGGAAGGCCTTCCAGCTGGTAGGCGACGTTCCTGGCCGCCTCGACGGCTCGGGGGCCGTAGGAGTCGTCGATCGCCTGGACCTCCACCTGCACCTTCTTGGCCAGTGCGTCGACCACCTTCCGCTGGGCCTCCTCGCTCTCCTTCAACCCCTTGTCCGAAGGCTGGAACGATGCCCAGGCACCCCTGTCACGTTCCAAACCGAGCGCCTGGGCCAGATCCCGAAGACCGCCGGAGTACTCCGCCGCGGCGGCGGTCCGCTGGTATCCGGCGACGCTGTCGACGGAGGCCACCACGCGCGTGCCCGCGAGCACGACACCCACTGTGGTCGGCACCAGGATCAGAGCCGTCAGACGCGAACGGACACGCCAGTTCTTCAGGCCGAACCGGGCGGCAGGCCGCTTGCCACGGTCGGGTGCCGAAGCACTCCCGTTATCGGATGTCGCCGTCGCCACAGATCTCGCTACCCCTCAATCACGACACAGATGAACAACATCAGACCACAAGGTCACGTGAAAGAATCGACAAAACCGACATATCGCCTTTAATCGTTACGAAGGCGACGAGGGGGCGATCATCCGCGGCTACCGCAGGGCAGCCAGCACCTGGTCCCGTATCTGAGCTCGCTGGACCTCGTCGGTCAGCGGACGGCCGGCTCTGTCGACCACGTAGAAGACGTCCACCGCCTCTGCGCCGAGAGTCTCCACACGGGCAGCCCGTACGTCAAGGCCACATTCACCAAACGCTCTACCAATCCGCCACAAAAGTCCCGGACGGTCATGGGCGCGCACCTCGATGACCGTCGCGGTGTTCGACGCGTCGTCCACCAGGTTCACCCTGGGCGGTGCCACCGGCACCCGGGCCGGGCGCATCGACCTGCTCCTCCTGGCGAGGCGCTGCTCGATGTCGAGGCGGCCGGCCAGGACCAGCCGCAGGTCGGCCTCCAGCGTCGCGGGGTCGGGCGGCGAGCCGTACTCGGGAACGACCGAGAACTCGATCACGGCGGTCGCCCCCGCCGAGGCCGCCGACGCGGCACGCACCACCATCCGATGCGCGGCCAGCACCCCGGCCGCACGCCAGAGCAGCCCGGCGCGGTCCGGCGCGACCACGGTGACCGCTCCTCCGTTGATCCGCACGGCGCCTCCGCCGTGTCGGGCCAGGGACGCCTGCTCCACCGAGAGCGAGGGTGCGGGCCGCAGCGGGGTGCCGGAGAGCGCCGAACGGACCCGGCGTACCAGATCGGTGACCAGTGAGGCCTTCCACGAGTTCCAGGCGGCGGGCCCGGTGGCGTGGCCGTCGGCCACGGCGAGGGCCGCCAGCAGTTCGAGGACCTCGCGCGTACCGACGGCCTCGGCCACCCGGGAGATGGTCACCGGGTCGTCCAGGTCGCGGCGGGTGGCCGTCTCGGGCAGCAGGAGGTGATGGCGGACCACGGTCTCCAGGGTGTCGACGTCCGCCGGGGGCAGGCCCATCCGGGTCCCGATGTCGCGGGCGACGACGGCGCCGGTGGTGGAGTGGTCGCCGGGGTATCCCTTACCGATGTCGTGCAGAAGCGCCGATATGAGCAGCAGGTCGGGCCGGGAGACCTCACGGGTGAACGAGGCGGCCCCGGCGGCGGCCTCGATCAGGTGCCGGTCGACCGTGTAGCGGTGCACCGGGTTGCGCTGCGGGCGGTGTCGCACCCGCTCCCAGTCGGGCAGCAGGCGGACCAGCATCCCCGCCTGGTCCAGTTCCTCCCAGACCGGCACGGCCGCACGCCCGGCGCCCAGCAGGGCCACCAGGGCATCGCGTGCCTCGTCCGGCCAGGGCACGGGGAGTGGCGGCGACTGGGCTGCCAGCGTGCTGACCGTGGCGGGCGCCAGCGGCAGCCCCGCCTCGGCCGCCGCGGCGGCGGCGCGCAGCACGAGGGTCGGGTCCTTGCGGGGGTTGACCCCGCGGGCCAGCACGACCTCTCCGCCGTGCTCGACGACGCCGTCGGCGAGCGGGCGGCGGCCACGGGGGGTGGGACCGGTCAGCAGCCGGTCGACGGTCCGCCAGGTGGCGTCGAAGGCGTGCCCGATGGTCCTGGCGGCCTCGGCGAGCCTGCGCATCAGCGCCTCGGCGTCGAGCAGGCCGAGAATCCCGGCGACCGCGTCCTGCTCCTGGAGCACCAGCCGGTCGGCACCTCGGGCGGTCACCAGGTGCAGGCCGTGCCGGATGTCGAGCAGCAGTTCGTAGGCCTCGCGGACTCGCGGGCCGGGAGCCGAGGCGACCCAGGCCGCCGCCACGGCCTGCATCGCCTGCACGTCACGGATGCCGCCGCGGGAGTCCTTGATGTCGGGTTCGAGCAGGAACGCCAGCTCCCCGCTCGCCTCCGCCCGCTTGTCCGCGGCATCGCGCAGCTCGCCCAGGCGGCGCCGGGAGTCGGCCCGCCACTCGGCGAGCACGACCTCGCGTGCCGACCGCGTCAGCTCCTGGTCTCCCGCCACGTGCCGGGCCTGGATCAGCCCGAGGACCGCCTTGAGATCCTCCCTGGCCACCCTCGCCGCCTCGTCCACGGTCCGCACCGAATGGTCGAGGCCGATCCCGGAGTCCCAGATCGGATACCAGATGCGGTCGGCGATACGCGCCACATCATCTCGTCCGTCGTGGAGCAGGACCAGGTCGAGGTCACTGCCCGGCGCGAGCTCCGAGCGGCCCAGACTCCCGACCGCGACGAGCGCGACTCCGCTGAGGGCGCCGCGCTCGTCGTTTCTCGTCATTCCCCCGTTGTGCCCGTACGGCGTGCCGCAGGCGGTTCTGACCAGGTCCGTCAGCCAGCGGTCGATGTCCGCGGCCCGTTCCTTACGGGCCGCGGCGTACGAGCGAGTGTCGCCTCTCACCGGTTAGAGCGCCTCAGGTCCGCGTTCCCCGGTGCGGACGCGGATCACCGTGTCCACAGGAACGGACCAGACCTTGCCGTCGCCGATCTTGCCGGTCTGCGCGGCCTTGACGATGACGTCGATGACGTCCTCGGCGTCGTCCTCCTCGGTGAGCACTTCGAGGCGGACCTTGGGCACCAGGTCGACCTGGTACTCGGCACCCCGGTAGACCTCGGTGTGGCCGCGCTGGCGGCCGTAGCCGCTGGCCTCGCTGACCGTCATGCCCTTGACCCCGAACTGCTCCAGGGCCGCCTTCACATCGTCCAGTTTGAACGGTTTGATGATCGCGGTGATGAGTCTCATGCGTCCACCTTCTTAGACGCCGGGGCGGAAACCGGACCGTTGACGGCCGCGACACCCGAGGAGTGGATGGTGCCGAGGTCGTAACCGGTCTCGGCGTGGGTGGTGATGTCGACGCCGGCGATCTCCTGCTCCTGGGTGATGCGGAAGCCCATCGTCTTGTCGATGATCTTCGCGATGATCCAGGAGACGATGAAGGAGTAGGCGCCGACCGCGACGGGACCGAGCACCTGCACGCCGAGCTGGGAGATCGGACCGCCGTAGAAGAGGCCCTTCTCCTGACCGTCGGCGAACGGGTAGGCGGCGACGAAGCCCAGCGCCACCGCGCCCACGACACCGCCGACCATGTGAACGCCGACCACGTCGAGGGAGTCGTCGTAGCCGAGCTTGTACTTCAGGCCGACCGCGTAGGCACAGGCGACACCGGCGAGCGCGCCGATCACGAACGCCGCCCAGGGGTCGACGAAACCACAGGCCGGGGTGATGGCGACCAGGCCGGAGACAGCACCGGAGGCGACACCGAGGGTGGTGGAGTGGCCGTCACGGAGCTTCTCGACGAGGATCCAGGCGCCGGCCGCGACCGCGGTGGCGATCTGGGTGTTCATGAACGCCAGGCCGGTCGTGCCGTCGACGGCGAGCTCGGAGCCCGCGTTGAAGCCGAACCAACCGAACCAGAGCAGGCCCGCGCCGAGGAGGACGAGCGTGAGGTTGTGCGGCCGCATCGGGTCCTTGCGCCAGCCGACACGCTTGCCGATCACGAGCGCGACCGCCAGGGCCGCGGCACCGGCATTGATGTGGACGACGGTGCCTCCGGCGAAGTCCTCGATGCCGAGGGTGCTCAGCCAGCCGCCGCCCCACACCCAGTGGGCCACGGGGAAGTAGACGACGGTCGCCCAGACGAGGGCGAAGACCACCCAGGCGCCGAACTTGACCCGGTCGGCGAGCGCGCCGCTGATCAGCGCGACCGTAATGATGGCGAAAGTCATCTGGAACGTCGAGAAGACCAGACTCGGCATACCGGTGCCGTCATCCTTGGTCGCCGTCTCGACCAGGCCGCTCAACCCGATGTTGTCGAGCCCGCCAATGATCTTGTTGAGGAATCCAGAGCCGTCCCCGACGGCGTCGAAGGCCAGCGAGTGACCGTAGAGAACCCAGGCGATCGTTACGACGATGATGCTGACCCACGACATCATCATCATGTTGAGAACGCTCTTCGCCCTGGTCATGCCCCCGTAGAAGAAAGCGAGACCTGGCGTCATGAGCAGAACGAGTGCGGTGCTCGCGAGCATCCAGGCTGTGGAGCCGCTATCGATCTCCATGCGAAGCGACCCTCCTTCCAATTGGCGTTTTGCCGGTTTCACATGCAGTGGACGCTTCCAGGGCTCCGTCGACCGGCCGCGCACTGACGTTGCGCCACAGCGTGTTCTTCCGCCGTTTCAAGGCGCGACCCTGCGTGTTTCACATCTGTGAATCTCGGCCACACGATGTTTCCATCGAGTTTCGGACCGGGCATGTCTCGGCTTATCAATGACCCAAAAGATGCCCAGGTGGGCAACCACCCGGGCCTTCGGAGGGCCGCCGATGACCACGCGCATGACCGCCGCCACGCCCGCCATGTCCCCTCATCCGGGCGAACACGTTGAGCCGTACTCCCCACCCGGCGAAGGAACGAACCGATCGCTCCCACCACGACCCCCGCCGCCGTTCACACCGCGCGACCCCAACCACCGTTCACGCCGCGCGCTCTCCTGCCGCCGTTCACGCTGCGCGCTCTCCTGCCGCCGTTCACGCTGCGGTGGGCGGGTGGTCCGGCCGGCCGTCTCACTCACTGTCTGGTGATCCAGGCCTCCGGCCTGCTCGGGCGCTGTGGTCACGGGCTCTTTTCATGCCGGCCGGACCACCCGCCCACCTCCGCTTGACAGGCTCCCGCCGTACGGACTGCGAGCCGTAGTCGCTCACTCTCGGACCGCCCAATGACCCCTGAGCGGCTGAAGCAATCCGTACGAGATCGCTCGGCGCGAATCGCCGTAGCTGAAGCGTCGCTTTCGAAAGGAGCGCACGGCGAACCCCAGCCGGCCCCCGGTGTGAGCCCGATCCACCCTCAACCCCCATGAAACCGCCCCGCCCCCGCCTCGGCCTAGCCCCCATGCCCCCTCGGCCCGGCCCCGCCCCCACGTGTGGACGTCGTCTGAACCATGACCCCCTATCGACAGGTGAAAGCTGACCCCTGTCGTGTACTTGATTGTTACTGGTCGTTTCCAGGATTGGCCG
>NZ_JBEOWJ010000066.1:0-27235 GCF_040295965.1 Streptosporangium sp. NPDC002544 | reverse complement strand
TCTCGCAAGGCGGAGGAGGGAGCCGCAGCGTGCTGCGGTGACCGACGACAACGCGGCGAGGCGCCGCCTGGGCGACCGCGGTAGGCAAAAGATCCGCAGGACGGGGCCTAGTCGGGGGCCTCCACGGACTCCAGAACGCGGGCGAAGCGGGAGGCGGCGAGCTCCCAGCTCCACTCGCGCGCGACCCACTCGCGCCCGCGTTCACCCATGGCACGTGCTCCGGCCGGATCCTTGAGCAGGTCGACCAGGGTCGCCGTGACCTCGTCCGGACGGGTGCCGTCGACGACCAGGCCGGTCTGCCCGCGTAGCACGGCGTCGGGGGCGCCGCCCGAGGAGCCCGCCACCACGGGCAGCCCGCTGGCGGACGCCTCCAGATAGACGATGCCGAGCCCCTCCACGTCGATACCGCCCAGGCGGGTACGGCACGGCATGGCGAACACGTCGCCCGCTGCCAGGTAGCCGGGCAGCGCGGCCTCCGGCACGGGGCCGGTGATCTGGACCGAGCCGCCCATCGGCCTGGCCAGCCGCTCCAGGGTCCTGCGGTACGGGCCACCGCCGACGATCAGGAGCATCGCGTCGGGAACGTCCCGCAACACGCCGGGCCAGGCTCGCAGCAGCGTGTCCTGGCCCTTGCGCGGCACCAGCCTGGACAGGCAGAGCACCACCGGCCGCTCTCCCAGTCCGAGCGCCGCGCGTGCCTGCTCTCTCCCGGCCTCGGGCGCGAACACCTCGGTGTCGACGCCGGGCGCGAGCCGCACCAGCTTGTCCTCGGGTATCACCCTGGCCAGCCGCTGCCGGGTGTACTCCCCCAGGTAGGTGACCACGTCGGCGTGCGCGCCGATCCTGGCGAGCACCCGGCGGCCGATCGGGAGCGCCGTCCAGCCCGCCTCGTGGCCGTGGGTGACCATGACGACGCGGCGGACCCCGGCCTCGCGCATCCTGGGCGCGAGCAGCCCGAGCGGTGCCGCCGCCCCGAAGACCACGGTCTCGCAGCCGAACTCGGCGATCAGTGCGGCCGCCCGGCGGGCGACGGCGGGGGTGGGCAGCATCAGCGAGGTGGGGTGCCGCACCACGGGGTAGGGCTGCCGCAGGTCGAAGTCCTCGCTGCCGGGCCACTGGGGGGCGTAGACGACGACCGAGCCGGGCGGGCGGCGGGCGATGAGACCGTACACGAACGACTGGATCCCCCCGGCGCGGGGCGGGAAGTCGTTCGTGACCACCAGCGTGCGCCTCATGGCTCGGAGAGACCGTTCAGCCGGGCCCAGGAGCGCGCCAGCGCGATACGCTGCGGCGCGCTGGGATGCGAGGCGTAGAGCACGTACTCCACGAGGTCGGGCGACAGATCCGAGATGTTGGTGACCGCCAGCCGTTTCTGCATGGCGGCGAACGTCGCCGGATCCCTGGTCAGGTCCAGCGCGTGGACGTCCGCACGGGCCTCGATATGCCGGCTCACCAGGTTCTGTGCCGGTCCTGACAGCACCGTGGCCAGGCTGAGCAACCCCATGACCAGGCCCACCGCCCTCGGATCGCCGATGGAGGAGATCCCCGCGCGGCGCCGCACGACCCCCGCCGAGGTCACCACGTAGAGCAGGCACGCCCCGAACGCCGCGCCCAGAGCTCCGACGAGCGTACCGGAGAGCACGTCGCCCGCCTTGGCGTGACCGAGCTCGTGCGCGACCACCAGCTCGACCTCGTCGGCGGGCGCCCGGAGCAACGTGTCGTAGACGACGATCCTGCGGGTCGCGCCGAATCCGGAGACGTAGGCATTGAGCGCGGTGGTCCGCCGGGAGGCGTCGGCGACGAGCACGTCCTCCACCGGCACGCCGTCCCTGGCGGCCATGGCGAGCAGGTCGTCGCGGAGTTGTCCGGCCTCCATCGGCCTGAAGTCGTTGAAGATCGGCTCGATGAGCACCGGATAGGCGAAGGAGGCCGCCACCGTCAGCGCGAACGCGCCGGCCGCCGCCGGGATCCACCAGCGCCGGTAGCGCCGCGCCAGCGCGACCACCGCCAGAACCATGATCGCGGTCAGCGCGGTGCCGACACCGATGCTCTTGATCCGGTCGACGGTCCAGGTCGGCCAGGTCTGGGTGGACAGCCCGAAGTCGCGCAGGTAGGTCTCCGACCACATCCCCAGCGGCCAGCGCAGCATCGCGACGGCCACCGACAGCGCCAGCACGCCGAGCAGCGCCCGCAACCACCACGGCCCCCGCAGCCGGCCGACGAGCCGCGCGCCCAGCGGGGTGCCCACCAGCACCCCCGCCACCACCAGCGTCAGGCCGAGGGAGAGGTAACCCGGTACGCTGACCAGCTTGTCGAACGCCTCGGACCTGGCGATCTGCTCGGCCGTGAAGTCGCGGGCCGGATCGGGGACGACCGCCGGGGCCCCCTCGGGCAGCGCCCGCCAGGGCGTGGTGAACGCCACGACCGCCAGCGTGACCACCCCCAGCGCGGCCAGCGCCCACCCCGCCGGCCGCACGCCCGAGGGCGCGTCCGTCGTACTCAGCGTCATCAAACACCTCCAGCGTGGAGCCCGAACCCGGGGCCCCGTCCTTTGGATCTTCTGCCTGCCGCGGTCGGCCGGACGGCGCCTCGCCGAGTCGTCACCGGTCACCGCGGCACGCCGCGGCTCCCTCCCGTGCCTTGCGAGGCACCCGCCGACCACTCCTCGCCACGGCGAGATCCGCCAGGTGAGCCCTGGACCGGGAAAGGACACAAGGATGTCAGGCGAGTTCCTTTCCGAGGTAGTCACGCCACGCCACGGTGAGTTGGGCAGGCGACAGGCCGAGCGTGCCGGCGACATCGCCGCCGTAGAGCCTCACCAGAGCCTTCTCGCCGAAGCGCTCCGCGATGAACCGGCAGGCGAGCCAGGCCTCCTCGTACGCCTGCGCGAGCCGCGGGGCGCCGGGGGCGAAGTCGGCGGGACCGGGGAGACGGGCGGGCAGGACTCCGGCGCGCACCTCGGCGGCCAGTTCGGCGGCGGCCGTCCGCACCGGGATCCCGGCATCGCGGTAGCCCACGTAGTCGGCGAAGCCCTCCGACAGCCACATCGGCACCCGGCCGCCACGGGTCGCGCCGGTGGCCACGTGCACGAGCTCGTGCGTGATCACCACGTCCCCGCCGGTCGTGCTGAGCCTCGCGTAGCCCGAGGGCAGGACGATCACCCGGTCCGCGGTCGCCATCGCGGCCAGGCCCCGGGTGCTCTCCGCTCCGGCGAGTGCCGCGGCCTCGGTGTCGGTGGCGGGGAACAGGATCACCGCTCGGACCGGCCCCCAGATCGCCGCGACCGCGCGGCGGGCCCGGTCGGCCCTGGCGGCCAGGTCCCGCAGGACGGCGGGCGCGACGTCGTGGCCGATCACGAGGGAGTGCTCGCCCCGGACGACGACGGCGGCACCGGGCCACAGGTCGCGAAGGCCGACGGGGAGTTCTCCGGCGCGGTGGAGAGGGCCGGCTCCGGCCAGGAGAGGTCCCGTCCCGGCCAACGGGCCCACGCTCATCAGCGCCAGCATCCCGGCGAGCACGGTGCGGCGCCCCTTCGGGACGGACATAACGATGTGATGCTAGCGGAACGCGGGCCGGCGCTCCGGCCTTCGGGCCGGGGGTGAAGGCCCGCGCGGGAGTGCCCGCCGGGGCGCGAGCGTGCCCTGACCTGCCGTGTTCTGCCGCCGGAGCGGAACGTGATCCGGTGGCGCGGATCCGCGCCGGCCCAGGCCGCCGGCCACGCGCTCGCGGCCTTCGCCGGAAACGGAGCGGCCCCGTCCCCGCACATGTGAGGAACGGGGCCGGCGCCCCTGCCCGGGCTCAGGCTCCGGGCCGGACCGCTCCGGCGAAGGAGGACCTGTAGTACCCCTCCAGCTTCACGATCCGGACCGTCTTGCCACTGCTCGGCGAGTGGACCATCCGGCCCTTGCCGACGTACATGCCGACGTGGCCCTTTCCACTGAAGAACATCAGGTCACCGGGGCGCAGGTGGCTCCACGAGACCTTCTTCCTGATCGCCCGGTACTGGCTGTGCGTGATCCGGGGGATGGACACGCCCGCCTTGCGCCAGGCGTATTTGACGAGCCCCGAGCAGTCGAACGCGCCGGGACCGGAGGCACCCCACCGGTACGGATCGCCGACCTGCTTCTTGGCCGTCGAGACGGCCTTGCGAGCCCGAACCTTCTGCAGGGCCGCCCTGCTCATCTTGGTCTTGACCTTGGTACCGGCCTTGGCCTTGTGCACGGTTCTCTTCGTGCTCTCGGCCTGCTCGGAGACTCCGGCCGCGGTGTTGACCAGGATCTCAGGGGTGCTGTCCGTCGTCGCCCTGGCCGCCGTCGGCCCCAGGGTGACCGCTCCGGCTGAGGCGGTCAAGGTGAGGGCGATGCCGCCGAGGGAAAGGCGGAAAAGGCGCGACAGACGGGTGTTACACGGGGTGGTAGACAGGATTTCTCCTTGGTGCTTCCACTGATGCCTACCGGGTTAGCTGACGGGTTCGGGCTTGGAAGATGCCCTACGGCGCAAATGCGCTGATTCACCCCTGGCCACGCTGTGTCGGGCCTTTTGGGTCCCCGGTTCCATGCCTCCTGGCTGCATAGATTCGGCGGGCCGCCGCGATGAGGTCCGTCCCCGGCAGGGGAACGGCGGCCGGTTGGATTTCTATAGGGACACCGGCCCGAAGACCGACATTCACCGCGACGGCATGGCTTGCACGTCGCGAGGCCAGAAGTTACCCCGATCTCCAACCTTCGGCAAAGCATTCGCCAAACAAGAAGATCAATAAGTCTTCGTGATCTTCCTGTTACCCCTGCTTAATGGCCATTTATGCCATTGAGATATGACTCTCGTCACACTCCCGGAATGACGCTCGACAAATCGCGATTTCTGTAATGTTCATCACATTTGCCATAATTCACGGTTGAAGCCGCGAGGGTGCCCTCTCCCGCCGCGGAGCACGGGTCAGCGCCGGACGCACGTGTAGGCGCCGTAGATCGATTCCCTGAAGTCCGCCTCGACGATCTCGAACCCGGCGGCGTCGAACATCGGCTCGAGAAGCCACCGGAAGGTGCTGTACTCGGTGCGCAGATGCTCGGCGTAGTCCTCGCGGGTGTAACCCAGCGCGGGATCGTCGGCCGCGCCGTCGAGCCAGCGGCCGAGCACGGCGTCGGCCTCGGCCGGCCGGAAATCGAAGATCAGGTCGCGCAGGCGCAGGACGCCCCCCGGCCGTAGGATCCGCGCGATGCGGTCGAGTGCGACCGCCTTCCAGAAGTCGGGGAGCTGATGGAGGGCGTGACGGGTGTAGACCGCGTCCGCGGGTGGCCCGGCGTGCTCGTAGGAGAGAAAGCCCGCCCGCACGCATTCGAGGTTGGCCAGGCCGTCCTCGGCGGCCCGGACGGTCAGGAAGTCGTGCATCGCCGGGGAGACGTCGACCGCCACCACGCGCCGGAACCGCCGCGCCGCGGCCAGCGCGAACTGCCCCGTCCCCGCGCCGAGTTCCACGACCGTCGCCGTCTCCCCCAGGCCGCGCCCGGCGAGCGCGGCGAGGTCCTCCCCCGGATCGGGCCTGCCCTGCTTGCGGTCGAACCCGGCGACGAACGCGGCGTCGAGGTGCTCGGGACCGGCATGGGCGAGTTCGTCGAGCATCCATGAAGTGATCATGTTCCGATGCTGGCAGCGCCACCGCGCGCGACGCACCCGGTTTTCCGGCCGCCGGGACCCGCGCACCGCGCGTCAGGGGCGGACGGCTCCGACGAGGCGACGGCCGTAGGCCGAGAGCGGGACGACCTTGACGACGTCGCCGGTCTGCGGGGCGTGCACGATCTGCCCGTTGCCCGCGTACATGCTGACGTGGCCCAGGCCCTCACTGAAGATGAGGTCGCCCGGCTGGAGGTCGTTCAGCGAGACCTTGCGGCTGGTGCCCCAGCTCCACTGCTCCCAGGTGGTACGGGGGAGGCTGACCCCTCCGCTGCGCCAGGAGGCCTGGACCAGGCCCGAGCAGTCCCAGCCGCCAGGCCCCGTGCCGCCGTACTGGTAGGGCTTGCCGACCTGCGCGAAGGCGAACTGCAGGGCGGCGCGGGCGTTGCCCGAGGCGGGGCCGCTGTACTGGATCCCGGTGCTCTCGGGGTTGCCCGTCTTGAAAACGTTGAGTTCGCGCAGGATCTTCGTCTGAGCCCTGACCATCTTGTCGGCCTTGGCCTTCTCCTTGGCCAGCTCGTCGCGCGTCTCGTCGGCCTCGCTCAGCGCGCCCTTGGCCAGGTTCCTGTTGAGCCGCAGCGCCTTGGTGGCCTCGTCGAAGGCACTCAGCGACTGGGCCCGGGAGGCCGACATCTGGTCGACCGAGGCCAGGCCGCTCAGCAGCGCGCCGGGGTCGGCCTGGTAGATCATGCCTTCCCAGCTGTTGACCGCGCCGAACTGGTAGGTGCTGACCGCCATCGCGACGAGCTCCTTGCGCAGCCCGGCGACCTGCTCGCTCTGCCGGGCGAGCTCGCTGTTCAGCGTCACGTACTTCTTCTTGGCCCGCTTCCACTTCTCCGAGGCCTGGTTGTACTTCTCGACGATCTGGTCGGCCTGCTCGTTGAGCTTCTCCAGCTTCTTCTTGGCCTGGGCGAGTGTCGGCTTCGGCTCCGCGGAGGCCCCGCTCACCGGCACCATCAGCAGCGCGAGGGCGAGCCCGGCCGCCACCGGTATCCGAATGAGTCCAACCGGCATACCCGCCACGGCCACGTCAACGCCTCCAGACTGCACAGACCTGCGGCGAATAGTACAGAACAAGTAAGGTTTAGATCACCTTTTCCCGTGTTTAGCCCTATAGCTGCAGGTAGCAGTCCAGGTCTCCCTGGGTGGCCCCCGAATCGCCCGGTCAGCAGGCGGCGATGTCGCAGATCTTCGCGGTCATCTTCCTGGCGTCGCTCAGCTGCCTGGTCCAGTCGCTCTTCGCCGGCTTGGAGTACTCGCCGCCCCAGAGGTAGACCAGGACCGCGTTGCCCTTCCTGACCAGCACGCTGCGGTCACCGCCCACGCCGGCCTTCTTGCCGTAGTAGACCTGCCCGGAGACCTTCAGCGCCTCGTCTCCGAGCCCGGTCAGGCGCGAGGAGACGTAGCGGTAGGTGGAGCCCGCGTTGGTGTTGGAACCACAGGTGGTCAGGGCGGAGCGCAGCTGGGCCACGGCTCCGGCGGCGGCGGCCTTCGAGCGGTACAGGATCACCTGCTCGACCTTCAGGAAGTCCGGGACACCGGTGAAGGTCACCGTCCGCGCGGCCGTCCTGCCGGTCGCGGCCGGCGCGGCCCTGTCACACGGGTCGACGGCCAGCCGGGCCTTCACCGAGTTGCTGACCGTCCAGTTGGTCTCGGGGTTGTCGTCCTTCTTCGCGGCGTCCTTCTCGTACAGCAGGAAGCCCTTGGGAATGCCGGCCGCCGCAGCCGCGGCGGCCGGTGTGGCAACGGTCGCCCCGATGGCCAGAACGGCGACGGCGAGCGTTATGATCTTCTTCATCGAGTGCCCCTGGGGAGATCGAAATACCTTCCGGTGGTTCGATGCGCCATCACCGGGAAAGGTTCACGCCCGCCCCAGACGTCTGAGAAGAAGCAGCGAGGGAACCGGCCGGGCGCCCATCCTGCGGACCGACTCGGCCACCTCCCGATCCGAGGAGACCACCGCGACCGCGCGTCCCGTGGGCTCGGCGCGGACCAGCTGGCGGATCAGGTCGTCGGCGATCTGCCCGGGGGCGCTGAACATCACCCGTACCCCCCTGGGTGCCGACACCGGGACCGGCCCGTTCAACTCGGCGCCGTCGAAAACGCAGGTCAGCTCGGTGCGGGTCTGCGCGTAGAGCGCGCCGAGGCCGGTGAGGAGGCGATTGCGCTGGTCGGCGAGGGTGAACGTACCGTAACCGGTCTTGGTCACGTTGTAGCCGTCGACGATCAGGTGGATCTGCGGCAGCGCGAGCAGCTGGTCGAGCAGGGCGGGGTCGTCGTCGGCGAGCGCCCGCGCGGGAACCGCCTGAACCCCCTGCCTGCCCGGCGCCACCGAGGCCACCGAGTCGGCGGGACGGTGGATGCCGGAGGGCAGGGCGAGCTCCCTGCGGAGCCCCGCGGCGGCGTCCTGCAGGGCGTCGAGCAGCATGCGGACCTTGGTGTCCTCCACGCTGCGGCCCTCACGGGCCGCCCTGCGCGTCGACTCCAGCTGACGCTCGGCGTCGGCCAGCCGCTCGCGCAGACGGCGCAGCTCGCTCTCCACGCTGCTCCCCGCCGAGACCGCGGCGGCCTTCGCCTCCTCCGCCGCCTCCCAGGCGTCGGCGGCACGCGCCTCGGCCGCCCTGGCCCGCTCCCGGGCCTCGTGCAGCCTGCGGCGCAGGTCGGAGACCTCCGAGCGCGAGGCCTTGAGCTGCTCGCGCAGCCGTTCGGACTCCTCCTTGGCAGCGCTCTTCTGGGCGGCCAACTGCTCACGCAGCCGGGAGAGCGTCTGCTCCTGCGCGGAGCCCTCGGCGACGGCGGCCGACCGCTCCAGGTCCTCGCGGGCCGTCTCCACCATGGCCGCCCAGCCGGGCGGCCGGGTCAGGTAGGCGGCGGCGGCCACCATGACGGGCTCGGCGGCCGGCGGGACCGCCCCCTCGGCGAGACTCGCGACCAGCTCCGGCCAGCCCGCGGTCAGCGTCTCCGCGACCAGCTCGCGGAACTTCTTGTCGGTCTCCAGTTGCGCGGCGATGGGCGCGCCACCCAGCCTGGCGCGTTTGCGGGGGTCGAATTTGGCGATCCCCTTCAGCGGCGGCGGCACCGAGGCGGCGGGCATGGAGCCGAGGATCTGGGACGCCAGTTCCACGACGTGTAAGCGAACCTGCTCGGGTAACGGACGAGACAGGCCCTCTCCGGCTGAACTCATCACGGCCCCTACTCGGATCGGTCTTCACGTCAAGGGTACGGCTAGCGCACCCTGACCCCGACCTGACCGTAAGGCGGACGGCGGCCGACCCGGCCGTGAACTCTTTATGGACAAGCGCTTGCTCTTAGGTTACGACTGTGCGGATCGCCTTGTGACGCACGCCACCCGGGAGAGCGCGATGGATCAGCAGCGCCGGCAAGCCGAGGATATGCGGACATCCACCCGCGACCTCGATGAGTTACACGAACGGATGCGCTCGTGGCTCTCCGGCAGGGTGGGATCTCCCGTCACGCTCTCCCGGCTGTCGGCGCCCTCGGGCAACGGTATGTCCAGCGAGACCCTGCTCTTCGACGCCTCCTGGACGGCGGCGGAGGGCAGGCGGGAGGTCGGCTGCGTCGCCCGGATGGCCCCGGCGAGCGAGGCCGTACCGGTCTTCCCGAGCTACGACCTCGGCAGGCAGTTCGAGGTCATGCGGATGGTCAGGGAGCGCGCCGGCGTCCTCGCGCCCCGGACCCTGTGGTACGAGCCCGACCCCGCACCGATGGGCACCCCATTCTTCGTGATGGAGCGGCTCACCGGCGACGTGCCGCCGGACGTCCTGCCCTACACCTTCGAGGGCTGGCTGCTGGACGCCTCCCCCGCCGACCGGACACGGCTGCAGCGGCAGAGCGTCGAGATCCTGGCCAGACTGCACGACGCCCCGTTCACCGCGGCGGAGCTGCGCCCGCTGGAGATCGCGGGGACGGGCGAGTCCGCGCTGCGCAGGCACGTCGACGACCAGCGGTCCTACTACGAGTGGGCACACGGCTCGATGCGCATCCCGCTGCTGGAGCGGGCGTTCGACTGGCTGCGGGAGCACTGGCCGAACGATCCGGGACCCGACGTGCTGAGCTGGGGCGACGCCCGCATCGGGAACGTGATGTACCGCGACTTCACCCCGGTGGCGGTGCTGGACTGGGAGATGGCCACGATCGCCCCCCGCGAGCTGGACATCGCCTGGATGATCTTCCTGCACCGGTTCTTCCAGGAGATCGCCGAGGTCATGGAACTGCCCGGCCTACCCGACTTCATGCGACGCGAGGACGTATGCGAGACGTATCACGAAATAACGGGATACAAGCCACGCGACATGGAGTTCTACGAGATGTACGCCGCGCTCAGGCACGGCGTCATCATGGCCCGCGTCTGGCACCGCCGCATCCACTTCGGCGAGCAGCCCATGCCGGACGACCCCGACGACCTGGTGCTGCACCGGGCCACCCTCGAACGGATGCTGGACGGGAGCTAGCGGACCACGGGTGTTCCGGGCGTCCGGCGCCGAAAGAACCCGGTGCGGTGAATGTCGGTCGGGGCTTCTATGGTCGTGAATCGTGAACTACGCCGTGCAGGGAACACTCGACGAGCTGGGCACCCCGCTCAGCCAGATCACCTTCGTCGTGTTCGACCTGGAGACCACCGGCGTCTCGGCGGGCGAGCACGCGATCACCGAGATCGGCGCGGTCAAGGTCAGGGGCGGTGAGGTGCTCGGTGAGTTCGGCACCCTGGTCGACCCCGGTTCACCGATCCCGCCGTTCATCTCGGTGCTGACCGGCATCACCGACGGCATGGTCGTGGCGGCGCCGCGGATCGAGTCGGTGCTGCCGTCCTTCCTGGAGTTCGCCGCGGGCTCCACCCTGGTGGCGCACAACGCCGGGTTCGACCTGGGGTTCATCAGGGCGGCCTGCGCGGCGCACGGGTATCCGCCGCCCGCCCACCAGGTGGTCGACACCGTCGAGTTGGCCCGCAAGCTGCTGACCCGCGACGAGGCGCCCAACTGCAAGCTGTCCACGCTGGCCGCGATCTTCAGCCACACCGAGCCCTGCCACCGGGCGCTCGCCGACGCGCGGGCCACGGTCGACGTGCTGCACGCCCTGCTGGAGCGGGCGGGCTCCTTCGGGGTGCAGACGCTGGAGGAGCTCAAGGGCTTCGTCCGCGCGCCCACCCCCGAGCAGCGCCGCAAGCGGCACCTGGCCGACTCGGTGCCGACGGGACCTGGCGTCTACGTCTTCGAGGACTCCGGCGGCGACCCGCTCTACGTCGGTAAGAGCACCAACCTGCGCAACCGCGTGCGCGGTTACTTCACCGCGAGCGAGACCCGGCCCCGCGTCCGCGAGATGATCGGCATCGCCGCGCGGGTCAGATCCATCGCCTGCGCGACCCCGCTGGAGGCGGAGGTCAGGGAACTCAGGCTGATCGGCTCGGCCAAGCCCCGCTACAACCGCAGGTCGCGCCACCCGGAGAAGATGTTCTGGCTCAAGCTGACCGACGAGCTCTTCCCCCGTCTGTCGGTGGTCCGCGAGGTCAAGGACGACGAGGCGTCCTACCTGGGCCCGTTCACCAGCACCCGCGCCGCCGAGGACGCCCGCACCGCGTTGCACGAGACCATCCCGCTGCGGCAGTGCACCGAGCGGATCACGCTACGTACCAGGCGCTCCGCCTGCGCGCTCGCCGAGATCGGCAGGTGCGGCGCACCGTGCGAGGGGCGTGAGAGCCCCGACGAGTACGCGGTGCACGTCGTGGCGGCGCGCCGGGCGCTGGAACTGGACGCGGCCGGGGTCTTCTCCGCCATGGAGGCCAGGATGGAGCGCCTGGCCCTCGACCAGCGCTACGAGGAGGCCGCGGCCGACCGCGACCGGCTCGCCTCCTACGTCCGCACCTCGGCCCGCATGCAGCGGCTGCGGTCGCTGACCGCCATCTCCCAGATGGTCGCGGCCGCCCCCGTGGCGGGCAGCCGTTGGGAGATCCATGTCATCCGGTACGGACGGCTCGCCTCGGCGGGGGTGATGCCGAGGGGCGCCCACCCCACCCCGTTCGTCGAGGCGCTGACGGCCACCGCCGAGACGGTGCCGCCCGGCCCCGGGCCGGTCCACGCCGCCAGCGCCGAGGAGACCGAGTGTGTCCTGCGCTGGCTGGAGTCCCCGGGGGTGCGGCTGGTGCAGGTGGAGGGCACCTGGAGCCTGCCCGTCTCGGGTGCCGGCCGGCTCAAGGCCCGCATCGACCGCGCCTACCAGGCGGCCGAGCCACGCCGGGCGCGCGAGGGCCGTCCGCTGCGCTGATAGCGTCAAAGACGGCAGGCAATACTCAACGAGGAGGAAGCTCGTGGTCACCGCGATCGTTCACATCAACGCCGAGGTGGACCGGATCCCCGAGGTCGCCCAGACGATCGCCGAGATCGACGGGGTGAGCGAGGTCTACTCCATAACCGGGGAGTACGACCTGATGGCCATGGTCCGCGTCACCGCCTACGAGGAGATCGCCGAGGTCATCCCCGGCCGGATCAACAAGGTGGCGGGGGTGCTGCACACCGAGACCAACATCGCCTTCCGCGCCTACTCCCGGCACGATCTGGACGCCGCCTTCTCGATCGGCCTCGGCGAGTCCGACTGACCCGCGCCGGCGGGGCGGAGGCGAGGGCGGGTCGGTTCGAGGTCGGTGACGTCCCCCATACCCTTGCGGGCGGCGTCCGGGACCGCCTCGCCCGAGATGGGCAGCCGCGCCCGCACCTCGAACCCCCCTCCGGGCAGGATCCCGGCCGCCAGCGTCCCGCCGAACAGGGCGGCCCGCTCCCGCATGCCGAACAGGCCGTGCCCCGCGGTCGCCGCGGGGTCGGCCTGGCCGTCGTCCCGTACCAGCACGTCGAGGAAGCCCGGCCGCCAGCGCAGCGTGACGCGGGCCGAGCGGGCGCCGGCGTGTCGCAGGGTGTTGGCAAGCGCCTCCTGGACGATGCGGTAGGCCACCAGTTCGAGGGTGAGCGCGACCTCGGCGGGCCTGCCGTCCTCGACCATGTCCACGCCCAGGCCCGCCGCACGGACCTCGGTGAACAGGTCCCGCAGGTCGGACAGCCTGGGCTGGGGCGTCCTGCCCGCCGAGGAGCCGTCGAGATCGAGTAGCGACAGGGTGCGCTGGAGCTCGACGAGCGCCTGACGCCCCGACTCCTCGGCCACCCGCAAGGTCCGCCTGGCCCGCTCGGGATCCTTGTCCATGATCATCCGTCCGGCGCCCACGCCGAGCGTCATCATGCTGATTCCGTGCGCGACCACGTCGTTCAGCTCACGGGCGATGCGCACCCGCCTCTCGGCGAACTGGGCGCGGGCCAGTTCCTCCTGCTGACCGGTGAACCTGTCCTCCGCGGACTTGAGCCTCAGCAGCAGGAGCCTGCGATCCCACACCAGGCTCACGACGGCCGCACACAGTCCGAGCGCCAGGCACGCCAGCAGAATGGGGACCATCTGCTCGGTCAGGGGGTCAGCACGCCACATGGTCGCAACCTAGAACGGCACACCGAGGTGACACATCCGCTCTCGGGTGGATCTTCCATCCCCCCGGGGTCGGAGAAATCCGTCCCCGGGACGGCCCCGGGGCCGGGACCATTCCTTGGACAGGGCACTCCGGCACCCGGCAAGACCCGGCGACACCGCCAGGAGGGCACCCGACGACGGCCCTGCCCCTGGAGCCCCTGGCGACGAGGCGAGAGCCCCCGCGAGGCAGGAGGCTCATCTCGTAAGGCGTGGGCCGCTCGGGAGCGCGCTCACCGAAGCACGCTCACAGGTAACGGCGCGTACGGCTCAGGACGGTTTCGACGACCGGCTGACCGCGATCCAGCGGTCGAGGGTCTCCCCGGCGGCACCGGAGTCGACGGCCCGCGTGGCGCGCTCGTAGCCCGCGGCCATCGCGGCGTTCAGGTCGCCGCCGGCACCGTCGAGGGCGACCAGCGCGGCCGCGGCGTTCAGCAGCACCGCGTCGCGGACCGGGCCGGTCTTGCCGCCGACCAGATCGTGCACGGCCCTGGCGTTGAAGGCCACGTCCCCGCCGCGCAACGCGTCGGGCGCCGCCCTGGGGATGTCGAGGACCGCCGGGTCGAAGACGGTCTGCTCGGCGCCGCCCTCGCGCACCACCCAGACCGAGGAGGTCGTGGCGATGGTGAGCTCGTCCAGCCCGTCGTCGCCCCGGAAGACCAGGGCGGAGACCCCGCGCTCGGCGAAGACGCCCGCGACGACGGGGAGCATGCCCGCGTCGAAGATGCCGATCGCCTGGGCGTCGGGCCTGGCCGGGTTGGTCAGCGGTCCCAGGAAGTTGAAGACCGTGGGGATGCCGATCTCCTTGCGCGGCGGGCCCGCGAAGCGTAGTGCCGGGTGGTAGACCGGCGCGAAGCAGAAGGCGATGCCGGCCTCCACCGCGACCCTGGCGGTGTCCGCGGGAGACAGGTCGAGCACGATCCCCAGGTGTTCCAGGACGTCGGCGGCGCCGCACGAGGAGGAGGCGGCCCGGTTGCCGTGCTTGACGACCCTGGCCCCCGCCGCGGCGGCCACGATCGCGGCCATGGTGGAGACGTTGACGGTGTGCGCCCGGTCACCGCCGGTGCCGACGACGTCGACGACGGGCCCCTCGACCGACAGCGGGGTGGCCAGCTCCAGCATCGTGCGCGCCAGGCCGGTCACCTCCGCGACGGTCTCGCCCTTCGCCCGCAGCGCCACCGCGAAGCCCGCGATCTGGGCGGGCGTGGCGGAGCCGGACATGATCTGGTTCATCGCCCAGGCGGTCTCGTCCGCCGTCAGGTGCTCGCCCGCGAGCAGGGCGGACAACAGCGCCGGCCAGGTGGTGCGCGCGTCCATGCGGTTCTCCAGGAGGTTTTACCGGGCGGTCAGACGAGTGGACAGGCGGCGGCGCATCAGGTCGGCGACGGTCTCCGCGAGGACGACCGGGTCGATCGGCTGCGGCACGACGGCCTCGGCGCGCGACCACTCGGCCAGCCAGCGGTCGTCGCGACGGGCGATCAACAGGCAGATCGGCGGGCAGTCGTGGACCTCGTCCTTGGCCTGACGGGCCACCCCCATGCCCCCTGCGGGCTTGGCCTCGGCGTCGAGCACGGCGACGTCGATCTCACCGGAGTCGAAGTGCTGGACGACCTTGGCGTGGGTGGCGCACTCCACGATCTCCACGAGGGGCACGTCGGCGGCGGGGCGGCGGCCGAGTGCCTGCCGCACCTTCTCGCGGGTGCTCGCGTCGTCGCTGTAGACGAGGACCCTCATCTTGTCGTCGGTGCTCACGGTCGCGCTCACTATCCCTCGTCGATGTATGGTCACCTGGGATGCTACCGGTCAGCCGGCCTGGAGACCCAGGCCGGAGCCACAGCTGAGCAAATTGCCCCATACGTCCCCTTTTTAGGGGCGTATGCACCCCCTATCGGGGGGTCGTGCGGCGACCCGAGCAGGAGAGCCGCAATAATGCTGCCCGTGGCGACAGCATCCGCAATTTCAACGACGACGACAGCACACTCGTCCCGCAGACCCGATCTGGTCAGCGTCGGGACGATTGTCTGGCTGTCCTCCGAGCTCATGTTCTTCGCGGCGCTGTTCGCGATGTACTTCACCATCCGGTCTGTGAGCCTCAGCCAGGGACTGCCCTGGCCGGAGGCCCACCTGAACGTCCCCTTCGCCCTGGGCAACACGATCATCCTGGTCCTGTCGAGTGTGACCTGCCAGCTGGGCGTGTGGGCGGCTGAGAAGGGCCAGGTCGCCAAGCTGCGTTTCTGGTACATCGTCAGCTTCCTGATGGGCTCCGTGTTCGTGGCCGGCCAGCTGTACGAGTACAACGAGCTGGTCCACGAAGGACACACCCTGTCGCACAGCGCGTACGACTCGGTGTTCTACCTGACCACGGGCTTTCACGGCCTCCACGTGACCGGTGGACTGATCGCGTTCCTCTTCATGCTGGGACGCACGTACGCCGCGAAGCGCTTCACCCGTGAGCAGGCGACCAGCGCGATCGTCGTGTCCTACTACTGGCACTTCGTCGACGTGGTCTGGATCGGCCTTTTCGTAACCATCTATGGAATTCAATAAGGAATCGGGGATCTCTGTGAATAGGATCACCGCTGGGCGGCGGCATCCCCTCGCGAGATACGCCGTCCTGCTCCTGGCCCTGGCCCTGATCGGCGGGGTCTACACCGTTGCCCTGACGGTCTCCTCCAGCAGTCAGGCCGACGCCGCCATCGCGTCCGGCAGGGCCGACGACGTGGCCGAGGGCAAGAAACTCTTCGAGCAGAGCTGCTCCAGCTGCCACGGGCTCAACGCCGAGGGCACCGCCCAGGGTCCGACCCTGATCGGCGTCGGCGCCGCCTCGGTGGACTTC
This sequence comes from Streptosporangium sp. NPDC002544, assembly GCF_040295965.1. Classification (NCBI taxonomy): domain Bacteria; kingdom Bacillati; phylum Actinomycetota; class Actinomycetes; order Streptosporangiales; family Streptosporangiaceae; genus Streptosporangium; species Streptosporangium sp. NPDC002544. The sequence continues at coordinate 11,211 of NZ_JBEOWJ010000066.1, read as the reverse complement.
CAGGTCAGCAGCGGCCGCATGCCCCTGGCCAACCCCGGCGCGCAGGCACCGCGCAAGCCCCCGCCGCCGTGGGTCGCCAAGACCAAGCGCCCCGACGGCACCTACGAGGCCGTCGACCAGCTCGCCGCCTACATCCAGTCGCTCGGCGGCGGTCCGGCCATCCCGGGCAAGGATCAGGTCGACCCCGCCATGGGAGACAAGGCCAAGGGCGGCGAGCTTTTCCGCGCCAACTGCATCCAGTGCCACAACTTCGTCGGCTCGGGCGGCGCCCTGACCCAGGGCAAGTACGCTCCGCCGCTCCACGAGGCCACCCCGACGCAGATCTACGAGGCCATGATCACCGGCCCCCAGGCGATGCCGGTGTTCAACGACAGCATCATCACTCCCGAGCAGAAGCGGGACATGATCGCCTACATCGTGGGCGTGCGTGAGGAGCCCAACCCGGGCGGCGCCGGTCTGGGCCGCATCGGCCCGGTCACCGAGGGTCTGGTGGCCTGGGTCGTCGGACTCAGCCTCCTCTCCCTGGCCGCCATCTGGATCACCGCGAAGAGGCGACAGGCCAAATGACTGAGAACAATCACGGCATCGAGCAGCCGGAGGAACGCGTGCCAAGGCGCGTCATCGGCACCCCCCCACCCGCGGCGAGCACCTCCCTGCTCGGCACCGAGGAGCGCCCGTCGACCGAGGTCGTCCAGGTTCCCGGGGTGACCCCGCAAGACGAGGCGACCGCGAAGAAGGGCGAGAAGTACGCCGCCCTCTGCTTCCTCGTCGCCTTCCTGGCCGGCATCGGCTTCGTGGTGTCGTACGTGGTCTTCCAGGTCGGCGACATCGAGAAGACGCAGGTCTCCAACCTCGCGCTGGGCGGCACGCTCACGCTGGCCCTGCTCGGGCTGGCCGCGGGCATGGTGACCTGGGTCCGCCTGGTCATGCCCAAGTACAACCTGGTCCAGGAGCGCCACCCGATGGCCTCCGACACCGAGACCCGGTCCTACGTCGGTGAGACCTTCATGCAGGGCGCGGCCGAGAGCGGCATCACCAAGCGCCCGCTGCTGCGCCGCACCCTGCTGATCGCCGCCGCCCCGCTCGGCCTGGCACCGCTGGTCCTGCTGCGCGACCTCGGCCCGAGCTACAAGGACTTCCCCGCCAAGCTGCGGCACACCGTCTGGGGAGAGAAGACCAAGGACGGCAAGAACCGCAAGCTCCTCGTCGAGGGAAGCGGATCACCCATCCGGGCGGCCGACTTCAACTCCCCCGGCGGCATCCTCTCCGTGGTGCCCGAGGGATACGAGCACGACCTGAACGCACTGGCCAAGGCCACCCTGATCCTGATCAAGTTCCGCCCCGAAGAGCTCAAGTCCGGGACGAACCTGAACTGGACCCACGACGGGATCGTGGCGTACTCCAAGATCTGCACGCACGTCGGCTGCCCCGCGGCCCTGTACGAGCAGACCACGCACCACATCCTGTGCCCGTGTCACCAGTCGACCTTCGACGCCGCCGACGGCGCCAAGGTCATCTTCGGTCCGGCGGCCCGGCCTCTTCCCCAGCTGCCGATCGCCGTGGACGAAGAGGGATACCTGGTGGCGACGGCGGACTTCCCCGTCCCCGTCGGGCCCAGCTTCTGGGAACGTGGCGACGCCGAGGCCGAGTTCCGTGAGGCCGAGGCCCAGAAGGGAGCCCAATCATGAGCACCCCCGTTCCCCAGCCCATCGCGGGCGCGAGCGGCTTCATCGACGACCGCATCGGAGCGGGAAACTTCCTGCGGCGGAACCTGCGGAAGATCTTCCCCGACCACTGGTCGTTCCTGCTCGGTGAGATCGCGCTCTACTCGTTCATCGTCCTGCTGCTGACCGGCACGTTCCTGACGTTCTTCTTCAAGCCCAGCATGGGCCACGTGGAGTACACCGGCTCGTACGGCCCGCTGCAGGGCGTCATGATGTCCGAGGCGTACGCGTCGTCGCTGGCGATCAGCTTCGACGTGCGCGGCGGCCTGCTGATGCGCCAGATGCACCACTGGGCCGCCCTGCTGTTCATCGGCGGCATGATGGTGCACGCGCTGCGGGTGTTCTTCACCGGCGCCTACCGCAAGCCGCGCGAGCTGAACTGGCTGATCGGCGTGCTGCTGCTGACGCTGGCCCTGGCCGCGGGACTGACCGGCTACTCCCTCCCCGACGACCTGCTCTCCGGCGCCGGTCTGCGGATCACCGAGGGTGTGGCGATCTCGCTGCCGCTGGTCGGCACCTGGATCACCTTCTTCCTCTTCGGCGGCGAGTACCCCGGCGTGGACATCGTCTCCCGGTTCTACTCGCTGCACATCCTGCTCATCCCGGGCATCCTGCTGGCACTCATCTCGGCTCACATGATCCTGATGTGGGTCCAGAAGCACACGCAGATGCCGGGCAAGGGCCGCACCAACGAGAACGTGGTGGGCGCGCCGTTCTACCCGGCCTTCATGGTCAAGGCCGGCGCCTACTTCATGTTCACCTTCGGCGTCATCGCGCTGCTGGGCACCTTCGCCCAGATCAACCCGATCTGGCTGTACGGTCCCTACACTCCGGCCGACATCTCGGCGGGCTCTCAGCCCGACTTCTACATGGGCTTCCTCGAGGGTTCGCTCCGTCTGATGCCCGCCTGGGAGATCAACGTCCTGGGCTTCACGCTGCCGATGAGCGTGCTGATCCCGGCACTGGTGCCGATGGGCATCATCATGACGGGACTGGCGCTGTATCCGTTCATCGAGCAGTGGGTCACCGGAGACCGCCGCGAGCACCACGTCGCGGACCGTCCCCGCAACAACCCGCACCGCACCTCGATCGGCATCTCCGCGATGACCTTCTACGGGGTCCTGTGGCTGCTCGGCGCCAACGACGAGATCGCCGCGTTCTTCCAGGTGTCGCTGAACTGGACGACCTACGTCGGCCGGGTTCTGATCTTCGTCGGTCCGGCGATCGCCTACTACGTCACCTACCGGATCTGCCTGGGCCTGCAGCGCGCCGACGCGGCCGTCATCGGCCACGGCGTGGAGTCCGGTGTGATCAAGCGACTGCCGCACGGCGAGTACATCGAGGTCCACGTCCCGCCCAACGAGGCCATCGAGGCCCACATGCGGGGCAAGGAGCCGGTCCCGGTCCTCACCGGGGGCGGCGGTGGAGACGACGACGGCATCCCGTCCAAGGCGATGCGCGGCCCGCTCGGCAAGCTCCGCACCAAGATGAGCGCGGCCTACGGCGGCGAGAAGATCCCGCTCGACGACGGCCACGGTCACGGTGAGGGCCACGAGGAGCACGCCGCGGTCGGCCAGGGTGGAGACGACAAGTCCCTGACCCACTGATCCGCCACGGCTGACGCCACACGAGAGGCCCGGACACCGCACGGTGTCCGGGCCTCGACGTCTTTCCACACCCTTTCCCGACCCCGTCCCCCGCCGGGGCCCCGGAAGGCCCCCTGAGCCCCCTTCAGGGGCCTCCGCGGGCACCTTCCGGTCAGGCGGGGGGCGCGGCCTCAGACGTCGTCGGTGGTGAAGTGCTTGAGGCTGCTCCACTTGAGCCATTCCCGCCAGCTCTCCTGCCAGTGCCCCCAGCCGTTGGTGGGCTCCAGGACGCGGGGCGAGCCGGTGATGATGATCGGGTCCCCGATCAGGGTGTTGTCGAGGAACCACTTGGCGTTGCTCGGGCTGACGTTGACGCAGCCGTGGCTGACGTTGGAGTAGCCCTGGGAGCCGACCGACCACGGGGCGCTGTGGATGTACTCGCCGCTGTTGGAGATGCGGACCGTGTCGTAGACGGTCAGCTGGTAGTAGCCGGCCGAGCCGGGCCCGATGCCCGGAGAGGTCATCACCGTGACGTTCTCCCTGGACATCGCCAGGTGCACGCCGCTGGTCGTGTGGTACTTCCAGACGCCGCCCTGGCCCGCGCTCATCGGGATCTCCCTGACGATTTTGCCGTTGCGCCGCACCGTGAGGTGGTGGGAGGGAATGCTGCCCCGGGTGATCTGCGCGCGGCCGACCTTGAAGTTGACCGTCCGGTTCGCCGCGCCGTACAGGCCGGCGCCGCCACGCACCCCGGCCAGCCGGGCCTCGACCCTGACCTTGGTGCCCGAGGGCCAGAAGTTCTTCGGGCGGAAGTGCACGTTGCGGTCGTCGAACCAGTGCCACGCCCCCAGGACCGGCCTGGAGGTACGGACGAACAGGTTGCGCTCGACGGAGACGCGGTCGGTGACGGGGTGGTCGAAGGTGATCATCACCGGCATGCCGACGCCGACGGTCAGACCGGTCATGTCCCGGTCCGGCATGAAGCTCTCGATCGCGAAGGTCTCGCGGCTCTTCACCGTGGAGAAGGACGAGGTCGTCTGGGTGACGGCGCCCGCCGGATTGACCGCCGTCACCGAGACCTCGTAGGAGGCTCCTGGAGCCGCCGTACCACGACTGCGCCACTGTGTGCCATCGGCGCTGAGAACGCCCGGCAGAGAGCCTTTGGCGCCCTTCACGGCCCTGACGGTGACCGACTTCAGGGTGCCGCCCTGCGCCGCGACCAGGACCGGGGTGTCCGTGGGCACTCCCCTGGCCCCCTTGAACGGTGCCACGGTGACCACGGCGGCGGACTCCGCCTGCTGGGACGCCTGCGGCGTCTGGTCCTGGCGTACGGCTGTGCTTGTCGAGCAGGAGGTCGTCACCAGCACGAGGGCCAGCAGTCCCGCTCCCTGGCTCGAACCACGGATCGCGTGCCCCACATGAACTCCCCTGTCCCGGACTGAACCACTGATTCAGTTATTACCCGGAGTAAGCGGTCCACCACATAAGACATCCACCCTGAGCCCCAAATAAACGCCAAAAAGCGGGCCACGGAAGTTTTTCCGTGGCCCGCTTTTCGCGGTGGGACGCGGGGTCAGTGCGAGAAGTTGCCCCGGTAGTACTCGAAAACGAAACCGATCATGCTCATGATGATCGCGAACACGCCGATCAGGAACAGCCACCAGCCGATGACCAGGCCGACCCCGGCGAGCGAGACGGCCAGGCAGACGAAGAGCGGCCACCAGCTGTGCGGGCTGAAGAAGCCGAGCTCTCCGGCACCGTCGCTGATCTCGCCCTGCTTGTCGTCCTCCGGCTGATCGCCGATGCGGCGGGCCGTGTACATCAGGTAGTAGCCGATCATGAGCGCGAAGCCCACCGAGATGGCCATCGCCGTCGTGCCGACCGGCTCCCTCGACCAGTACCAGTAGACGACGTCCACGGCGGCGAAGAAGACGCCGCAGAGGATGAACAACCAGCCCTGGACCTTCATCGGACCTCCTCCAGCTCACGGGGGGCCGGGGTGTGCGGGTACTTGAGGTCGAACGCCGGGCGTTCGGACCGGATGCGAGGCAGCGAGATGAAGTTGTGCCTCGGCGGCGGGCAGGACGTCGCCCATTCGAGGGAGTTGCCGTAGCCCCACGGGTCGTCCACGGTGACCTGCGGCGCGGTCTTGTGGGTCTTCCACACGTTGTAGAGGAACGGCAGCGTGGAGGCGCCCAGCAGGAACGCGCCCACCGAGGAGACCATGTTGAGGTCGGTGAACCCGTCGATCGGGCTGTAGTCGGCGTAGCGGCGCGGGAAGCCCTGCGCGCCCAGCCAGTGCTGGACCAGGAAGGTCGCGTGGAAGCCGACGAACAGCGTCCAGAAGTGGATCTTGCCCAGCCTGTCGTTCAGCATCTTGCCGGTGAACTTGGGCCACCAGAAGTAGAAGCCGGCGAACATCGCGAACACCACGGTGCCGAACACCACGTAGTGGAAGTGCGCCACCACGAAGTAGGAGTCGGACACCTGGAAGTCCAGCGGCGGGGAGGCCAGGATGACACCGGTCAGACCGCCGAACAGGAAGGTCACCAGGAAGCCGATCGAGAACAGCATCGGCGACTCGAACGACAGGTGGCCGCGCCACATGGTGCCGATCCAGTTGAAGAACTTCACCCCGGTGGGCACCGCGATGAGGAACGTCATGAAGGAGAAGAACGGCAGCAGCACCTGGCCGGTGGCGAACATGTGGTGCGCCCACACCGTGATCGACAGACCCGCGATGGCGATGGTCGCACCCACCAGGCCGATGTAGCCGAACAGCGGCTTGCGGCTGAAGACGGGCAGGATCTCGGTCACGATGCCGAAGAACGGCAGCGCGATGATGTAGACCTCGGGATGGCCGAAGAACCAGAACAGGTGCTGCCAGAGCAGCGCCCCGCCGGTGGCGGGGTCGAAGATGTGCGTGCCGAGCTTGCGGTCGGACTCCAGCGCCAGCAGCGCGGCGGCCAGCACCGGGAAGGCCATCAGCACCAGGATCGAGGTGAGCAGCACGTTCCAGGTGAACATCGGCAGGCGGAACATGGTCATGCCGGGCGCGCGCATGCACACGATCGTGGTGATGAAGTTCACAGAGCCGAGGATCGTGCCCAGACCGCTGATGGTCAGGCCGACGATCCACAGGTCGCCGCCGATCCCCGGGGAGCTGATCGCGTTCGACAGCGGGGTGTAGGCGAACCAGCCGAAGCTGGCCGCGCCGCCCGGGGTGAGGAAGCCCGACAGGGCGATGGTGCTGCCGAAGGTGAAGAGCCAGTAGCTGACCATGTTCAGCCGCGGGAAGGCGACGTCGGGCGCGCCGATCTGCAACGGCATCAGCTCGTTGGCGAACCCGGCGAACAGCGGGGTCGCGAACATCAGCAGCATGACGGTGCCGTGCATGGTGAACAGCTGGTTGAACTGCTCGTTCGTGGTCAGCTGGAGACCCGGCTGGGCCAGCTCCGCCCGCATGATCAGCGCCATGACGCCGCCGATCAGGAAGAAGACGAACGAGGTGATCAGGTAGAGATGTCCGATGATCTTGTGATCGGTGGACGTCATCCACTTGACGACGACCGAGCCCTTGCGGGCCGACGCCGGGGGAAGGGGGACTGCTGGGTTATGCGCGGTCACTGGGCACCCGCCTGGCTAGCGATGTACTGGTCGAACTCGGCCTGGGACACGAGTTTCACCGAGAAGAGCATCCGGCTGTGGTCCACACCGCAGAGCTCGGCGCAGCGGCCGGCGTAGACGCCTTCCTTGTTCAGCGTCTGGATCTCGAACTTGTTGTTCACACCCGGGATCACGTCGCGCTTGAAGTGGAACGCCGGGACCCAGAAGGAGTGGATGACGTCCGGCGAGTGGAGGTCGAACTCGATGTTCTTCCCCACCGGCAGCTTCAGCTCGGGGCCCTTGGTGTAGTCGGCCGCGGGCAGGCCCACGACCTGGACGGTCTTGCCGTTGTACTCCGTCGTGAAGCGCCAGCTCCACTGGAAGCCCTCGACCTTGACCTTCACGTCGGGCTTGCCGGACAGGGTGTTGATGTAGTTCTGGTCCCGCGCGGTGAAGAAGAAGAACACGCCGACCATGATGATCGGCACCACCGTGTAAAGGATCTCGATCGGCAGGTTGTACCGCACCTGAGGCGGCAGCTCCTCCTTGGAGTTCTTCTTCTTACGGTGGAAGGCGACGGACCAGAGGATCAGACCCCACACGACCACACCGGTGGCGAGGGCGGCGATCCACGATCCGTTCCACAGGCTCTGGACGGATTCGGACTGCTTGGTGACGCCCTCGGGCAGGCCGCCTCGGGACCATTCTTCGGCACTGCACGCCGTCAGGGAAACCAGCAGCAGCGCCAGAGCGGCAGCGCGTGGCACCCGGCGGCGGGCCAACGGACGCCGTGCGGAACGGCGGGTCGGACTCACGGATCGCCTACCCCACAGATGAAGCCCAGGAGTCGCTCCTGGGCGGTCGTTTGTTCACGTTCAAGATTTGTAGTTCACAGCTTCACGCTGGGGGACACATTAGCGTGGACAACCGTCGCCCCCCCGCGCAGCCCCCGCCCGCACCGCGCGTGGTGCGACGATTGGAGCGTGGCGTACTTCGACGCGGCCTCCACTGAGCCGCTGCACCCCCAGGCTCGGGAGGCTCTCATCGCGGCCCTCGACGTCGGCTGGGCCGACCCCGCGAGGCTGTACGGTTCCGCTCGCCGGGCAAGGATGTTACTGGAACAGGCGAGGACCGAGGTCGCCGAGGCCCTGGGCGCCAGAGCCGACGAGGTCTCGTTCACCTCGTCGGGCACCCAGGCGGTGCACCTGGGCGTGCTCGGCACCCTGCACGGGCGCCGCAGGAGCGGCCGCCGCCTGGTGACCTCGGCCGTGGAGCACTCCAGCGTGCTGCACGCGGCCGGCATCCACGAGCGCGACGGCGGCTCGGTCGAGACGGTCGGCGTCGGGATCACCGGCGCCGTCGAGATCGGCGCCTTCCGCGAGGCGGTTCTCGCCGAGGGCACCGCCCTGGCCTGCCTGCAGAGCGCCAACCACGAGGTCGGGACCGTCCAGCCGGTCGCCGAGGTGGCGGCGGCGTGCGCCGAGGCGGGGGTGCCACTGCTGGTGGACGCCGCCCAGACCGCGGGCCGGATGCCGCTGCCCGGCGGCTGGTCGGTGCTGGCCGCGAGCGCGCACAAGTGGGGCGGCCCGGCGGGGGTCGGCGTGCTGGTGGTCCGCAAGGGCACCCGGTGGCGCAGCCCGCTGCCCGAGGACGACCGCGAGCGCCGCCGGGTCCCCGGTTTCGAGAACGTGCCGGCGATCGTCGCGGCGGCCGCCGCGCTGCGTGCCACGGTGGCCGAGTCTGCCGTGGAGTCGGCCAGGCTCTCCGCGCTCGTGGACCGCGTCAGGAGCGAGGTGCCCCGGCTGGTCCCCGATGTCGAGGTCATCGGCGATCCGGTCGTGCGGGCGCCGCACATCGTCACCTTTTCGTGTCTTTACGTGGAAGGTGAGGCACTGCTCACCGAACTCGACAAGGCCGGATTCTCGGTATCGTCCGGCAGTTCCTGCACGGCGAGTACGCTTCGTCCATCACATGTTCTGGAGGCCATGGGCGTGCTCACCCACGGGAACGTGCGGGTGTCGCTGCCCAGGGGCACCTCGGCGGCGGATGTCGACCGTTTCCTCGCCGTCCTGCCCGGCACGGTACGCAGGATCCGCGAGGAGGCGGGGGTTAAACTGTGATCAACACTTGGGAAGTGAAGACTCCATGACGTCCAGCCAGGCCAACCCGGCGGGATCGGCCCAGAGCCCGGCACTGACCATCGACGCGCTGGGCAAGAAGTGCCCGATTCCCATCATCATGCTGGCCGAGCAGATCAACTACGTGCCGCTCAACGCGATCGTCGCGGTCCTGGCCGACGATCCCGCCGCCTTCACCGACATCCCGGCCTGGTGCCGGCTGAAGTCGCACCACCACGTGGCCAGCTACGAGCTCCCCGAGCGCGGCTGGTCCATCCACGTGCGCCGCAACTACTGACTTGTCCTGAAACTGGGTATGACCCTCCCCGAAAATCCATCAAACGGTTCGGGGGGACATTATGAGCGGCGAGACCGCCAGGAGTCTGATGAATGCCGGGGTCCGGTGCGTGGAGGCACACGAGACGCTCGACCGGGCCGCACAGATGATGCGCGACATGAACGTGGGCGCGCTACCCATCTGCGGCAGCGACGACCGGCTGAAGGGGATCATCACCGACCGCGACATCGTGGTCAAGTGCGTGGCCCATGGCATGGACCCGTCCAAGGTCACCGCCGGTGAGCTGGCGACCGGCCTGGTCTGGGTGTCGTCGGACGCCAGCGTCGACGAGACGCTGGCCAAGATGGAGCAGAACCAGATACGGCGGCTGCCGGTGATCGAGGACGGCCGCATCATCGGCATGATCAGCGAGGCCGACCTGGCCAAGCACCTGCCCGACGACAAGCTCGCCGAGTTCGTGCACCGCGTCTACGCGAGCGCCTGACACCTTCCAGGACGGCATCCCGCCCGGCTGAGTGCCCGAAGTCGGGTGATCTCAGCCGGGCGTGGCTCAGCCGCCGGTCCAGCGGTGGTCCGGGCCACCGGTGATCCCGGCGGTGCCCGGCGCCGGCCGGCCGCTGTCCGAGCGGCGGCTCAGGCGTGGTGGCACTTCACGAAGCCGGCCACCTCGGCCGCCGCGTCGGTGCCGTAGGCGTCGGCGAAGCGCTCCAGGAAGATCTTCTGGCCGAGTTCGTACTCCTGGCCGCCGACGCGCTCCAGCACGTGGGTGGCGGTGAGGTTGCCGACCTGGCCGCAGCGCTCCAGGGACAGGTCCCAGGCCAGCGCCGCCAGGAAACCGGACCTGAAGGCGTCTCCCACGCCTGTGGGGTCCGCCTTGCCGAGCTCGGGCGCCGGGGGGACGTGCAGCGGCGGCTCGTCCTTGCGGTCGATGACGACGCCCTTGGGGCCGAGCGTGGTGACCCGGACGCCGACCCGGTCGAGGATCTCCTCGTCGGTCCAGCCGGTCTTCTGCTCGATCATGCCCTTCTCGTAGTCGTTGCCGAACAGATAGGCGGCGCCGTCGACCAGTTCGCGGATCTCCTCGCCGGGCATCCGCGCGAGCTGCTGGGAGGGGTCGGCGGCGAACGGGATCGCGCGCTGGCGCGCCTCGGCGGTGTGCCTGAGCATCGCCTCGGGGTCGTTGGGGCTGATCAGCACCAGGTCCAGGCCACCGAGCCGCTGGCTGATCGGGCCCAGCTCGATGAGACGGGCCTCGGCCATCGCACCGGTGTAGAACGACGCGATCTGGTTGTGGTCGTCGTCGGTCGTGCACAGGAAGCGGGCGGTGTGGTGCAGCTCCGAGACGTGGACGGAGTCGCAGTCGACGCCGTGGCGCTCCAGCCAGGAGCGGTAGTCGGCGAAGTCCGCGCCGACCGCGCCGACCAGGACGGGCCGAAGACCCAGGCAACCCATGCCGAAGGCGATGTTGGCCGCGCAGCCGCCGCGGCGGATCTGCAGGTCGTCCACGAGAAACGACAGGGAAATCCGGTGGAGCTGATCGGCGATGAGCTGGTCGCCGAAGCGGCCCGGGAAGGTCATCAGGTGATCTGTCGCGATTGAGCCGGTGACGGCGATGCGCACGGGGTTCTTCTCCTCGTTGTCAGCATCTCTGGGAACGTGGGCGATCGAGCCACGCAAGAATACGCGACCTTGTGGGCGCGCGAAGGCCCCGCGCGGTGACGAATGTCACCGCGCGGGGCCTTCGGTGTCTCGTCCGGTCTCGTCCGGTCGAGCGAGCTCCTAGGTCCTGTCCTGCGGATCTTTTGCCTACTGCGGTCGGTCAGGCGGCGCCTCGCCGCGTTGTCGTCGGTCACCGCAGCACGCTGCGGCTCCCTCCTCCG
>NZ_JBEOWJ010000065.1:0-29182 GCF_040295965.1 Streptosporangium sp. NPDC002544 | reverse complement strand
CCGCCCAGTCTTCCACCTTGATCACCCTCCAGAGTGACTGAAGGGGGTCAGCATTCGCCCGTCGTCAGGGGGTCACGGTTCGCGCGTCGTCAACAGTGCAGGCGATCCTTGTGCTGCAGCTCGTGGAAGAAGGCCGCTACTCAGGATGAAATGGCTCTTATTGTGTCGGTGGGCGCTGCGAGCATGACGGGATGATCGCGACTCCTGACGACTACTCCTGGTTCTCCCGTGAGCGCTTCCCCGAGTTCGCGGATGCCTACTGCTTCACCTACGTCCGCGGCCTGACGCTTGAGGAAGTGGTGACCCGGCTCGGCGTCCGGGTTGAAGACTGCTCTCGCGTGACGCTTGATGAGCTGATCCGGTGGCAAACCTTCGGTGCCGTCGCCGTTGGAGACTGGGTGCTCCTCGTCGAGGCCTGCAGCGGGCTCGGCGTCACCGAAGAAATCATCATGCCGCTGTCGGCGGGCACCCGTCTCGTCTCCCACTTCTACCTCGACGTCGATGACATGGACTACTTCTACTGGATCGACGACGGGAAGATCCGGTTCGAGTTCGCGCACGACGAAGGCTATTCCCACCGGATCGAAGACGGGAGGATCCAGTTCATGTTCAGGCCTCACGAAAGCTACTCAGAGGAGATGCCGGACGAACTCGCAGAGATCCTGGAGCGGATCGACTCCCCCGTCTACTCGATCGCCGCCCCCCACAAAGGGCCGGCGTTCCTCCTGGCCGAGCGCCTCACCGGGATCACGATGACGCCGCAACTGCTGGAGGAGTCCACCTATCTGTGCGGAGTCGTTCCCGGATCGAGGTGAGCAGGATCCATCGTCTGCAGCTCCCGCGGGTTGGCAGGCGGACGGTGGATCACTTCGCTGCACGCTCCTGCAGGTTTCACGAGGGCACTGTTCTCCGCGGGCCTGCCGCACCAGGCCATCAGGATGAAAAAGCCTCAGAGGAATGGCAGGTCCCCGGTGACGGGTCATTCGCTGGTGCGTTCGCCTACCGGGCCGGAGTACCCGAGTTGCGAGGTCTCTGCCGGGACCACGATGTCGGCGATCTCGACCGGCCGCCCGTCGGCGAGGTAGGTCCTCTGGATCGTCAGCACGATGGACCCTGGCGAGATGCCGAGGCGTTTGGCCTCTCCTGGAAGAGCGGCGCGTGCGCTGACATCCTCAACCCAGTCATCGACGATCACGCCGATCTCGGCCATCCGGTGCGTCACCCCGTGGCCGGCCAGCGGTCCGTCCTCCGGCATCGCCACGATCGTGCCTCTGGTCAGTTGCAGCGGCTCGTAGGAATCCGACAGCATCCAGACCTGACCGCCAGCCCGGAAGACGTACCGGGTGTGCATGACGTCATCGTGGTCATCCTCGGGCTCGTCGAGAGCGAGTCGGGCACGTACTTCCGGCGACGCGCGCACCGTGGCGGACTCGTAGTCCCAGCTTCCGGCCATCGCCTGCTCAAGCATGCTCGCGGCGAACGGTGAGCCGGCCTTCCGCTCTCGGTGCCAGGAGCGAGGAATCCTCCGTACCGGTGGCCGCTCCCTCACGAAGGTCCCCGCGCCAGGGCGGGAGATGACATGCCCTTCCTGGGCCAGCTGGCGGATTGCTTCACGGAGCTGCTGGGGGCACGGACGGAGGAACTGCGGGCACTCACCTGGCCGCACGTCGACCTCGACGGCACCCCGCCGTCCATCATGGTCTGGCGCTCGGTCCGGGAGGGCGGCGACACCAAGACCCGCAAGTCCCGGCGCACACTGGCCATGCCGAGGCGGTGTGTCGACGCCCTCAAGCTCCACCGCGAGCGCCAGGACGTGGCCCGCAAGGCGGCGGGAACGAGTTGGCAGGACAACGACCTCGTCTTCGCCTCCAAGGTCGGCACCGAACTCGACTCCCACAACGTCCGCCGCTCGTTCCGGGCCGTGCTCAAGAAGGCCGGCCTGAACGAGGAGGAGTGGACACCCCGCGAGATGCGGCACAGCTTCGTCTCGCTGCTGTCCGACTCCGGCATCCCGCTGGAGAACATCTCCCGCCTGGTCGGCCATCGCAACACCTCGGTGACGGAGACCGTCTACCGCAAGCAGCTCCGCCCGATGCTCCTAGAAGGGGCCGAAGCGATGGACAAGCTCTTTCCCGATCTCTAGCTCAGCACTCCGACGTAGGCCCATGCCCGGCGAGAGCGTCCGCCTCGCCGGGTTGTCGCTTTCTGACGCTGCATCAGGCAACCTTCGTCTTGTTGCGAGATGCCATCCGGCCGCGTAGAGGGCAACGTCGTGGCGGATCGGCGGTCGACGAGCAAGCCCTCTAGGGCGCGTATCGAGTTGTGATCAATCTGCGGGATTCGCCCTTGTTGCGGGGCCCGATCCGGTAGGTCGTCTTGTGCGACGAGGGTCCAACTGACGGACGAGGAGTGGGAGTTCATTCGTGGAGTCCTCCTCGGCCGACGGCTCCCTTCGGGTAGTGGCGGCGCAGGTTGGCGGCGAGGACGCGGTCGAGCGTGCGGTCGGACAGCATCCGGGCCAGGCGGGTGATCAGGGCGGCATCCCGGCCGGCGGTGTAGCGGGTGCGCGGTCTGTGGGTCGTCACCGCCTTCGCGATGACCCGGGCGGCGGCGTCAGCGGTCAGGCCCGATGCAGTGCCCGAGGCCATCAACTTGTTATTCGCCTGGACCAGGCTGCCGTAGCGCTCGTCCTGGTCCGGCGTCATCCGGGCGGCCAGGTGGTTCGCCGTCGCGATCCCGCGGGCGGCCATCTCCGTGTGGACGCCGCCAGGCTCAACCACGACCACCTGTACGCCCAGCGGCGCGACCTCCCGGCGGAGCGAGTCGCTGACCGCCTCCAGGGCGAACTTCGCGCCGGCGTACGCACCGTATGTGGCCATGGCGATCTTGCCGCCGACCGAGCTGATGTTGATCACGCGACCCTTGCTGCGCAGCAGCGCGGGTAGGAGCGCCTGAGTGACGGCGATGTGGCCGAACAGGTTGACTTCGAACACCCGCCGCCACTCCGCCATCGGCAGGGCTTCGACCGGGGCGTTCACCTGGACGCCGGCGTTGTTGACGAGCGCGTGCAGCGCGCGCGGGTCGCCGGCGACCCGCGCGGCGAGTGCCTCCACCTGCTCGGACTTGGTGATGTCGAGGATGACCGGCTCGATGCCGGTCGATCGGATGGCGTCGGCGTCACGGTCGCGTCGCACGCCGGCCAGGACATGGAATCCCTGGCGAGCCAGTTCGCGGGCGGCTGACGCGCCCATGCCTGTGGAGGCTCCGGTTACGACGATCAGCTTCTGGGGCTCAGATGACGTTGTCACCTTGGCTACGCTACCCGCACAGATGACACTGTCAACTGTAAGATCGAGGCCATGGTCACTCGTGCGGAATCCGCCGCCCTCACCCGCCGCGCTCTGCTCGACGCGGCCGCCGACCTCCTCGACCTCGGCGGCCCCGAAGCGGTCACCTTGCGCGAGGTGGGCGCGCGGGCAGGCGTGACGCGGGGAGCGCCGTACCGGCACTTCACGGGCAAGGACAGCCTGCTGACCGCCGTCGCGACCGAGAGCTGGGAACGGATCGCCGACCAGGTCCACGCCCTGCGGACCGATCCGGCCCTGTCGGTCTCCGACAAGCTGCGCGGCGCTCTCCGCACCCTCATCGGCGTCGGCCGGGACCAGCCGCACCTGTACCAGATGTTGTTCAGGCGTCGCGGACACCGTCCTGAAGAACTTGGTGAAAGACTCGATCGCGTCCGGCGTCAGCTGTGCACACCGGCGGGCGACCCGGCCGCAGACCGCGTCCGCACGGCCGGACGCTTCCAGGACGAGTTCCTGGCCATCGTCGCCGACCTCGTCGGGGAGCGGAACGCACGGCACTACGGCGCCCTGCTGCTCAGCAGCGCCCACGGCATCGCGGACATGGAGCTCAGCGGCCACCTCAGCACAGACAAATTGCGCACCACCTCCGACGAGCTCGTCGACACCCTCGTCCGCATGGTCACGAACGCCAGCACAAACTTCGACTGAAAGCTGCCCCTGCTCGGACGATCGAGGGGCGGGCAGACCAGCTAGGTCCACCTCGCCGCCGACCGCAAGTGCCGCCCACTGGCGTTCGTCCTGACCGCTGGGCAGGCCGCGGACAGTCCGCAGTTCATCTCCGTGCTCAAGAAGATACGGGTGCGGGGCCCCGTCGGCCGTCCCCGCGTCCGGCCCCGCGCGGTCGCCGGGACAAGGCCTACTCGTCTCGCGGCAACCGTGCCTACCTGCGGAAACGCCACATTCAGGCTGTCATCCCGGAGAAGAGGGACCAGGTCGCCAGCCGGAAGAAGAAGGGCAGCAAGGGCGGCTGGCCCGTCAGCCACGACGTCGACCTCTACAAGGAGCGGAACACCGTCGAGCGTCTGATCAACAAGCTGAAGGCCTGGCGAGGCATCGCCACCCGCTATGACAAGACCCCCGAGAGCTACCTCGCCAGCCTCTACCTTCGCGCCGCGATGATTTGGATCAAAGACCTCACCCGGACCGTCTCTTGATCACAACTGAATACGCGCTCTAGTCGCGCTTGGGCCAGATCGGGCCCTGGTCGGTCCAGATGACGCCCTTGTTGCGGCACAGGCAGAAGGGGTGGCCGATCGGGTCGGTGTAGATCCGCCAGCCGTAGCCGTCGTGGCCGATGAAGTCCTGCTGCAGCGTCGCGCCGAGATCGAGGACACGGCGCTGCTCGGACTCGATCTCGTCCACTTCGAAGTCGAGGTGGAACTGCTTGGGGTGCTCGCTGTCGGGCCACTGCGGAGCGCGGTAGTCGTCCACCCGGATGAAGGCCAGCTCGACCTCGCCGAACTTGATGCCGGCCCAGTTCTCGTGGCTGCCTTCCTTGATCGCGCGGCCCGTCACCTCAGAGTAGAAGGCCGCCAGCTTCATCGTGTCCGGGCAGTCGATGATGAAATCGGTGAGTCGCAGCATTTCGCAATCTTGTCACAAGATATCCGATATAGGAGCCTTAGTCCGGGTTCCCATCGGTGTAGTGGAAGTGCTCCTGCTGCGCGGTCGTGAAGCGCCCGACGAACGAGGGGGTCTGCTGATGGGCGGCGCGGGGCTGGAAGTGGTCATGCTCGATCGCCCAGTCGTAGACACCCGTGTCGAGGGGGTACTCCGTGAGCATCCCCGTCAGCTTGCCGGTCTTGATCCACGACTCTGCGCGCTCTCGCGTCCGGAACACGCCTGACGGCCACTGAGCACCCTCACCCAGGAAGACCCACACGGTCACGGGACTGGAATCGCTCACCGCTGAGACACCTCGTCACTGAACTCTGCGAAACCCGGAGAGGCACGGCCTCGGTGGATGGACCGTAGTCACTCAGTTGGTCACTCAGCAACGCAGAAGGCCGCTCCCGATCTCTCGGAAACGGCCTCTGACCTGGTGGGATGTTCACGAGTAGGGGTGACCTGGGGCGGAACCGGGGCCTACAAGATCGCTTCCCGAAATGAAGATGATCGTTTCCCAGACGATATCGCGGTCACGGCTGAGCTCGCACAGAAGATCCGGGAGGCTATCTCGAGGGCTGGCCGGAAGTGTTCTTAACAGTAGTGCTGCGCCCTTGTCGTGAACTCGGCGGTGGAAAGCAGCACATCAACTCCATCAGGGTATTGCTCATCTTGGTCCTGAAGGAGTATGCGTCCCGTCGTCAGTTTCTTCTTGGACGCGGATGTGAACGTGACGCGGAGCGTTCCCCCATGCGTCTTGGCGTTGTACGCGCGGGTAACGTACTTGTGACCTTGCTGGAAGTTCAGGTTGCCCTCAACTAGAGACCAGTCCGGTGGGATCTTCTCCAGGTCCAGGAGGACTGGCGATCCAGATAATTTCGGCGTTCTCCTCCCGAACGCGGCCCCAGCCCCAAAGTGGGCCGGTCCGCGCAGGTCATCGGACTTCCGAGAAGATCGTGTTCTCGGAAGCGGAGACTGCCACAACTTCCGAGAACATGCACGGCTGAGAGGCGAAACCCCAGCTCGGCACTTCCGAGAACAGGACCGCGTCGCTAGTTGGCGGCTGAGGACACGTTCGGGAGGAGGAAGCCGACTCGGCGCGCGCCCGGCCTGCGGTGCACGGGCCGGGCGCGCGCTCACGCGGCCTCAGGCCTGTCCGGTCGCTCTCTCATAGACCGCTCTGGCCTCGTCCCCCAGGGCGGGGCCGTAGATCGACTTGCCGGGGACGCCGTGCGTGATCACCGAGCTGACGTAGCCCCATCGGCGTTCCTGCTGGTAGTCGTAGATCCACGGCCCGCCGCTCGAGCCGCCGTGCGCGAGCGTCGAGCAGTTGATGGAGTAATGGAAGCCGGGCACCATCGGGCCGTTGTAGGCGATGTCCGTGCAGTTGTACTGCCACTCGGCGTTGCTCGGTGGGATGCCCGGATAGCCCCACAGGGCCGCGATGTAGGAGCCGCTCCGGTTGAACGACATGCCGTTGTAGCCCGTGACATCGCCGAGCCGGGCTCCGTCCCCGCGCGGTGCGACGGTGGCGAAGGCGAAGTCGTAGAAGTCGTCGCCGGTGTTGATCCACTTCTGGTGGACGTGGATCGTGTCGATCGTCCAGACGCCGTACTCGGGGCTGGGCCCGTAGTTGTAGTACGGGATGTACTGCGCGCTCCTGATGAAACCCCCACCCGGGCCGCCGTGGAGGCAGTGCGCCGCCGTGGCGATGACGTTGCGCGCATGGCCACCGACCGCGCTGGCCGAGCAGTAGACGAGCCCTCCGTCGGCGGTGACCAGGTAGATGGCGCCGACCGTCGGCGTGGCGAGCAGGCTCTGCGACGCGGTCGCCGCCGCCTGCCGCGCGGGCGGGGCTCCGGGGACGGTGTACTCGCGGCCGGGCGTCCCGGCGGGCGGGGCGACGGGCGGGACGTCGCGGTCGCGGGCCTGGCGGTCGGAGAGTTCCGCCGGTTTGGCCTGCGCCATGCGCTCCGGCGTCCAGAAGGCGGCGGCCTGGCGCTCGAGTTTCACGCTCACGATCGCGTCCGGGTCGGCGCTCGCCGCTGCGGGGAGCGCGGTGACGGTTCCGGCGAGGAGCAGGGCGCCCATGATCAGGCGTAGTCGTCTCATGGCTCCGTCTTAACGATCTCCAATGGCACCTCGGTTGGAACCAGCTGCAAACCGCACCCACCGCTCTCAGCGTGGTCGAGGTCCGGGCCGTAGGAGTAGAGCGCCCGAAACGTCGGCGTGATCAGCTCGTAGGCACCGGGGATCTCGGCGTACGGCACGGCCTCGGCTCGGGCTGAGCCGCAGTGTGCTCTACGAGCTGATGCGCTCGGGGCGGCTGCGCTCGGTCAAGGAGGGTCGTACCCGGCTCATCCCTGCGTCCGCTATCCGCGAGTACATCGCGCTCCTGGAGCGGGAGGCCGCCTGATGACCGAACGTCGTAGCCGTGGGGACGGCGGGCTGCACTGGGACGAGGCACGGCAACGCTGGATCGCTTCGGTGACGGTCGGCTACACCCCGGCGGGCAAGCGGATCGTGAAGAAGGCCAGCGGCAGGACCAAGACTGCGGCCATGAAGAGACTCAAGGAGATCATCCGCGACTACGAGGACGGGCTCCTGGTCTCCTCGACCGGCTACACCGTGGCCGACGCCGTACGGAACTGGCTGGAGTTCGGGCTCAGCGGCCGAGGGTCCGCGACGGTGGACAAGTGCTCGATCCTCGCGAACAAGCACATCATCCCTGGCCTGGGCGCGCGGAAGCTCGTCGACCTCACCGCGGATGACGTTGACCGCTGGCTGGCCGACAAGGCGAAGGAGCCGAGCACGCGGACGCTCCGCGAACTGCGCTCGATCCTCGTCCGGGCCATCTCCCGCGCTCAGGCTCGGGACAAGGTGAAGCGGAACGTCGCGCTGCTCTGCGAGATCCCCAGAGGAAAGGAGGGACATCCGTCCAAGTCGCTCACCCTCGACCAGGCGGAAGCCGTGCTCAAGGCGTCCGAGGGTACGGCGCTGCACGCCTACATCGTGCTCTCGCTGCTGCTCGGGGCTCGTACGGAGGAACTGCGGGCACTCACCTGGTCACACGTCGACCTCGACGGCACCCCGCCGTCCATCATGGTCTGGCGGTCGGTGCGAGAGGGCGGCGACACCAAGACCCGCAAGTCCCGGCGAACACTGGCCATGCCGAGGCGCTGCGCTGACGCGCTCAAACTCCACCGTGAGCGTCAGGAGGTGGCCAAGCGGGCGGCCGGTGACGACTGGCAGGACAACGGCCTCGTGTTCGCGTCCAAAGTCGGCACGGAGCTCGACGCGCACAACGTCCGGCGCTCGTTCCGGGCGGTGCTCAAGAAGGCCGGTCTGAACGAGAAGGAGTGGACACCCCGGGAGATGCGGCACAGCTTCGTCTCGCTGCTGTCGGACTCCGGAGTACCCCTGGAGAACATCTCCCGCCTGGTCGGCCACCGCAACACCTCGGTCACCGAGACCGTCTACCGCAAGCAGCTCCGCCCGATGCTCCTGGAAGGAGCTGAGGCCATGGACCAGCTTTTCCCGGACTGACTATGATCGCCAATCCGAACAAGATTACGAAGGATGTCGCATGTGGCCGTTCCGGAGAAAGAAGCATGAGCAAGTTGATCTGGAAGAGCGGTCACCAGAGCTTGGGATCAAGTACAAGGACCTGATGGTGATGCATCAGCTCACCAAGGCAGGAGCTGATCTTGAGCAGCCTCGTCATGTGGACTTCTACTTGTACGCCCCGACCCTCGATGCCGCTCAGAGCATCGCCAAGGAGGCCAACGGCGCCGGCTACGGCTTGCGTCCCGAGGTCGGGAAGCCCTCCCCGGAGCATCCGGACAGCTGGCCGGTGACCTGTGAAACGACCGCAGTGATCTCGCCTGACTTCGTGCGGGAGACGGGCAACCTGTTCGACGACCTTGCGGCTCGGTATCACGCCGAGTACGACGGTTGGGGAGCCGCAGCCACCCCGTGAGGCGTAGTCACTCAGTTGGTCACTCAGCAACGCAGAAGGCCACTCCCGATCTTTCGGAAGTGGCCTCTGACCTGGTGGAGATGAGGGGATTCGAACCCCTGACCCCTTCGATGCGAACGAAGTGCGCTACCGGACTGCGCTACATCCCCAAGACGTGGACTAGATTAGCAAACTTCCGGGGGCACTCGCGCCATCCAGAGCCACCGTCAGTCGCCGACCGCGCGGCGGGGTGTCTCGGCGTACTGATCGAAGAGCTCGTCGCGGAGCGCGGTCAGGTCGATGACCTCGGCCACCGGGCGCTGGGCCTCCAGCAGGGCGGCGCGGCGGCGGGCGCGTCTGGCACGTTCCGCGCGGGCCTTGGCGGCCGCTCTCCGCTGCTCGGCGTCGATCTGCACGGTGACCCGGAGAATGGCCAGATAGGCCCCCAGAAGCACCACGGAGGGCGCCACGCCCCACCAGGGGATGACCTGGACGGCGGCCGTCACCACGGAGGCGAGCAGGAGCAGCACGCACCAGAAGGTCAGCCGCCTGCGCTTGGCCACCTGCCTCCCCCTGCGGCGGAGCTCGGCGCGACGGCGCTCGGCCGCGACCCTCCGCGGGTTGGGCCGGCGGGCGGGCGGGGTCTCGGGCGCGGTCTGGGCACCCGTCGAGATCTCCCGGTCGGCGGGCGGCGACGCGTCGTCGCCCGGCGGGAACTCCGGCATGGTCCCGGTGGCGGAAAGGCCCCCCGAGGAGGACTCGGCCGGGGACTCCGGGGAGGATGCGTGCGGCGGCTCGACCAGGGTCTCGGTGGAATCCTCGTCGTAGGCGTACGACTCGGGGTCCTTGGTCGTCTCGACCAGGGTGTTGCGGTCGCGGCGCAGCCACATGGGCACGAGCACGCACAGCCACATAATGACAATGGCCAAATACAGGACAACGCTGCTCACGGCCACCTCCGGGCAGCATGAAGACGCGGGTGGTCTCCCGGCGCCTTCGATGTGCTCATGTCACGCACCGTAAGACCGCGTGTCACTATTTGACGAGCATTCGATGCGGTGTGTCGTGAGATCTTCAAACCTCTTCGTGCGGAGTGCCGCCATGAGCGGCCGCCTCACGGGCCCGCCGCCACCGCACAAGCAACCCTCTCGGCGCGTCTTCGACCGTGAGCGCGTAACAAATGTGGTCACGCCAGGCACCATCGATGTGCAAATGCCTACGTCTGATGCCCTCTTCCCTAAAACCAAGTTTTTCAACCACTCTGCGGCTTGCGTGATTTTCCGGACGGATATTGGCCTCGACCCGGTGCAGCCCCGTGGTGAAGAAGCAGTGATCGACCGCCATGGCGACCGCGGTGGGGGTGATCCCGCGACCGGCCAGCGCGCCGTCCACCCAGTAACCGATCTGTGCCGACCTGGCGGAGCCCCAGACGATGGCGCCCACGGTGAGCTGCCCGGCGAAGGCGCCCTCGTAGGTGATCACCCACGGTAGTGCGAGGCCCTGCCGGGCCTCCCTGCGGAGGGTTCCGGCCATCGAGATGTAGGGGCCGAGGCCGGTCTTGAAGAGGGGGGTCTCAGGATTGCTCGGCTCCCAGGGACGGAGCCAGTTCGCGTTGCGCAGCCGCGACTCCCGCCAGACGCGTACGTCCCGCAGCCGCAGCGGTCGAAGTCCTACCGGACCTTCCGTCAGGGTCACCGGCCAGCCACGAAGTCGATCCACGCCCTCCATCATCCCCCCAACACCACCCACCGTGCTATGGGAGGCGACGGGCCCGCGTGAAGGTACGAGTCAGCGAGGGTGGTCTCCCCCGCGGATCTGGTCCACGGCATGCCGGAGCACCGGCGCCAGCACGGCCATGCCGTCACGCACCCCTCCGGAGGAACCGGGCAGGTTGACGATCAGCGTGCCGCCCGCCTGCCCGGCGAGCCCGCGCGACAGGATCGAGGTGGGCACCTTCTCCCGGTTGACCTGGCGGATCGCCTCGGCTATGCCGGGGACCTCCCTGTCGATCACCCGCCGGGTCATCTCCGGGGTGAGGTCGGCCGGGGTCAGCCCGGTGCCGCCGGTGGTGACGATCACGTCGTACCCCTCGGCCACCCCGGAGCGCAGCGCCGCCTCGACCGGCTCGCCGTCGGGAACCACCCTCGGCCCGTCCACCTCGCACCCGGCCTCGGCGAGCAGCCCGGCCAGCAGCTTCCCGGACGTGTCCTGGTACGTCCCGGCGGCGGCCCGGTTGGACGCGGTGATCACCAGGGCTCTCATGAGGTTCCCCTGGTCCAGACGCCCGTCTTGCCGCCGGTCTTCTCCTCGACCCGGACATCGGTGATCACGGCGGCCGGGTCGACCGCCTTGACCATGTCGATCAGAGCGAGCGCGGCGACCGAGACCGCGGTCAGCGCCTCCATCTCGACCCCGGTACGGTCGGCGGTCTTGACCCGTACCGTGATCTCCACACCGTCGTCGACCACGGCCAGCTCGACCTTGACCCCGTGCAGCGCGATGGGGTGGCAGAGCGGGATCAGGTCGGGGGTCCGCTTGGCCCCCATGATCCCGGCGATCCGCGCGGTGCCGATCGCGTCGCCCTTGGGGACCTCCCCCGACCGCAGCAGCGCCACGGCCTCGGCCGAGAGCAGCACCCTGCCGGTGGCGGTCGCCGTACGGACGGAGACCTCCTTGGCCGAGACGTCCACCATGCGCGCCGCGCCGGTCTCGTCGATGTGCGTGAATCCAGTCACAGTGGGATGACCTCCACACTCGCGCCCTCGGGAAGTTCGACGACGTCCTCGGGGACCACGATCAGGGCGTTGGCCGAGGCCAGGGCGGCGAGCTGGTGCGAGCCCTGCCTGCGCACCGGGTCGACGGTGCCGCCGGGGCCGAGCACGCCGCGCAGGTAGGAGCGCTTGCCCTGGGGCGAGCGGAGCGGCCCGGTGGTGACCGCCCGCACGGTCGCCGTGGGCTCGGCGGCCAGACCGCCCATCTTCCGCAGCGCGGGCCGGACGAACACCATGAACGACACGAACGACGACACCGGGTTGCCCGGCAACGTGAAGATCGGGATGTGGTCCTCGCCGACCACGCCGAAGCCCTGGGGCATGCCCGGCTGCATGGCGACCCGCTCGAAGCGGACCGTGCCGAGCGGCCCGAGGGCCTCCTTGACCGGCTCGTACGCCCCCATCGAGACACCGCCGCTGGTGATCACCAGGTCGGCCCGCAGGAGCTGCGCGTCGAGCTGGTCGAGAAACCGCGCGGCGTCGTCGACGACGATCCCCGCCCGGTAGCCCTCGCCGCCCGCCTCGCGGACCGCGGCGATCAGGGCGAAGCTGTTGGACTCCCAGATCTGGCCGTCGCCCAGGGGCAGGCCGGGCTCGACCAGCTCGGCCCCGGTGGATATCACCACCACCCTCGGACGGGGCCGCACCAGCACCCGGCGACGGCCCACCCCGGCCAGCACTCCGAGCTGCGCGGGCCCGATCGGGGTACCCGCGGGCAGCACGACGTCACCGGCGCGCACGTCCTCTCCCGACCTGCGAATGGCGTTCCCCGGCGGCGCGGAGCGGTTGATCACCACCTGCGCGGTACCGCCGTCGGTCCACTCGACCGGGATCACCGCGTCGGCCCCGGCGGGCATCGGGGCCCCCGTCATGATCCGCATGACCATGCCGGGGCCGATGGCCTGCATCCGGCCGTCGCCGGCCGCGATGTCGTCGATCACCGGGAGCGTCACCGGGGCGCCGGCGACGTCCTCGGCCCGCACGGCGTAGCCGTCCATCGCGGAGTTGTCGAAGGGCGGCAGCGGAACCGGGGCCGTGACCTCCTCGGCCAGCGTGGTGCCCAGCGCCTGCTCCAGCTCCACCTCCAGCGGAGCGAGGACCCGGACCGTACGCAGGATGTCGGAAAGGTGGTCGTCGACCGATCTCATGGAGCTCATCGCGCGGCCAGGAACTCCTTGAGCCAGGGCAGGAACTCCGGTGCCAGGTCGGGGCGGTCGGCGGCGAACTGCACCACCGTACGGAGGTAGTCGAGCTTGTTGCCGGTGTCGTAGCGGCGGCCTCGGAACAGCACTCCGTGCACCGGGCCGCCCTGGTCGTTGCCGCGCCCGGCGAGGGTACGCAGGGCGTCGGTGAGCTGGATCTCGTTGCCGCGCCCCGGCGGGGTGTTCTCCAGGACCTCGAAGACGGCCGGGTCGATCACGTACCGGCCGATGACCGCCCAGTTGGACGGGGCCTCGTCCGCGGGGGGCTTCTCCACCAGGTCGGTCACCCTGACCACGTCGTCCTCGCCGGTGGGCACGATGGCGGCGCAGCCGTACAGGGAGACCTGCTCCCTGGGGACCTCCATCAGCGCGATGACGCTGCCGCCGTACACGCCGCGTACCTCGATCATGCGCTTGAGGAGCTCGTCGCGGTAGTCGATGAGGTCGTCACCGAGCAGGCACGCGAAGGGGCTGTCGCCCACGTGCTGCTTGGCGCAGAGGACCGCGTGGCCGAGGCCGCGCGGCCTGCCCTGCCGTACGTAGTGGATGGTGGCCAGGTCCGCGGGCTCGCGTACCTGGGAGAGGCGCTCGTCGTCGCCCTTGGCCTCCAGGGCCTCCTCAAGCTCGATCGCCCGGTCGAAGTGGTCCTCGATGGAACGCTTGTTCTTCCCGGTGACCATGAGGACGTCGAGCAGTCCGGCGGAGACCGCCTCCTCGACGACATACTGGATCGCGGGCTTGTCGACGATCGGCAACATCTCCTTGGGGGTCGCCTTGGTCGCCGGAAGAAAACGGGTGCCCAGACCCGCCGCGGGGACAACGGCTTTCGTCACAGCATCGAAGTCGGCCATAACCGAAACCATAGTGGAGGGACCCGTGGACAAGCTGAGGCTGCGTGCCACTGTCGAGGCGGCGCGGGCCGCGATCCCCGATGAGCGGCGCCATGCGGCCTCCGTCCAGATCAGGGAATCCCTGCTGGAGCGGCCCTGGGTCCAGATGGCCGGGCTCGTCGCGTGCTACTGGTCGATCGGGACGGAGCCCGCGACCCACGGGCTGGTCTTCGCCCTGTGGAAGCACGGCGCGACCGTGATCCTGCCCGTGCTCCGCGACGACGCCGATCTCGACTGGGCCGTGTACGACGGCCCGGACACCCTGACCCCCGGCCGCTTCGGGATCATGGAACCGGTCGACACCCGCCGCGGCGTCGACGCGATCAGGACCGCGGCACTGGTGATCGTGCCCGCGCTGGCGGTGGACAGGTCCACCGGGGTACGGCTCGGGCGGGGCGGCGGCTCCTACGACCGGGCACTGGCCAGGGTCGGCCCGAACGTGCCGACCGTGGCGCTGCTGCACGAGGGCGAGTTGCTCGACGACGTGCCCGCCGAGCCGCACGACATGGCGGTCCGCTACGCGGCGACGCCCGAGGGGATCTTCAGGACGGGCGCCACGGGCACCTGAGCCAGCACGCGGGGCACCCGGCCGCCCGAGAAACCTCCGACGCCGGCGCCTCAGACACGCGACCGACCCGGAGACCTCCACAACCGGCGCCGGGAACATGTGCCCGACCACGGTGAGTCACCGGAGCCGGCATCGTGAACACACAATCCCCGCCTGTCCCGGGCCGGCGTGCACCCGGGCCGTGACCCGCTGTGCGCGTGGGGCGTGTGTGACGCCCGTTTCGAATGCGACACAATGGTCCCCACAGACAGAGAGGGGACCAGATGGGGCTGGACGTCTGGCTGCTTCTCGGGGCCGGAGTCGTCATCGCGGCCGTCGTCGCCGTACGTGTCGCCCACTGGAGCGGACTGCCCAGCCTTCTGATCTTCCTGGGCTTCGGAGTGCTCCTCGGTGAGTCCGGGCTCGGGCTGCAGTTCGAGAACCCTGAGCTCGCCCAGCAGATAGGCCTGATCGCGCTGGCGATCATCCTGGCCGAGGGTGGCCTGACCACCACCTGGAGCCACGTCAAGGGAGCCATTCCCACCGCCCTGGTGCTCGCCACCGTCGGCGTGGGGGTGAGCATCGCGGCCGTCGCGATCTCGGTGCACCTGATCCTCGACCTGGACTGGCGGACCGCGCTGCTGCTCGGCGCGATCCTCGCCTCCACCGACGCCGCCGCCGTCTTCTCCGTACTACGCCGCCTGCCTCTACCCGCGCGCCTCGCGGGCATCCTGGAGGCCGAGTCGGGTTTCAACGACGCGCCCACGGTGATCGCGGTGATGCTGCTGAGCACCGCCACCTCGCCCAGCCTCGGGGTCGCGCTGTTCGACGTGCTCTTCGAGCTGGTGGTGGGCGCGGCCATCGGCCTGGCGGTCGCCCCGCTCGGCATCTACGCGCTACGCCGCATCGCGCTCCCCGTCTCCGGCCTGTATCCCATCGCGGTGCTGGCCCTCGCGTTCGTCGCCTACGCGGGAGCCGTGTTGCTGCACGGCAGCGGCTTCCTGGCGATCTATCTCGCGACGCTGGTCATGGGCAACTCCCGGATGCCACACCGCGCGTCCTCGCGAGGTTTCGCCGAGGGCGTGGCCTGGCTGGCCCAGATCGGCCTCTTCGTCATGCTCGGGATACTGGTCAGCCCTTCGGAGATGCCGACCGCGGTCGTACCCGGCCTGGTCGCCGGGCTGATCCTGGTCGCGGTGGCCCGCCCTCTGTCGATCATGGTTTCCGCCTTCCTGACCCGTCTGACGGGCATCGCCAGGCTCAGCTGGCGGGAACAGGCGTTCCTGTCGTGGGCCGGGTTGCGCGGCGCGGTGCCCATCGTGCTCGCGACCATCCCCTGGGCCGCCACCTCCATCGAGAACGGCACGGCCAAGCTCGTGTTCAACGAGGTCTTCGTGATCGTCGTCGTCTACACGCTGCTGCAGGGGCCGACCCTGCCGTTCGTGGCGAAGCTCCTCGGGCTGTCCACCCCCGACGAGGCCCGCGACCTGGAGGTCGAGTCGGCGCCGCTGGAGGAACTCAACGCCGACCTGCTCCAGGTCAAGGTGCCGCCGACGTCCAAGCTGCAGGGCGTGGAGATCTTCGAGCTGCGACTGCCCCGCGACGCCCAGGTGACGCTGATCGTCAGGGAGGGCCGGACGTTCGTCCCCACCGACTCCACCAGGATCAAGGTCGAGGACCAGCTCCTGGTCGTGACGACGGCCGCCTGCCGGGACACCGTCGAGCGCCGGATGCGGGCGATCAGCCGCAAGGGCAAACTCGCGGGCTGGTACGGCGAGCGTGGCGTCTGATCGAGATCTCCCTTCGGAATGCGAAGACGCCAACTCGCGTTTAAGCTTGTCGGCTGCGTACCATTAGCAGTCGCGCCACTAGAGTGCCAATCGGCGCGGACCATACGAGGAGGAGCGCGTGCCCACCTACCAGTACGCCTGCAGTGCCTGTAACCACCAGTTCGAAATCGTCCAGAAGTTCTCCGACGACGCTCTCACCGAGTGCCCGAGCTGCGCGGGTGACCTGCGCAAGGTGTTCTCCGCGGTCGGCATCGTCTTCAAGGGTTCGGGCTTCTACCGGACCGACAGCCGGTCGTCCTCGTCCAGCACGGTGAGCTCGTCGACCTCCTCGGACTCGTCCGGCTCGTCGAAGTCGTCCGACTCGTCGAGCTCCTCGACCTCGTCGGACTCGAAGTCCGACGCCAAGCCGGCGAAGGTGGCGAGCAGTCCGGCCCCCGCGGCGTCCTAGGCTCCCGGCCGCCGAGAGGCCCAGGGACGCCAGGGCTGCCATCGGGGGCCCGGTCCAGAGCGCTCATCTCGGCGCCCGGTATCCACAGGCCGCCGTGTGGACTCCCGCAGGAGGTTATCCACAGGCAGTCCCCCGGGCTCCTCAAGTACCCTGCCATGGCGCTAATCTCGGCGCCATGGGCACTCGCGCGGACATCGGAGTCATCGGCGGCTCGGGCTTCTACTCGTTGCTCGACGACGCCACAGAGGTCGAGATCACCACACCGTACGGGCCACCGAGCGACGTCGTCACCGTCGGCCGCATCGGATCGCGCTCGGTCGCCTTCGTGCCCCGCCACGGCCGCGACCATCGCTTCCCGCCGCACCTCATCCCCTACCGGGCGAACCTGTGGGCACTGCGCTCCCTCGGCGTGCGCCAGGTCCTCGCCCCCAGCGCGGTCGGCTCGCTGCGCCCCGAGATCGGCCCCGGCGCCCTGGTCGTCCCCGACCAGCTCATCGACCGCACCGCCGGCCGCGTACAGACCTACTACGACGAGGGCGGCGTCGTCCATGTCGCTTTCGCCGACCCCTACTGCCCCTCGGGCCGCGAGGCGGCGGTCTCCAGCGCGCGTTCCTCCGACTGGGAGGTGTCCGACGGCGGCACCCTCGTGGTCATCCAGGGCCCGCGCTTCTCGACCCGCGCGGAGTCCCGCTGGTTCAGCGGCAACGGCTGGTCGATCGTCGGCATGACCGGCTTCCCCGAGGCCATCCTCGCCCGCGAGCTGGCCCTCTGCTACACCTCGATCTCCCTCGTCACCGACCACGACGCCGGGGTCGAGGCGGGTGAGGGGGTCACCCACGAGGAGGTCCTCGCCTTCTTCGCCACCAACGTCACCCGGATGCGCTCCCTGATCGGCGACGTCGTCACCGCCCTCCCCGAAGACCGCACCTGCCCCTGCCCCACCGCCCTCGACGGCCTCAAGCTCCCCTTCGACCTCCCCGACTGAGCCCACACCTTGCCGGGAAGGTCCTTCCTCAAGGGGGGACCACCCGGTCCACGGCACCGCTCCCCTTCGCCTCGCCGCTGAGCCTCCGCCTCCCAATGATCACCGCTCTCCGGGGTTCTGGAGAGCCTCGACCTCCCAGACCGAACCCGTACCCCGGGAAGAGTCGTTCCTCAGGAAACATCACCTCGGCGATCATCCATTTCATGGAGATCGTCAACCCGCCATCCAGCGGGAGTCGTCCCTGTCCCGCCACCTGGTGGGCATCCCGTCACGGGCACCGCGCCGCCCGGCTCCCATCCATGGAGTCAGCCATGCGCGCCCTGCGCCGCCTCCTCGGCCGCCGTCACCGCCTGCTCGCCGCCCTCGTCGCCGCCCTGGCGATGGGATGCGCCCTGCTGGCCCTGCGCCCGGACACCGCCTCAGTGATCGTCCTGACCGCCGCCAGGGATCTCCCCGGCGGCGTGCTGCAGGGGACCGACCTGACACCCGCGGCCCTGAGGCCCGACACCGTCCCCGACGGCGCCCTGAGACCCGGCACGCCGTTCGCCGGAAAGATCCTGGCCGGTCCCGCACGGCGCGGGGAGCCGCTGACCGACGTCCGCCTGCTCGGCCCCGGCCTGCTGGCCGCCCACGGCCCCGGAACGGTCGCCACCCCGGTCCGCGTCGCCGACCCCGAGACCGCGCGCCTGCTCTCGCCGGGTGACGTGGTGGACGTGCTCGCCGCCGCCACCTCGACCTGGGACGGCACCGCCCCGGCGACAACCGTGGCCGAGGACGTCACGGTCCTGGCCACCCCGGACGAGAAGTCCGAGCGAGGCGCCCTGGTCGTGCTGGCCACCACCTCGGCCCAGGCGACCGAACTGGCCTCCGCCCAGGCCGGCGGACGGCTCTCCATCACGATCGGCGCCCGCACGAGGTGATTCCCAGGAGCGTGCTCCCAGCGCCAGGGCCAGGCGTGTCCCACAGATCTTGTGTGGCGCTATCGGGCTTCGGCCGACGGGAGTGGTGGCTGGTGCTGTGCGCCCCAGTCCCATAGTGCTTGGAGGACGGGGCCGAGGCGGTGCCCGTCTGAGGTGAGTGTGTAGTGCACCCGAGGCGGCCAACCGGGCCGGCGGCGGCGATCGAGCACACCGGCTTCTGTCAGGTGCGCCAGCCGATCGGACAGGACCTTGTCCGATAGCGCGGGCAGGGCATGGCGGAGTTCGGTGAAGGTGCGGTCGCCTTGCAGGAATTCGCGGATCACCAGGGTCGTCCAGCGGCCATGCAGCGCCGCGAGGGTGATCTCCACCGGACAGGAGGGGGTGGGTTCGGTGACGTGCGCGCGGGGGTCGTCGGGCAGGCCCTGCCGGACCGGGTGACCAACCGTTTGGTGAGCCACGAGGGCGCCTCCTAGCGTTGCCGCGTCTGACTGATTTCTACCTCATGGAAGGACATGCATCGATGATGCGGCAGCTTGCTGAACGTCCCGAGGACGTGCCCATGGTGTTCGCCGAGCGGTTCAACACCGGTGACGTGGAGGCGGTGGCGGAAGTTTATGAGAGCGGGGCGATGTTCGTCCCCGAACCGGGCTCACCGCTGACCGGGCAGGAGGTCCACGCCGCCAATGAACGATTCTTGGATCTCGGGCTGCCGATCACCGTTCGGCCGCGGCACGTATACACCACGGGCGACATCGCCTTGCTGATCGTCGACTGGCTCATCGACGGCACGGACCGCGATGGCCGGCCTGTCCGCATCGAGGGCACCGCCACCGATGTCGCCCGACGCGGGCAAGATGGGCGCTGGCGGTACGCCATCGACAACCCTTTCGGCGTGCAACCAGGAATCGGCGGCCGAACACCCCCTCCGTAGCCCGCCCCAGGTGCCGTCCATCGACCAGCGGCGACGCCGCTGGATGACACGCGTCACGCACCGTACGGGCGCCTTGTAGCGCCCGCGCGGTGCGTTGACGGCACGGCGGCCCGGGCCGGGGAAGGGAGGGCCGCCGTGCCTGCTCAGAAGTGGCCGATAGTGGCCGAGGTGGAGGTGAGCGCCCAGCGGTGCAGGAGCGCGGTCATCTCGGCCTCGCGCATCTGCGCCTTGAGCCCCTCAACGGTGCGGTCACAGAGGAGCAGCGGTTCTGGGGTGGGCCAGGTGGCGATGGCGTGGAAGAGGCGGCTACCGGTGCCGTAGAGCACGGCCCAGCCGGGCCAGGTGATCTCCAGCATCGCGGCTTCGGCGCGGGCCTCGTGGTCCCAGGTGTAGTGCGGCACGGGAGGGGCGGCCCGGCCGTCGCGGTGGCGCCCGCGCGGGCGGGCGGGCCGTCGCCGGATCATGAGATCACCTGCCCGGTGGCCTGCTCCTGCGTTTCCCCGGTGGGGGTCTCCGTGACGGCGGCCGCCTGGGCATTGGCCTCCTTGGCGATGGCCTCCTGCCGGTCGGTCTCGGCCCGGAGCGTGTCGAGGGTGTCGGCGTCGATGGTCCGTTCGGCTCCGGCATGGAACGCGGCCAGGGAGAAGGGCTCCTCCCTGCTGGCCCACAGCCGTCCGGCGTCACTGAGGATCAGCCGCCAACCGGGGATGGTCGACTCTGGGGTGCTGGAACTAACATCGTCCACTGATTGGACCTCCATCCGATCAAGGGCCCGTCCGGACGTTGGTAGCGGAGGACGGGCCCGCTTCATGGGGCAGGGCAGGACACGGAGGGGTGCGCCGTACGGACCGGACGGCCGGTACGAAGACGGGGTGACCGCTACGCGACGCAGAGCGCAGGCGGTCGTTCGCCCGGGACGGGGCATGCAGCGATACCTGCCCCCGGGCTGGGGCGGTCTGGTGCGGGCGGACCTGGCCAGGGGTGCCTGGCGACGGTGGCAGGGCACCCGGGGCGGCGATACCGGTACGGCGGGCTCGGCAGCCAGGACCTGCTCGGAACGACACTGGACGGGTATCGATGGGGTCGCCTCTGTCGGAGCCCCTTGGGCACACCACTGAGCGACCACCGGCATGGCCACCTCAGCCGGGACCTGCGCGGTAGACCTCTGAGCGGGCACCAGCGGGATCGCCTCGGCCGGAGCGACGAGTACGAGCGGTTCGAAACAGGGCAGGGAAAGGTCTCCGCTACGGCGGGCCTGCAGGCGGGTGGCCATCAGAGCGCCGGAGGGCTGGATGTACTCGTGATGGGCAGGTTGGTCGAGGCAGCCGTGCGCGTAGGGGGCATGCCCACAGGAGGCGCATCCCATCGGCATCGGCGGCGCGTCGGCGAAACAGCCGCAGTCGCTTGTCATGGTCCGGTCAAGGGCCGGAGCACTAGGGTTACTCACGGATCAGGACTCACTTCCTGGTCAAGGGCCCGTCCAGACGTTTGCACCGTCGGGCGGGTCCGTCTTTCAGAAGGGGACACCTCGCAAGCAAGGCATGCCTACGCGTGTCCATGCGTGCCTAGGCATGTCTAGGCACGTCTGGGGTCGCCCAGGCATGCCAACAACGAATACGGTCGCTAACATGATCGATTTCGAGCCTGGCCGACCTAAGTGGGAGCAGGTCGCAGAGACGTTCGAGCAGCGCATCCACAGCGGTGAATGGCCACCCGGACACAAGGTCCCAAGCATCGTGGCGATCATGGGCGACTATGCCGTCGGGAACAACACCGCTCGTCATGTCCTCCGCTACCTGCGCGATCTGGGCCTCGTCAAGCTCGTTCCCAGCCTTGGAACCTTCGTGTTGCCACCCGAGCACGCCAGGCAGAACAATCCCGGAGACGCGCGGACCACGAAGCCATAACGGAGCCCCAACGGCCCCAACCAACTCGATCCGCAAGGCAGAGCAGTGATCCAGTGTCATTATGATCTCACCCAGAGTAGTGATGTTGGGCCATCATGCGCCTGCACCGCGCACTACGGCAAGCGTTCCTCATATATTTCTGCCTTCTCCGCGCATTGTCACTGCCCCCTGAAGCACGGAGGATGCCAAGATGCCGGATCTGACACTCACTCCCGCGTGGCGCAAATCCACCCTTAGCGACGGCGGCAACGGCTGCGTCGAGGTGGCCACCAACCTGCCGGGCGTCGTCGCCGTCCGCGACAGCAAGGACCCGTCAGGCCCCGTCAGGCCCCGTCAGGCCCCGTACTGACCTTCTCCCCAACGACCTGGCACAGCTTCCTCTCAGGCATCCGCAGTGGAGAAATCTGACCTGACGCCGAGTACCGCACGGCTGGAACGCGAGAAAACCGTCCGATCGCGCGGAAGCTCGTGCTGACGTTCAAGCGCCTCACCGCAGCGCGTACCTGTCCCCCGAAAGATCCACAGCGCTCGTCGCCGTGGTGAACAGTAAGGAGTGAGGAGTGACCATGCTCCCTCCCGGCCTGTCCGGCGCCGAGTTCCGTAAGTCCAGCTACAGCAACAGTGGGGATGCGTGCGTGGAAGTGGCCACGAACCTGCCGGGCGTCGTCGCCGTCCG
Organism: Streptosporangium sp. NPDC002544; assembly: GCF_040295965.1. Taxonomy (NCBI): domain Bacteria; kingdom Bacillati; phylum Actinomycetota; class Actinomycetes; order Streptosporangiales; family Streptosporangiaceae; genus Streptosporangium; species Streptosporangium sp. NPDC002544. Next base: position 7,187 of record NZ_JBEOWJ010000065.1, on the reverse strand, counting down.
CGACAGCAAGGACCCGTCCGGTCCCGCGCTCGCCTTCTCCCCTGCTGCCTGGAACGACTTCCTCACGGGCATCCGTACGGGAGAAATCTGAGACCACCGCAGGATCTCCTCGTCCGGCGGTGCCGGATGATGATTTCAGGAACGACAGGTGGCCCCACCTTCGGACGAGTTCAGGCGCCACCTGTATGGCCGCCTTCGCTCTGATCACCAATGAGATCTGCCCACCCCCGGTAGTCGTGTGGGCCTCGCCAGGGAGCATAACGATGCGGAGGCGGGGCGCCCCCTGTCTCGATGCTCGTCTACCGTGTCGCGCATGGACCTCAGCGCCTACCGCGGATACCTCCTGGACTCGGTCGTCGTCCACTCCGACTCTGCCGCCAGCACTGCGAGAATCAGCCTCACAAGCGAAGCCGATGACACCGCGGTCATCGAGCTATTCGGCGTTGTCCATGTGACGATGGACAGCCCGGATGTCGAGGGCGACTTCATCGACGAGGCCGTTGTCAGGGATCTGCCGAGGACCGGAGCCTGGCCAGCTGACGCCCATCACCTTCTTCACCTTCACAACAACGACAGCGAGCTGGTCTGGCTTAAGGTAATCGGTCCCCAGAAGGTCGAGATGGTGGCAAGGAGGCTCACCACCGAACATCGAAGTGGGGCCAGATCCAGTGTGTGTTTGGCCCCACCCGGACGGCTTGGGTTCTAAAGGTGGTCGCAACACCTAACCCTGAAGGGTGTTGCCATGACCGAGGCGCGTCGGACAGGCGGATTCCAGCGATCTTTGCAACACGGGGTCAATCGACTGTTGCGATGAGCTTAGCGAAGAGCTCAGTGGGGGTCTGCCAACTGAGGATCTTGCGGGGGCGGTTGTTGAGTTCGGCGGCGACGGCGTCGAGCTGGTCGGTGGGCCGCTGGTGGATGAGCTTGCCGGGGTCGATGAAGCGGGTAGCGCGCTGGTCGACGCGGCGTCGGCGGCCTTGAGCCTCTCCATTGCCCGGATCTTCCGGTGGGCGCGCAGCAGCGCGAGGAGGGAAGGCGCCACGATGCGAGCAGCGGCCGGCCGATCCAGGCCAGGAAAGAGGCGCGGAGGACCGCCGCCCAGAGTGCTCCGGTGACGAGGACCACGCGACTTCTCTTGAGCCACTGGACGGATGGGCGCGCTCTCGCCTGGCCTGGCGGGCGCAATGCCTCACATTCCGGGCAAATTGGCGAGGCCATAGCGAGCGGCCGGAGCCTGGGTAACGCAGGCCCAGTAACGGTCGCCGTAGGACCAGTGCCACCACTCGGTCGGGTAATTGATCATGCCGACTCTGTCGAGCGCCGCGCTCAGGACGCGGCGGTTCTCCATGGCCTCGGGTGTTACCTCGGTGCTCGCGGTGTGACACGCCTCCGTGTCGGTGTCGTTGACCTCGGTGCCGAGCCACAGTTCCGCGCCGTCGGCGTCGCACAGCGTCAGGTCGACGGCGCCGCCGGCCACGTGCGGGGCCACCTCGGGCGGAGAGATGTAGCGGCTGGCCTGCCGCCGGTACCAGTCGTCGTCCTGGCCGGGCCGGGTGACGCGCAGCCGGTCGACGTGCGCGCCGAAGTAGCGGGCCTGTAGGGCAAGCGGGCGGTAGCCCTCGACGACCAGGAGATACAGGTTGGGCGGCAGCAGCGACTGGGCGGTGACGAGCCGGTCCACGACGCTGCGGCGCAGGTGCGCGTACGCGGTGCCGGTGCCGGCCATGCGCGGGTCGACGCGGAGCGCGGCCACGGTGCGCAGGTCGATCAGCGCTTCGCCGCATTCCTCTATCGGCATGTCGCTGACCGCGGGATCGGAGAGAAGAATCATTTCCTGTCCTTCGGGTGGTAGGTCGTGAACACCCCGGTAGGCCGCCCGGTCAGATGATCGGACGGCCTGCCGAAGATCAGGGGGTCACTGCTTCGTGGGCATGTGACCGAAGGTGCTCCACTGGGCGCCCAGGCTGGCGTACGGGGCGAAAGACGGGACGCCGCCGGCCGCGCTGCTTCGCCAGGCGAAGAGCTGGTCGTTGCCGTTCAGGCCGAGCAGGTCGGTCTTGCCGTCGGCGTCATAGTCGGCGACCAGGTAGCTCGTCACCGTCTTCCAGCCGTCGGAGACGTGAATGCTGTTGCCACGCGACAGGGCGCCGCCGGAACTGGTGTTCGGAACGACCCAGAACTGGTCGGCCGAAGCGGCGTCCCAGCCACCGATGTCCACCTTGCCGTCGCCCGTGAAGTCACCGATGACGAGCTTGGTCAGCGTGCTCCACTGGGCACCGAGACTGGCGTACGAGGCGAACGCCGGGGTGCCACCGCTGGCCAGGTTGCGCCAGGCGAAGAGCTGGTCGTTGCCGTTCAGGCCGAGCAGGTCGGTCTTGCCGTCGGCGTCCCAGTCGGCCACCCAGACATTGGTGACGGACTTCCAGCCGTCGGAGACGTGAATGCTGTTGCCACGCGACAGGGCGCCGCCGGAACTGGTGTTCGGAACGACCCAGAACTGGTCGGCCGAAGCGGCGTCCCAGCCACCGATGTCCACCTTGCCGTCGCCCGTGAAGTCGGCGATCACAAGCTTGGTCAGCGTGCTCCACTGCGCGCCCAGGCTGACATAGGCCGCCAAGGACGGGTGGCCGGGAGTGCTGGTGTTGCGCCACACGAAGAGCTGGTCGTTGCCGTTCAGGCCGAGCACGTCGGACCTGCCGTCACCGTCGTAGTCGGCCAGCCAGTACCGGGTGACCATCTTCCAGCCGTTCGACAGATGGATACTGGCCCCGCGGGTCAGGCTGCCCGGCGTGCTGGTGTTCGGCACCAGCCACATGTCGTCGCCGCTCGTACCCAGGCCAAGGACGTCACTCTTGCCATCACCGTCAAAGTCGACCAGTCGGGTGCCCAGGGCGTCGGCCTCCGGGCCGGGGACCGGGTCGTCGACGATGTTGTTGTAGCGGATCGGGCGGTAGTTCTGCATGCTCGACCATGACTCGTCGCCCTTTTGGCCGTGCGAGTTGACCGTCGGGCCCTTGGCCCAGTCGTCCCGCCAGCCGTCACCGTCCGGGTCGTCGCCGCCGTTCAGCGAGTACGTCCACGCGCCTGCCGTGTGATCGGCGGCGTTCTTCCAGCGGACGAACAGCTCGATATGGCCGTCATTGCCGCCCTTGAGTATCGCGTCGCCCGGTTTCAGGTCGTGCAGGCTGCCCAGATACGTCTTACCGGACCACGATTCGAAGTCGGTGGTGCTATTGCCGCCCTTACCGGAGTTCGCGGTGATGTGCCAGGCCATCGAGACCAGGCCGGAGCAGTCGGGGCCGTACTTGTGGGCGCCTTCGGCATCCGTCGTGAGGGAGCTGGGGAAGCGGGTGAGGTTGTAGCGGACGGCCCGGTCCACCCAGTTCTGGGCGCGGGCCAGCACCTCGGAGCGGGTGATCTGGCCGCCGTACTGCGAGGCGGCGTCGGCGGGAGTGGTGGTGATCATGGTGCCCGCGAAGCCGATGGCCGCGGCCACCATCACGCTAAGGGAACCGGAGATCAGACGATTGAGGTTCATGAGTGCCTTCCAGAGTCGAGATCGACTGACTCTGGAAGGGTGTGCCGGGGCGCTGAAACTTCGATGGAATCGCGCGGGAGGCCGGCTTTCAGCCGGCCGTGAGCTCTCCGTACTCGCGGGCTCCGTGGTCGTGGAAGACCTTGACGGCGCGCTCGCGCAGGGCCGTCGCGGCGTCGGAGTCGCCCCTGGCTTCGTGCAGCAACGCCAGGTCGCGCTCGGTGCGGGCGCGCCACAGCGGGGCGTCCATGCCGTTCCACACGTCCATCGCCGCGGCCAGGCAGGAGGCCGCATCGCGCTGGTTGCCGGCGGCCAGGTGCAGTTCGCCCAGAGTGCGCAGGGTGACGCCCAGGCCCCAGCGGTCGCCCATCGCCTGGCAGACCGACAGCACGCCCTCCAGCGGGGCCAGCGCCCGGTCGGTGTGCCCCTGGCGGAGCTGCGCCTTGGCCCAGGTGCGGACCGAGTACGCCTCCATCAGTTTGTCGCCGAGCCGGGCGAAGATGCGCCTGGCGGCCTCGGCCGTCTCGATCGCCGGGGCGTAGTCGCCGGTCGCCCGGTGGAACAGGCTGATCGTGCGCAGCGTCACCCCTTCGCCTCTGCTGCTGCCGGTCCGCCGGTAGGTGGCCAGCGACTCCTCCAGGCCGGCCCACGCGGCGGGGTAGTCACCGCGCTCCAGCCGTACGGAGGCGGCCAACCGTACCGGGTAGACGGCGCCGACCTCTCGGGCGAAGTGGTCGAACCCCTTGAGCAGGGCGACCGCCTCGTCCAGAAAGTGCAGCGCCTCCACCAGACGGCCGGCCTCGCGGCAGATGATGCCCAGACCGGACAGTGTGACCGCCTGGCCGCGCGCGTCGCCCAGGTCGCGGAAGGCGGTCAACGCCTCGTCCAGGACTCGGCGCGCCTCGGGGAAGCGGTCCTGGTCGTAGCGCAGGCGGCCCAGTTCGGCCAGCATCGTGGCCTCGCCGTACCGGTTGCCCGCTCGGCGGGCCGCGGCCAGGGCGGCCTGATCGATCCGTTCGCGCGCCTCGAACCGGTTGACACCCAGGAACGATGGGCCCAGCCGGGCCGAGGCGAACTGGCAGACCAGGTCGTGCAGGCCGAGCGCGGCGGCCCGCTCCACGCCGACGACGAGCGTGGGCTGTTCGATGGCGAACCAGTCGTGCGGGTCGGCCAGCACGCTCGCGACCAGGTCGCGGTCCAGCGGCGCCGCGTCGATCGCGGGAGACGGCCAGCCGATCTCATCGGATGGCGCGTCTGCGGTCACGTGGCCCGCGAGCGTCAGCCAGCCGCCCAGCACCCGGCCGACGGCCGCCTCCAGCGCCTCCGCCGGTTCCTCCGCCTCGGCCCGCTCCCGGCTGTGGATGCGGACCAGGTCGTGGACGCGGTACCGGGGTGCGCCCAGGTCGTCGACCCGGCTGAAGTCCACCACCTGGGCATCGACGAGGCATTCGACCAGGGCCTCGGCGTCCTGGGCTGAGGTGCCGGTCAGCCAGCCGACGATCCACGGTGCGAACTCCGAGACGCCCAGGTGACCGAGGCGGCGCAGCGCCTGGCGAGCGGCCGGGTCCAGCCCTCGGTAGCCGAGCTCCAGTCCGGCCCGCACCTCCAGGTCGGCGATGGCCAGCTCGTCCAGGCGGCGGCGTTCGTCGGACAGTCGGTCGGCCAGCAGCCGCAGTGGCCAGCGCTGGCGAGTGGCCAGCCGGGCCCCGGCGATACGGATGGCCAGCGGCAGCCGGCCGCACAGCTCGACGATCTCCTTGGCCACTTTCGCTTCGGCGGCCACGCGGGGGGCGCCGACGATCCGCACGAGCAGGTCGACGGCCTCGGCGGGGTCCTGCACCTCCAGGTCGGTACGGCGGACGCCGGACAGGCCGCCCAGGCGGTTGCGTGAGGTGATCATGACGGCGCAGCCGTCGCCGCCTGGCAGCAGGGAGCGTACCTGCCGTTCACCGGCGGCGTCGTCCAGCAGCACCAGCACCCGGCGCCCGGCGAGCAGCGCCCGGTACATGTCAGCCCGTTCCTCGGTGCCCGCGGGTATGGCGGCCGATGCCACGCCGAGCGCCGTGAGGAAGCGGCCGAGGACCTCGACCGGCTCGGCGGGGGCGTCGGTCATACCGCGCAGTTCCGCGTACAACTGGCCCTCGGGAAAACCGGCCGCCACGTGATGGGCGACATGGACGGCGAGCGCCGATTTGCCGACGCCGCCGCGTCCGGCGATGACCTGGATGGCGGGGGCGGGCTCGGTCAGCTGGACGACCAGGGCAGAGATCTCGGCCGTGCGGCCGGTGAAGTCGGCCGGCGCCAGCGGCAACTGGGCGGGCACCGCCACCCGGATGGACCGGTCCGCCGTCGGCGCCCGCAGGGCCGGGTCGCCGCGCAGGATCGCCTGGTTCAGGGCGGCCAGCTCGGGCCCCGGGCTGACTCCCAGCTCCTCGGCCAACACCCGGCGGCCTTCGCGGAAGCTGGCCAGCGCGTCCGACTGGCGGCCGAGGCGATAGAGCGCGGTCATGTACTGGCCGCGCAGCCGCTCGTTGGCGGGGTGGTGGCCAACGAGCGCTGCCAGTTCGGCGACGAGCCGGCCGTGCTCGCCCAGGTCCAGGCCGGCGGCCATCCGCTCCTCGGTCGCCGACAGCCGGAGCTGTTCGAGCCGGGCGATCTCCCCGGCCAGCAGGGACGTCTGTAGCCCGGCCAAGGCGGGCCCCCGCCACAGCCCAAGCGCGTCGCCGAGCAGCCCGAAACGCTCCTCGGCGGTGGCCGCCCCCCTGGCCTGGCCGACGAGGCCCGCGAAGCGGTCCGCGTCCAGCGTCCCGGCGGGGATCCTGGCCAGGTAGCCGGGCGTGCGGGTGACGATCACGTCGTTCGCGCCGTGCCGGGCCAGCGCCTGGCGCAGCGTCTTGACGTACGTCTGGATCGTCGCCCGCGCGCTGCCGGGCGGACTGTCCGGCCAGATGACGTCGACCAGGCGCGGCAGCGGCACCACGTGACCGTGTTCGAGCAGCAGTGCCGCCAGCAGCGTCCGCGGTTTGGTCCCACCCAGTGGGACCGGTACGCCACCGGCCATCACCTCGACCGGTCCCAGGACCCGAAACTCCACCGCCGCCCCTTCCCTGTTGATGACCGGATGCCCGGCGCGCATCACCGCGCGATATGCGTGCCGGACCGGCTCCCGTACGGTCAGTAGAATCGGTGACCCCGGTATAGATTCGGTATATGTCAAGGTAGCGAATGTATTGCGGCAAATCGTGGGAGATACACCTGCTCTCCGGAGTCCGATGAGGGGCGGAGTCTGCGTGGATTTTCCCGTCCTAAAGCCGCTCGGCGTCTCCCTTGACGGCCGGCCGTCCCGATCGGGCTAATGCGACACGACCTGCACCACATGTGACCGCAAGCGGCCGGAAAACCTGGATCGGACCGGCGGTAAGTCAAGCGGTGGCACGCCGAACCGCTCTTTCGAAAAGCCGGGGATCGCGCCGATAAAGGTGGTGGTCCGGCATCCCCACCCGTGAGGGCGACCTGCCCGCACCACTGAAATTTTCATACATCCGCTGAATTCTTCGTGCCCAGGAGCAGGTCAGCGGTACGGCCTGGGGAAACGTCCTGTACACGCGCACGAAACAGGCCAAACATGGGAGCGCTCCCATATGAGCGTTTC